>JAEYVZ010000009.1 GCA_023431405.1 Actinomycetes bacterium
CACATGCAGGAGCAAACTTCGAGTTCGTGAGCGCGCCGCATCGAGATGGTCAGGACCGCTTGTCCGGGTCAACTGATCGGGTCGGACGCAGTGGTGTCACCGACGGTCAGCACGATGGATGGAGCCCATTTCAGCCTCGCCCGTAGTCTTTCGCACGGGGACCAAAAGGGGACCAGAATCATGCAAACCATGCATCTCGTGACGTGCCCTGCATGATCTGAGGCCCGGAATCACGCAGATTTCGGCTTCGGCGACGCCGTCCAGGCGCCTGGGGGTCAAGGGGTCGCAGGTTCAAATCCTGTCATCCCGACGGTTCAGAAGCCCTGGTAGATCTGAGGATCTGCCGGGGCTCTGTCTTTTCCCAAGCACACCGGGCTTCGAACCCGAAGCCGCCGGATCACGCGGCGAGAAACCGCTCGCTGTGATAGCCGTCGCGATCGACGATGACGACCGTCGACTCCGGTACTTCGAGGAAGGCGCCCGGCAGGTCGACGAGGGGCTCCGAGACGACCACCCGCGTCTGGTCGCCGAAGGTCGACAAGCGTTCGAAACCGGGGAACATCCGCCGCAGCGTCGGCATGTCCGCCGAGTGGAAGAGGGTGCGGGAGTGCCGCTGCGTCGAGTACCGGAACGCCCACAGCGTCGTGCCATCGGACACGGCCACCGTGCCCTGCATCGGATACTGCACCCCCGCGGCATTCCCCTCCTCCTCCACCCTGCGGATCGCGTCGCCCAGACCACGCACGGGATCGTCCTTCAGGCCGTACGTCAGTGCGAGGTGGAACAGCACCTCTGAATCGGTGGTTCCCTGGATCTCCGGATACAGCGCGGGGTCGATTGCGAGCACGAGCGCCCGCTTGAACCTCCGGAAGTCGGCGATTGAGCCGTTGTGCATGAAGAGCCAGTTCTCGTGGCGGAACGGATGGCAGTTGGTCCGCTGGATCGGCGGGCCTGCCGCGGCGCGCACGTGAGCGAAGAAGAGCGGACTGACCACGGCCTCCGTGATCTCGCGGAGGTTCTCGTCGTACCAGGCAGGTTCGGTACTGCGGAAGACGGCGGGGTGTCCGCTTGCCGCCGCATCTGCCGCATACCACCCCAGGCCGAAGCCGTCGCCGTTGACGGTCTCCGCACCCAACCGCGAGTCCAGCGACATCGCGACGATCGAGTGCTGAGGCTCCAGTACGAGCGCGGACGGATGCAGCGGCCCTCCGCTGTATGCGAGCCAACGACACATTGCGCCTCCGAACCTCTTCGGGCGAATGCCGCGGCCGCCCGGGGGCCGTGCGGTCATCGTACGCCCGTCGGCGCCCTCCCACACCCTCGTCAGATCTGCCCGGAACCCGGGATGATCGAGTCATGAGACGTCATTGGACACCGCTCGCCCTCGCCTACCTCGGTCTCGCGATCGCCGGCCTCATCGGCACCTGGTATTTCAACGCGCTCGCGATCATCCAGATGCGGGACTTCATCGGCGACCTGACGAGCAGCGGGCCGGCCGTGTCGTCGTTCGGAGTCGACCTGCTCGTGGTGGCCGTCGCGGGGAGCATCTTCATCATCGTCGAGGCTCGGCGTCTGCGGATGCGGTTCGGGTGGCTGTATGTGGTGGGGGCGGCGCTCACCGCGTTCGCTTTCACCTTCCCGCTGTTCCTCGCCATGCGGGAGCGACGCACCACGGAGCTGGCGCAGGCGGGGGAGTGACCCGACTGCTGCTGTAGATCGTGGGTGCCCATGCGCACCGGCTCGATCAGCGAGAGCCGACGTCAGGTCTCCGTCGTCAGTCACCCTCACTGTGTCGGCGCTTTCAGCCGTCGCCTTCGTCTTCCCACGGCCCGCCGGCAAGGAAGCGCTCCATGCGCGCGCGATGCGGCGCGAGGTCGAGTCCGTGGTCGCGCACCCACGCGTCGTCGTAATAGGTGCGGGCGTACCGCACGCCGCCGTCGCAGATGAGCGTCACGACACTGCCGGTCTCGCCCGCAGCTCGCATGCGCGCGATGAGCTCGAAGGCCCCCCACAGGTTGGTGCCGGTCGACCCTCCCGCCCAGTGCATCGTGCGGTCGCGCAGCAGCCGCATCGCGGCGAGGGATGCGGCATCCGGCACCGCGATCATCTCGTCGATCACCTGCGGCACGAACGACGGCTCCACGCGGGGGCGCCCGATGCCTTCGATGCGCGACGACCTGCCGGTGACGTGCGAGGGGTCTGCCCGTCGCCACGACTCGTAGAACGCAGACCCTTCGGGGTCGACGACGGCGACGCGGGTGTCGTAGCACCGGTAGCGCAGGTACCGCCCGATCGTCGCCGAGGTCCCGCCCGTGCCCGCACCCACGACGATCCAGGCGGGGACCGGATGCCGCTCCAGCGCGAGCTGGCTGAAGATGCTCTCGGCGATGTTGTTGTTCCCGCGCCAATCGGTGGCACGCTCGGCGTAGGTGAACTGGTCGAGATAGTGCCCGCCGGACTCGGCGGCCAGGCGCTCCGCCTCCGCATAGACCTCCAGGGGCTCGTCGACGAAGTGGCACGCGCCGCCGTAGAACTCGATGAGCTCGAGCTTCTCTCGGCTTGTCGCCCGCGGGACCACCGTGACGAACCGGAGCCCCAGCATCCGCGCGAAGTACGCCTCCGACACAGCGGTCGAACCGCTGGAGGCTTCGACGAGGGTCGTGGTGGGGCCGATCATGCCTCCGACCAGGCCGTACAGGATCAGCGAGCGCGCGAGCCGGTGCTTGAGTGAGCCGGTGGGATGGACCGACTCATCCTTGAGGTAGAGGTCGATGCCCCATTCCTCCGGGAGAGGGAAGCTGTGGAGGTGGGTGTCGGCGCTGCGATTGGCGTCGGCTTCGAGCAGACGGATCGCGCGCACCCGCCACGACGAATCGTGATCCCTCATCCGTCGGCTTTCGCGCCGGACGTGAAGATCACGCCGCGGTAGCCGTCGGCCCCCCAGCGCACCAGGCTGTCGAGGTCATCGGGGTGCACCGGCATCTCGTGGGTGTCGACCCACGATTCGCCGGCCTCCACGTTGATCCACGGATCCTCGACGATCACGGCTCCGCCGACGACAGCGTGCGCGAAGATCCAGTGCGGACCGGCCTCGCCGTGCATCGGCGCCTCGTCGATGAGCAGCAGGCAGCTCTCGCCGCCGGCGACACGCTCGGCGATCTCCGACACGGCCACACGATCGCGGCGCACGGGGATGCCGCGGTCTCCGGCCTGCCGCAGCGAGTCGGCCTGCAGCTCCTCGCGGAAGGACCGGTCGAACCCGGTGAACCCCTCCACGAGTGCGGGCCCCTCCAGGTCGAGGGCCACCTCCACGGGAGCATCCGCGAGGTGGTCGTGGACCGCGACAGCCAGCCCGATCGGCTCGCAGGCGGGGTAGTTGCTCGCACGACGCCAGAAGGCGAGCTCCCGGTCGCGGTCGTCCGCGTCGCCGGAGAACCCCTCGGCGCCCGCCCCCTCGGCGGCCATCAGCGCGGCGACGGCGCCGCACGTGAAGAGCGTCGTCTGCGCGTAGTAGCCGGGCTCGTCGTGCGCGGCCGGCGCCAGCCACAGCACGTGGCCGTGCACGTTCTCCGTGCCGAGCGCCGCCCAGGGCCGCCGGAGCGGTCGGAAACCGAGGTGGGTCGCGAACGGCGGCAGGGCCGCGGCATCCGGCGACTCCCACTTGACCGCGACATCGCCGCGCCCGCGGGCGGCGGCGACGACGGCATCCACGACGTCCTGCGCCGCCGCCTCATCCGTCCACCACAGGTCGACGATCTTCGTCGCCGCCGTCGCCGGACGACCGCTCGTGAGCGCCGCCGCGACGAGGGCGCCGCCTGCCCCACGGGCGGTGTGCACCGCGGGCCGGTACGCGGATCGCGGCAGGCGCCAGCGCGCCACCCGGTCGGGTGCGACGCCGAGCGCTTCGAGCTCGTCGGCCACCCCGAGGGGAGATGCCTCGGTCTCGATCGGCAATGCGGTGCGCATGTCAGTCCTCTCGTGCGGTCTCTGCGGAGACCTCGTTCTCGCGGCGCCCTGCGGCGACCAGCATGGCGGTGTATTCGTGGCGCGGATGCGTCAGCACCTGAGCGCACGTGCCCGACTCGACCACACGGCCGTTCCAGAGCACGGTGACCTCGTCGGCGAGCATGCGCACGACGGCGAGGTCATGGGAGATGAAGAGGATCGCGATGTCGAGCTCGTCGCGCAGCCTCTGCAGCAGCCCGAGGATCTGCGCCTGGACCGAGACGTCGAGCGCCGACACCGACTCGTCGCAGATGAGCAGTCGCGGCCTCGTGGCGAGCGCCCGGGCGATGGCGACGCGCTGGCGCTGGCCGCCCGAGAGCTCGGCGGGCCGCTTGCCCGCGAAGTCGCCCGGCAGGTTCACCATGGTCAGCAGCTCGCCCAGATCGGATGCCGGTCTGCCGGCGACCTTGAGCGCCTCGCGGAGAATCGCCCCGACCGACATCATCGGGTTCAGCGACGAGTACGGGTCTTGGAACACGATCTGCATCTGCTCGGGTGTTCGCGAGCGGCGCCCCGGCGCGAGCGGCCGGCCATCGAACCGGATCTCGCCCCCGTCCTCCTGTTCCAGCCCCGCCACGCATCGCGCGAACGTGGATTTGCCGGAGCCGGATTCGCCGACGAGGCCCACGATGCGTCCGGCCGGGATGTCGAGCGACACGTCGTCGAGCACGACCCGGTCGCCGAACCTCTTCACGAGGCCCGTTGCGGCGAGCACCGGCGTTCCCTCGCGCTCTGCTCGTGCGGGCTGGTCGGAGTCTGTGGGGTGCGCCGGCGCGGCAGCCAGCGCAGGGTCCGCCTCCAGAAGGGCACGGGTGTACGGATGCGCCGGTGCGGTCAGCACGTCGCCGGTCGCGCCGCGCTCGACGACCTCGCCGTGGCGCATCACGAGCACGTCGTCGGTGCGGCCCCGGACGAGGCCGAGATCGTGCGAGATGAGGATGACGCACAGGTTCCGCGCCCGCTGGATCGCACGCAGCAGGTCGAGGATCTCGGCCTGGTTCGACGCGTCCAGCGCCGTCGTCGGCTCGTCGGCGATGATCAGCTGCGGATCGGCGGCGAGCGCTGCCGCGATGGCGACACGTTGCCGCATCCCCCCGGAGAGCTGGTGCGGATACGACCGGGCGACGTGGGCAGGAAGCTTCACCTCGGCGAGCCGCGCCGCGATCGCACGGTCGCGTTCGTCGCGCGGCAGGCGCCGCCCGGCCGCGGCATCCAACGTCCACCCGATCTGGTCGCCGCAGCGATGCACCGGCGACAGGCTCGTGAAGGGGTCTTGCAGGAGGAGCGTCACGGTCGCGCCGCGGATCCGCCGCCACGTTGCCTGGGGTGCGTCGAGCGTCACGCCGGTGTCTCCCACGCGGGCGGAGCCTTTGGCCCGGAATCCGCGGGGGAGCAGACCCACGAGCGACTTGGCCGTGAGCGTCTTGCCCGATCCCGATTCGCCGATGATGGCCAGCGTTCGGCCGGGCTCGATCCGGGTGTCGAGCGGATGCACGACGGGGCCGTCGTGGCCGATCACTGTCAGCCCGACGATGTCGACGCCGCTCACAGCGCCTGTCCTACCTGTGAGAGCCGCTGACCCACCCAGTCGCCGACGAGGTTGACGGCGGCGGCGACCAGGATGATCAGCAAGGCGGGGATGATCAGCGCAGCGGGATTGTCGAACATGATGGCCCTGTTGTCGGTGAGCTGGCGCCCCCAGTCGGCGGTCCCCGGGGGGACCCCAACGCCGAGGAACGACAGCGAGGAGAACGCGACCAGCGCGAAGGCGATGTTCAGCATCGCGTTGGTGATCACGAGCGTGGAGACGTTGGGGAGGATGTGCCGGAACATCACACGCCAGCGTGACAGGGACAGCATCTTCGCCGCCTCGATGTAGGGCCGGGCGGTCTGCTCCAGCACCCCGGCGCGGACGATGCGGATATCGGAGGGCGAGAACAGGATGATCAGCAGGACCACGGTGACCCAGTAGCCGCCGCCGAACACGCCCGACACCACGATCGCCGCCAGCAGCACCGGCAGGGCCAGGAGCAGGTCGGTCCAGCGGCTGACGACGACGTCCAGCCACCCGCGCTCGTAGCCCGCGAGCGTGCCGAGCGTGATGCCGAGGATCATCGATCCCACCGCGACGCACACCGGTCCGACGAGTGCCGACGCGGCGCCCGCGACGGTCATCGCCCAGACGTCACGGCCCAGTTCGTCGGTACCGAGCGGATGGCCGGGAGATCCGGCGGGGAGGAGCCCCGACAGGATGTCTTGGCGCATCGCATCCGGGTAGACGAGGTTGCCGAACAGCACGGCGATGAGCGCAACGGCGAGGATCACGAAGGCGGCCGCGACGGTGGCGGGCAGGCGTCTGCGTGCGCGCCGCGGCGCGGTCATCAGGTCGATGGCGGCGGTCATGCGGACCTCCCGGTGCGGCGAAGACGTGGATCGAGCAGGAGGTACGCGAGGTCGGCGAGGAGGGCGATCACCGCGATGGCGACCGCCACCAGCAGGGTCAGCGACTGCACGACCGCGATGTCTTTGAACAGCACGGAGTCCTGCAGCAGCGTGCCGACACCCGGCAGCGCATACGTGGTCTCGGCGAGCACCGTGCCGCCGACGAGGAACGTCAGCACGAGACTCGCGCCGGTGACGATCGGGATCGCGGCGTTGCGCAGCGCGATGCGGCGCACCTGCGACTCGGGGATGCCGCGGGCCCGCGCCGAGGTGACGTAGTCCGACTCCAGCTCCCGGAGCATGGCGGCGCGGGTGAGCTTGACCACGATCGCACCGAGGCCCAGCGCGAGGGTGACCGCGGGGAGCACGAGATGCCACAGCGTGTCGAGTCCGCCGGAGCCGGCGCCGTACACGGGGAAGATCCTCATGTAGTACGCGAAGACGTACAGCAGCAGGAGGCCGACCGCGAACGTGGGGGCGCTCAGCCCGACCACGGCGAGGATGCTGGCGGTGCGGTCGGCCCAGCCGCCGGCACGCACGGCGCTGTGCACACCGAGCGGCACGGCCACGACAAGGGCCAGGGTGAAGGCGAGCGCGCACAGCGTCATGGTGATGCCGAGGCGCTGGGCGATCGCGTCGGCGACGGGAACCTGGAGCCGGATCGACTCGCCGAGATCTCCCGTGACGAACCCTCCGAGCCATTTCAGGTACTGCATCCACACGGGGTCATCCAGGTTGTACTGCGCCCGGATCGCCGCGACCGCTTCGGGGGATGCGGGGCGGTTCCCCAGCAGGTTCTTCACGATGTCGCCGGGCGCCAGGTGCATCAGTGAGAAGATGACCACCGACAGCACCAGCAGCACGGTGAGCGTGCCGAGCACGCGCACCGCGAGGATCCGGCCGACTGACCGGTACCGCGCTGCGCGTGCTCGGACGGGGAGGGGCTCGCTCACTGACCCGCCCGGTACAGCTGGGTCGGCCAGGAGGAGATGAAGGCGAACGAGCTGTAGTCGTTCATCCCCAGGTCCTTCGCGAACGCCGTCGCCGACTGGCCCCACCACAGCGGCACGTTGACCGCATCCTGGGCCTGCAGCGTCTCGGCCTGCACCAGCAGGTCGATGCGGGCGCTCGGGTCGGACTCGGCGCCCGCCTGGGTCAGCAGATCGACGACCTCCGCGTTGTCGTAGGCGGCGGGGTTGCCGGCACCGAGGAGGTAGCTCGGCACCTCCGCGGGGTCGCCGAGGGTCGAGAAGTACCACATCAGGTTGACGCCGTGGTCGGACGAGGCGTCGAGGCTCGCAAGCCACTCCTCGATGGGAACCTCGCGCACGTTCAGCGTGATGCCGATCTCCGCCAGGTTCTGGGCCAGCGCCTGGGCGGCGGTCCCCAGCTGCGGTCCGGTGTTGGGAGTGAGGATCTCCGTCTCGAAGCCCTCGGGAACCGACGACTCGGCCAGAGCGGCCGCTGCGGCATCCAGGTCGTACTCCCACTGCGGGATTCCGGCCAGCACTGTGCGGGCCTCTTCGGCTTCGTAGACCTTGCCGAGAGACTCCGGCGTCATGATGGCGGTGGCCGCCTCGCCGTGTCCGCGCAGCAGCTTCTCGACGTAGGCATCGCGGTCCACCGCGTGGGCGAACGCCTCGCGCACCTTCGGGTCGTCGAACGGGGCGATGCTCGTGTTGAAGTACAGCCCCACGTACGACAGGTCATTGACGTAGTCGACGCGCATCGTGTCGAGGTTCTCCCACTGCTGCGACTGCGCGAGCGGGACGTTGAACGCGACATCGACGTCACCGGACTGGGCGGCGAGGAGCCGCGTCGACTCATCCGGCACGAAGTTGACCGTGATCTTCTTCACCTTCGGCAGCTCGCCCCACCACGTGTCGACACGCTCGAAGACGACCCGCGAGTCGGGCGCGAACTCGGTCACCTCGTAGGGGCCGGTTCCCAGCAGCAGCGCATCCGGGGTGCCGACCTTGCCGTCGTGCTCCTCCCAGAAGTCTTTCGACGTGATGAAGGCCGCGCCGCCGCTGCTCATGTTGGCGGCGAATGCGGCATCCGGCTCCAGAAGCGTGACGGTGACCTCGGCGTCTCCGGTCTTCTCGACCGTGTCGACGTTCGTGAGGTAGTACGCGAGGCCGGGGGAGGCCGTCTCGTCGCGGGCCTGCTCCAAGCTGAACACGACGTCGTCGGCCGTGACCGGCGTGCCGTCTTGGAAGGTGGCGTCATCGCGCAGCTCGTAGACGTACGTGACGTCATCGGTCTGCTCCCACGACTCCGCGAGTCCGGGCTGGATGCGACCCTGCGCATCGATCGAGACCAGACCCTCCTGCGCGATGGAGGCGATGTAGTAGTTCAGGATGCCGGCTTCCTGGCCGACGTAGAGGCTGGACAGCGAGCCGGGCAGGGCGACGGTGATCTGGTCGATCTCGGCGCCGGTGTCCGCGCCGGTGCCCCCGTCGCGAGCCGGCATCGAGCATGCTGCCAGCAGCAGCGCGCTCGCGGCGGCGACGGTCGTGGCTTTCGCCAGACGGGTGGTGGACGGGAAGGGCATGGTGGGACTCTCCTCGGGTGTGGGTGCTGCGGTGCGGAATCGGGCGCGGTGGCTCTGCGAGCGCCTGCGGGAGTCGAGGATGGCCTCGATCTCGGTGGGCGTCGGACGGTGGGAGGCCAGGGTGCGGACGGCCGAGGCGACGGCCGGGATCGCCGCACCCTCCAGCAGGGTGGTCGCCGTCGTGCGTCGAGTGAACGACGGTGAGACGCCGAGGGCGCGGACGCCGGTCGGCAGCGCCGTGCCCGCCACATCGGACTCGGCGACGAAGGTCACGCCGAGGCCGTGGGCGGCCAGGGCCACGGCGGCATCCGGTCGGCTCACGGTGATGTCGTCGGGGTGCACGACCCGGCCGATGGCGGCGGCCACGATGTCGCTGCAGGTCCCGCGGCCGCCGATCCACGGGAGTGCGGCGATCGCGCGCGCATCGAGTCGGCCCCCGGGGGCCTCGATGTCGGAGGCTGTCAGCGCGACGACCTCTTCCGCGAAGAGGAACGTTCCGCGCAGTCCCCTGCGCCGAGGCGTCGAGCGCCGGCCGCCTGCCGCCGTCACGTCGGTGGTGACGGCGATGTCTGCTCGCCCTCCGCGCACCAGGTCGATCGCGTCGGAGGCGTTCGCGGCCTCGTGGACGGACACCTCCAGGCCGGGGATCTCGACCGCGAGCCGTGCGACGGCGGGTGCGACGACGTGCGGCAGGCTCTCGCCGACGGCGGCGAAGCGCACGACGCCGGGCCGGCGACCGAGCGCTCGGGCAAGCTCGGTGGCAGCGGCCGTGAGGCTCGCATCGATGCGGGGAGCGTGTTCGACCAGCAGTGCGCCGACCGGGGTGAGGGTCGCTGCGCGAGCCGTCCGCACGACGAGGCTTGCGCCGAGTCGTGCCTCCAAACGCTGGACGTGCTGCGTGATCGTCGGCTGCGTGTAGCCGAGCGAGCGGGCCGCGGCGCTGATCGAGCCTTCCTGGTCGATCGCGACGAGGATGCGCAGCGAGTGCACGTCGAGCGCGCGGGTCAGCGCATCGATGTCGGGTGCGGGCGTGGCATCCATAGGTGGATGTTATTCAGTTGCAGATTTCGATGGTGTAACAAAATATGTACAGAAACAGACAACCTGTCGGGAGGACGGACCATGAGCGACGATCACGCACGCTGGGCGGCAGAGCGGGATGCCGCGGTCTGGGCGCCCCACGGCATCGCCTCCCTGGCGGCGACGTGCTGGCTCGACGACACCGCTCGCGCGTTCGACGGCGTGCCCGGCCGGTGGCGCGCGGAGGCCGGCGAGGCCGTCGGCAGCGATGTGCCCGGGGAGCGGAGCGATGTGCCCGGGGAGCGCAGCGATGTGCCCGGGGAGCAGAGGGTGCGTCCGGGCGAGGATGTCGTCGTGGGCGACCTGCTGCTGCGAAGCGAGGTGCGTGATGGCACCGTCATGCTCCGTGTGCTCGACCCGGCCGCCGCAGCCCGCCGGGGGATCTCGACCATCCTCCGGGCGCCGTACGAGCCGTCGGATGTGCGCAGCGCAACCTTCTCGCCCGCGGGCGAGGAGGCGGACGGAGTGGTGCGATTCGACCTCGCGGGGGAGGAGCGTGAGCTCGAGGTGCGGCGAGAGCCCGACGGGACCTTGTTCGCCGCGTTCTCGGATGCCACCAGCGGCACGGAGAGCTACCTGTTCCGATTTCTGCGGCTGCCTGCGCCGGACGATGACGGTCGTGTGGAGCTCGATCTGAATCGCGCCTACCTGCCGCCCTGCGCGTTCTCGGACCACTATGTCTGCGTCTTCCCCCCGCCCCGGAACCGTTGGACGGTTCCCGTGCGCACCGGTGAGCTCGTCGTGCGCTGAGCTGTTCGCGACGGGAGAGGGGATCTGCCGTCTGGTGACGGGACTGCGCGGGTCTACGCGTCGTCGGAGCGCTTCTGAGACTCGCGGAGAATGCCGCGATCCAGGAACACCGATCCGAGGTAGATCGTGAAGGCGAAGAGCAGCAGTGTCCCGACGATGACCAGCCACCCGGGGAGAAATGGTCCCACCCATCGGGTTCTCACTTGCCGTTCGCCGAACGTCACGACAAGGATGCGTGAACGAGTTCGCATTTAAGCAACGGTATGCAGGCTGCGCGTGACCGGCCACTACCGTTTCTTGGGGTTTCTGCGTCGGTTCCGCAATCACGGTCACGGGACCGGGGCGAAGCCTTCGGGGGTCGCGTGCACCCCGTAGGCTCGTGCGGTGGGCATGGGTGAATGGGTCGCGCCGCGGCGGCTGGGGCGTGACTTCCGCTGGCTGCTGGCGTCGTCGTGGACGAGCAACCTCGGTGACGGGATTGCGCTCGCCGCCTCGCCGTTGCTGATCGCATCGATGACCGATTCGCCGCTGCTGGTGGCGTCCGGCGCGGTCATGCAGTTCCTGCCATGGCTGCTGTTCGGCCTCCATGCAGGGGCGATCGCCGACCGGGTCGACCGGCGGGTGCTGATCATGGTGGCCAACGGCATCCGGGCGCTCGTTCTCGTGGCGCTGTGCCTGTTCCTCGTGACGGGAGCGGCGACGATCTGGATCGTGCTGTCGGTGGCCTTCCTCTACGGCTGCGCGGAGGTGTTCGTCGACACGACGAGCAGCACGCTGCTGCCGATGATGGTGCGAAAGCGCGACCTCGGCATCGGGAACGCGCGCCTCCAGGCGGGATTCCTCGTGGCGAACCAGTTCGGCGGGCCGCCGCTGGGCGCCTTCCTCTTCGCTCTCGGCTCGTTCTGGCCCTTCGCCGTGCAGGCGCTGTGCGTCGCACTGGCCGTCGTGCTCATCTCGCGCATCGCGAGAACACCCGTGCCGGCGTCGCGGGCGGAAGGTCCGCGCACCGCGGTGCACACCGACATCCTCGAAGGGGTGCGGTGGCTGTGGGCGAACCCGCCCGTGCGCACGCTCGTCATCATCATCCTCACGTTCAACATCACCTGGGCGGCGCCGTGGGGCGTGCTCGTGCTGTACGCGACCGACCACCTGCAGATGGGGCCTGTCGGCTACGGCGCGCTCACCACGGCGTCTGCCGTGGGCGGGCTGCTGTCGACGGTGAGCTTCGGATGGCTCGAACGCCGGTTCTCCTTCACGGCGCTCATGCGCGTGTGCCTGACGGCCGAAGTGCTCATGCACCTGGCGTTCGCGCTCACGACGTCGGGCACGGTCGCCTTCGTCATCATGGTCGCCTTCGGCGCCTACGCGTTCATCTGGGGCACGATCTCCACCACGGTGCGCCAGCGCCTCGTGCCGCACGAACTGCAGGGACGCATCGCTTCGGTGAACATGGTCGGCGTCTTCGGAGGGCTCGTCATCGGCCAGGCGCTCGGAGGCGTCATCGCGCAGCTGTGGGGACTCACGGCACCCTGGTGGTTCGCGTTCGCCGGTGCCGCGGTGACTCTGCTGCTGGTCTGGCGTTCGATCGCGCACATCGCCGCGACGCCCCCGGTCGAAGACGAGGACGTCGCAGCGACGGTGTGAACGGATGCCGCCGGCCTCAGAGGTCGGCGACGCGGATGAGCACCTTTCCGACCGCTCCACCCTCGACGGCGTCGTGCGCGGCAGCCGTCTCGTCGAGCGGGAACCAGATGAGCGGGAGGCCGTGCTCCTCGCCGACCGGCAGCGCTCCCTCTGCGAGCGCCCGGGTGATGTCCTCGGTGGCCACACGCAGGGGCTCCTCGCCCACGGTGTAGAGAAGCACGCCCTGCACGCGGATATTCTTCGCGAACGTCGGGACGATGGGCATCGAGAACGAGCCGCCCTTGTCGTCGGCGTAGAACGCGATCACCGCATGATTGGCGGCGACCTCGACATCCGTCGCCGCGTTGCTCGCCAGCGACACCTCGACGAACTGGTCGACGCCGTTCGGTGCGACCTCGGCGACACGTGCGGCGAGGTCGCCCTGCGTGTAGTCGATGACGTGGTGGGCGCCGGCCGCGCGGGCGAGCGCGGCCTTGGCATCCGAGCTGACCGTGGCGATGACGGTCGCGCCCGCCCAGCGCGCGAGCTGGATGGCGGCGTGACCCACGGCGCCCGCGCCGCCCGCGACGAGCACCGTACGACCGGTGAGAGCACCGGGCATGAGCCGAGTCGGGCCGTCTTCGTGGAGTGTGAGCGCACGGTGAGCGGTGATGGCGGGAACACCGAGGCTCGCCGCGACCTCGAACCCGATGCCGTCAGGAAGGCGCACGGCGCGGGAGGCGGGGACGACCGTGTATTCCTGAGCGGTGCCCGTGGGGCGCTGGTGCTGAGCGAGATGCAGCCATACGCGGTCGCCGACGGCAAGACCGGTGACCCCCTCGCCGAGGGCATCGATGACGCCCGCACCGTCTTGGTTGGGCACGATCTCCGCGAAGGTGCCGCGCGACGATCCTGCCGCGCGCGCCTTCCAGTCGGTCGGGTTCACGCCCGACACCGCGATCCGCACGCGGACTTCGCCGGGGCCGGGATCCGCGATCTCGCGGTCGACGAGGGAGAGGACACCGGACGCGCCGGGAGCGGAGTACACGATCGCTTTCATGACGAGCCCAACCCGGTGGCGCTCGCGCGCATTCCGCCGACGGTCCGGGCGAAGCGCGCGCGGCGGACGCGGCGCTCGTCGCCGCCGGGATCGTCGTGCGTGTGACGCGCCCAGAAGAGGCGTTTGGCGATTTCGTTCGCGGCGAGATAGACGAGCACGACGACGCCGATGAGCCCGAGAAGCGAAAGCGGCAGCGGCACCAGCCCGAGAGCGCCGCCGACGGGAGAGAAGGGGAGAGCGATCGTCACCGCGATGATGCCGATGCTGAGGATCGCGAGGCTCCGCGAGGGCAGGCTGCGATGAACCGGGAGGCGCGTGCGAAGCACCAGCAGGACGCCGACCTCGGTGAGCACGGATCCCACGAACCATGCGCTTCGGAATTCGGCCGCCTCCGCATGGAAGACGATGCGCAGGAGCGCGAAGGTCAGCAGGTCGAACACGCTGGACAGCGCGCCGAAGACGATCATGAACGAACGGATGAGCGGCACGCTCCACCGGTGCGGTCGCGCCATGCGCTGCTCGTCGACGCGGTCGCCGGCGATGGCGAGCGCCGGTGCGTCGGAGAGGAGGTTGACGGCGAGGATCTGCCCGGCCAGGAGCGGAAGGAACGGCAGCAGAGGTGCGGCGACCGCCATGCTCAGCATGTTGCCGAAATTGGCGCTCGTGGTGATGAAGATGTACTTCATCGTGTTCTCGAACGTGCGTCTGCCCTGACGGATGCCATCGAGGATGACGGCGAGCTCCTTGTCGAGAAGGACCACCGACGCGGCTTGCTTCGCGACCGGAGCGGCGGTGTCGACCGTGATGCCCACATCCGCGGCGCGCAGTGCCGGAGCGTCGTTGATGCCGTCGCCGAGGTAGCCGACGACGTGACCTGCCCGTCGGAAAGCGCGGATGACGCGCTCCTTCTGTACGGGATTGATGTCGCAGAAGACGTGCACCCCCTCGACCGCCACCGTCAGTGCCGCGTCGCCTGCGGCATCCACGTCGGCGCCCGTGTAGACGACCGCCGTGTCGATGCCGATCGCTGCGCCGATGTGGCGTGCGACGAGTTCGTTGTCTCCCGTGATCATCCTGAGGGACACGCCGATGCCGGCAAGCCGCTCGGCGACATCGGCGGCATCGGGCTTGACCGGATCGGAGAACGCGAGAAGGCCGGCGAACTCCATCGCGGTCTCGTCGGACGCCGCGGGGGAGGCGGTGGCGGGAAGGGGACGTATCGCCACGCCGAGCACGCGATGGCCCTGCGCGCTGAGTTCGGCGTATCGCGCGCGGATCTCTGGTTCGACCGTTGCGAGGGGCACCGCCCCCGAGCCGCCGGCGGCTGTGGCGCAGACGCTGAGCACCGACGACAGCGAGCCTTTGGTGATGAGCAACGGGCTCGTCTCCTCGGGAAGGCGCGCGAGAACGCTCTGGCGCTTGCGCTGGAAGTCGTAGGGGACCTCGCCGAGCGCGATCACACCGGCGCGATCGGGCGGCGCGGCGTCCAGGATCGCGGAGTCGATCGGATTGTCCCACCCGGTGTGCAGGGCAGCGTTGAGCGCGGCGAGCCGCCGCACCCTCTCCGTGGTGTCGCCGCCGATCACGAAGGCATCGACGAGCGAGATGCGTCCCTCGGTGAGTGTGCCGGTCTTGTCGCAGCACAGCACCGCCATGGAACCGAAGTCCTCGATCGCGTCCAGCCGCCGGACGATCACACGGTCAGCGGCCATCGCCCGAGCGCCGTGGGCGAGGCCGATGGCGACGATGGCCGGGAGCAGTTGGGGGGTGAGGCCCACGGCCAGCGCGAGGGAGAACAGGGCCGCTTCCAGGGCGGGGCGCTGGAGGAGCATGTTCACGATGAAGATCACGACGACCAGCACGATCATGACGCGCGTGAGGAGGAGCCCGAAGCGGGTCATGCCCGCTTCGAACCCTGTCGGCGTCTGCTGGCGGGTGATCTCGGCCGCGATGCCCGCGAGACGCGTGGCGCTGCCGGTGCGCACGACCAGCAGGGTGCCGGTGCCCGACGCGACGTGGCATCCGAAGTACACGGCGTCGTCGCCCGGTTCTTCGGTGCCCGGTTCCTCGTGACCGCTCGGCCGGCGGGGGCGCTTCGAGGCCGGGTAGGTCTCGCCGGTGAAGGTGGATTCGTCGACGGTCAGGCGGTTCGCTTCCAGCACGAGACAGTCGGCGGGGATCAGGTCGCCCGCGCCCACATCGACGACATCGCCCCTCACGACGCCGGTGAGGGGCACAGTTGTGGACGTGCCGGAGCGACGCACGCGGCAGGTGACCTCCACGGTCGCGAGGAGGGCGTCCATCGTGCGTCCGGCGTTCCACTCCTGCGCGAATCCGAGAAGCCCGGCCAGCAGCAGGATGACGAGGATGATCGTCGCGTCGACCCCATCGCCGAGCACGCCGGCCAGCACGGTCGCCGCGACGAGGATGATCTCGATCGGGCTCGCGAACTGGCGGAGGAGGAGTCGTGTGCGCGAGTGCGTGCGATCGGTCGCGAGCACGTTCGGCCCATTCTCGGCGAGGAGCCGGGCGGCCTGATCGTTCGTCCACCCCTGGGCGGGGGCGCCGAGGCGCGCGCGGACGGACGCCGCGTCCTCCTCCGACAGCGGGGGCTCCTCGCGCTCCGCGACGGAGGAGCGCCGCGGCGGCCGCTTCACCTCCGGCATCCGATCACCGCGTCACGCCGTCACGAGATCGGCGGTGTGATAGGTGAACACCAGCCGGGCCGCGACCCTCCCGGAAAGGACCTCGGTGACGGCGTCGTTGACGCTGTCGAGGCTGCGCGACTGCGCGATCACGCGGGTGCGACCGGCGGCATGGAGGTCGAAGACCTCGACGAGGTCCTGCCGGGTTCCGACGATCGACCCGATGACGCTGATGCCTCTGAGCACCGTCTCGAAGATCGGGATCTCGAGCGTGCCGTGGGCGGGGAGCGACACGAGCATGAGCCGGCCCCCGCGATTCAGCGAGGCGAACGCCTGAGCGAACACCGGAGGAGCGACAGCGAGGACGACCGCGACATCTGCGCCGCCGTGGGCGCGGATCTCTTCGACCGGATCGGATGTCGCCGCGTTGACCGTGATGTCGGCGCCGAGCTCGCGGGCCAGGGCGAGCTTCTCGTCGGTGACGTCGACGGCGATCACCTTCGCGCCGACGAGCCTCGCGTACTGCACGGCCAGGTGTCCGAGGCCGCCGATGCCGAAGATGGCGACCGTCTCACCGGGCACGACGTGCGCGTTCTTGATCGCCGCGTAGGTGGTGACACCGGCGCAGGTGAGCGGTGCAGCGTCGAAGGCGGTCACCGCATCGGGCACGGGCACGGCGAAACGGGCCTCGGCCAGCATGTACTCGGCGTAGCCGCCGGCGACCGAATAGCCGTTGTTGCGCTGCGATTCGCACAGGTTCTCGCGCCCGTCGATGCAGTACCGGCATTCGCCGCAGGCATGGCCGAGCCACGGCATCGCGACGCGCTGACCTTCGCGGCGAGACGTCACCCCCGCCCCGAGCGCTTCGATGATGCCGACACCTTCATGCCCCGGCACGAGGGGGAGCGTCGGCGCGACCGGCCAGTCGCCGTTCATGGCGTGGATGTCGGTGTGGCACAGTCCGCACGCTTCCAGGCGCACGAGCACCTGGCCCGGACCGGGGGTGGGGATCTCCTGCTCTTCGATACGGGCGGGAGAACCGAGGGTGGGGACGACGGCGGCTTTCATGAGACTGCTCCTCCGGGAATGGGTTCCGTTGTGTGCACTCTCTCGCGGCAGGCGGCGGCGCGGGAGGTACAAGGTCCCGTCGGCGGCGCAGATCGCGGATGCCGCAGGACCAACGGCCCGCCGCTCGCTGTCGGCGCCGACGAGGATCGGAGCATGACCGATTCAGCTTTCGACACCTCGCCTTCGCCGGTCGTGCCGGTATCGCTGCCGTGGGATCGTCCCGGCATCCTCGTGGGTCTCGACGGATCAGCATCCGGCGCGGCGGCCCTGCAGTATGCGGCCTGGATGGCGCCCCGCCTGGGGCTGCCTCTTCACGCCCTCGTGGTGTGGGAGGACCCGCCTCTGGTGTGGGGTGACGCGTACGGGTACTTCGGGCCACCGGAAGACGGCACGCAGTCGCTCGCGAACGAGGTCGCGGCGCACGCCTCAGACGGGCTGTTCCCCGACGGCGTGCCGTCGTGGTTCACGGCCGGAGCCGTGCGAGGCACCGCCGCCCGGATGCTCATCGAGGCGTCGCGGTCGGCCGCGCTCCTGGTGGTCGGCAGCCGCGGCCACGGGGGCTTCACCGGCCTTCTCCTCGGGTCGGTGAGCAGCGCGTGCGTCGCTCATGCGCACTGTCCCGTGGTGGTCGTGCGCGAAGCGACGCATCCGGCGCCGTGGGAACAGGACGACACCGCCCCCGAGGAGAACACCCTGCCCGAGGAGAACACCGTGCCCGAGGAGAACACCGTGCCGCAGGAGCATGCCGCACCTCGACGCTGACCGCTCCTCACGGGCGCGCGGGCCCCTTGAGCGCCCGGCATGCCCGCAGTACCCTGTGCCTGTCGAGCATCGCAGGCACGGAGATGCGGAGTGGGTGAATCACGGGATCCGGCAGATTCTCTTCCGCCGGTGTCCGCAGGCTTCACGGAGCCTGCGGCAGACGTGCGACGCCTCCTCATGGCGGAAGGTCGCATGCGCGAGCTGCTCTCGGCCTATCGCGCGGTGACCGATGGGCTCGATCTCGACTACGTGCTTCATCGGATCGTGGAAGCTGCGGTGTCGCTCGTCCAGGCCGACTACGGCGCGCTCGGGGTGGTGGGTCCCGATGGGATGCTGGAGCGCTTCATCCACACCGGCATGGATGCCGCCACCGTGGCGGCGATCGGGCACCTCCCCGAGGGGCACGGGCTGCTCGGCGCCGTCATCGATGAGCGGCGCACCATCCGGTTGTCTCACCTCGGCGACGACCCGCGCTCGGTCGGCTTCCCCGCGCATCACCCGGCGATGGACGCCTTCCTCGGCGTGCCGCTGCGCACGAGAGATCAGGTGTTCGGAAATCTGTACCTCGCCAACGAGGGCGAGGCCGCTTTCACCGACGAGGATGCGGAGCTCATCGAGTCGCTCGCGGCCACGGCCGGCATCGCGATCGACAACGCGCGGCTGTTCGATGCCGCACGTCGCCACGAGAGGATGGCCACGGCTCTTTCGCAGGTCAGCGCCGCCCTTCTCGCTCCCGGTGAGGGCGATGTGCTGGAGATCGTCGCGGAGCATGTCCGCTCGGTGGTCGACGTGGACCTCGTCACGATCGTCGTGCCCGACGAAGACGGCCGCATGCATGTCGCGGCCGCGGACGGAGCCGGAGCCGAAGACGTCCGCGGAGTGGCGTTCGCATCGGGCGGTACGCCGCCCGCCGAGGCAATGGATGCCGATGGGGTCGTCGCGACCGACACGCCGCGAGGACCCGTTCCCGACAGCATCCCCGCGGGGCCATCGGCCGCGGCGCCCCTCGACGTCGCGGGGAGCCGGATCGGCGCGCTGTGGATCGCGCGCTCGCCGGGCCGCACCGCGTTCACTCCTCAGGAAAGGGATGCCCTCGGCGAGTTCGCCGCCCAGGCGAGCACCGCGATCGCCGTCGCCTGGGCCCGCCGGGACCGTCAGCGGCTGGACGTGGCCGAAGACCGAGCCCGGATCGCACGCGACCTCCACGACCACGTCATCCAGCGCCTGTTCGGCGCCGGCCTGAGCCTGCAGGCGCTCGCCGCCGGCGACCCCGCTCATGCGACGCTCATCGAGGAGCAGGTGTCGGAGCTCGACTCCGCGATCGCCGAGATCCGCACCGCGATCTTCACGCTGCGCACGCGACCCGACTCGCGTCTGGCAGGTGTGCGTCATCGGGTGCTCGATGTCGTCACGGAGCTGACGCCCGGCCTGCAGACGGCGCCCCGGCTCGCTTTCCGGGGGCCGGTCGACCTCACGGTGCGCGGCGAACTCGCCGACGATGTGATCGCGGCCGTGCGTGAGTCGCTGTCGAACGTGGTGCGCCACGCGAACGCGACGAGCGTGGCGGTCACCGTCACCGCACGTGACGGCGCCGTCGAGGTGGTCGTCGACGACGACGGGGATGGGGTCGATCCTGGGGCGCGCCTGAGCGGGGGAACGGCGAATCTTTCCGAACGCGCCTCACGCCGCCGTGGCGTGTTCGTTCTGGAGCACCGTGTCGACAGGGGCAGTCGTGCCCGGTGGTGGGTGCCGCTCGAAGAACCGGTGGACGAGACGACCGGCTGACCTCGGCGGCAGCCGCGGGGGACCTTCGTCCTGACGTGTGCGGCGCTCAGCGCCCATGCTCGAAGGAGACGGTCGCCGGCAGGAACGGACCTGCGTGCCCGCGGATACGGAGGTTTCGGACGATGGAACGCATCGTGAGGCTCGGCGAGGTGTCGATGGCCGACGTGGCGAGGGTGGGCGGCAAGAACGCGTCGCTCGGTGAGATGCTCGCAACCCTGTCGCGCGTGGGGGTGCGTGTTCCCGACGGGTACGCGACGACGGCAGACGCGTTCCGCGAGTTCCTCCGGCGCGACGGGCTCGACGCGCACATCGAGCAGCTGCTGGCGCAGCTCGACCTGTCCGACCTGGACGAGCTGTCGCGCGTCTCGGCGCAGATCCGTCGCAGCATCCTGTCCCAGCCGTTCCCGGCGGAGTTCGTCGAGGAGCTGCGGTCGGCGCACCGCTCCGTGTCCGGCGGAGAAGGGGCGCCGGGGCTCTCGTGGGCGGTGCGGTCGTCAGCCACGGCCGAGGACCTGCCGGATGCCTCGTTCGCCGGCCAGCAGGAGACCTATCTGCACATTCAGGGCATCGACGCCGTGCTGGATGCGGTGCGGCACGTCTACGCGTCGCTCTACACAGCCCGGGCGATCGTGTATCGCCGCGACCACGGCTACGGGGCGGATGCCGTGGCGATCTCCGCGGGCATCCAGCGCATGGTGCGCTCTGACATCGGCGCATCGGGCGTGATCTTCACCGTCGACACCGAATCGGGTTTCGACGGGGTCGTCGTGGTGACGAGCGCGTATGGACTCGGCGAGACCGTCGTTCAGGGGACGGTCAACCCCGACGAGTTCTGCGTGTACAAAGCGGGTCTGCGTGCCGGCAACCCGGCGGTGCTCTCGCGCACGTGCGGGGAGAAGGCGATCGCGATGCGGTTCACGTCGGAGACGGGCGTCGGGCGCAGCACCGTCGTCGTGGAGGTGCCGCCGGAAGACCGTCGACGCTTCAGCATCTCCGACCCGCAGGTGGAGGAACTGGCCCGTACGGCGCTCGTGATCGAGGCGCACTACGAGCGGCCGATGGACATCGAGTGGGCCCTCGACGGGGAGGACGGACTGCTCTACATCGTGCAGGCGCGGCCCGAGACGACTGTCGCACGGCACTCCGGTGCCGTGATCTCGCGCCACTTCCTCGACGAACCCGGGGAGGTGGTCGCCCGCGGTCGTGCCGTCGGCGCGAAGATCGGCAGCGGACGAGCCCGGGTACTGCATGAGCTGCCGGAGATGCACACTTTCCGCGAAGGCGATGTGCTGGTGGCGGAGCGCACCGACCCCGATTGGGAGCCGATCATGCGACTGGCCTCCGCGATCGTCACCGACCACGGCGGGCGCACGTGCCATGCGGCGATCGTCGCGCGGGAGCTCGGCCTGCCGGCGGTGGTGGGGGCGGGTGACGCGACCACGTCGATCGCCGATGCGGACGACGTGACCGTCTCGTGCGCGGAGGGCGACGAGGGCGTCGTCTACCGAGGAGCGCTCGCTCATCACGAGGAGACCACGGACGTGGGCGAGATGCCGGAGCTCCCGGTGGAGATCATGCTCAACGTGGCCGTTCCCGACCAGGCGTTCGATCTCGCACGGCTTCCGCAGCGAGGGGTCGGCCTCGCACGGCTGGAGTTCATCGTCGGATCGATGGTGGGGATCCACCCGCGAGCGCTGCTCGAGACCGACGCCCTCCCGGCGTCGCTGCGCGACGAGGTGCGGCTGCGGACTGCGGCGTACGGCTCTCCCCGCGAGTTCTTCGTGCGACGCATCGCCGAAGGCGTGTCGACGATCGCCGCGGCCTTCGCTCCGCACCCGGTCATCGTGCGCCTGAGCGACTTCAAGACGAACGAGTACGCGGGCCTTCTGGGCGGGGAGCTGTTCGAGCCGGCGGAGGAGAATCCGATGCTCGGCTGGCGCGGTGCATCGCGCTACGCGTCGGCCGCGTTCGAACCCTGCTTCGCCATGGAATGCGAAGCCCTCTCGTATGTCAGGGAGCGGATGGGGCTGACGAATCTCCAGGTGATGGTGCCGTTCGTCCGGACGCCTGAGGAAGGTCGCGAGGCGGTGGCGGCGATGGAGCGGCACGGGCTTCGCCGTGGTGATGGCCTGCAGATCATGATGATGTGCGAGATCCCCTCGAATGCTCTGCGCCCCGACGACTTCCTCGACATCTTCGACGGGTTCTCGATCGGGTCCAACGATCTGACGCAGCTCACCCTCGGAGTCGACCGCGACTCCGAGATCGTGGCGGGCGCGTTCGACGAGCGCGACCCCGCGGTGCTGAGTCTGCTGGAGTCGGCCATCGCCGCATGCCGGCGTCGCGGCGCGTACGTCGGCATCTGCGGCCAAGGGCCATCCGACCACCCCGACTTCGCGCGGTGGCTGGTGGATCACGGCATCCGCTCGATGTCGCTGAACCCCGACGCCGTGATCTCCACGTGGAGGAGCGTCGCTGCGGACGCCCCTGTCAGATCGTGACGGCTTCCAGATGCTCGGGAACGCGGGCGGGCCAGCCGAGCTCCCGGCGGATGCGTCCGCGCAGCGTGTCGGCGGCCGACGGCTCGCCGTGGGTGACGTAGACGGCTCGCGGCCGGGGAGCCGCACGCATCCACGCCAGCAGCTGGTCGGCGTCGGCGTGGGCGGACATGGACTCGATGTGGTGCACCTGTGCGCGGATGGGCACGTCGACGCCGAAGATCCGCAGACTGCGCGCCCCGCCCAGCAGCGCCGCACCCCGCGTTCCGCCTGCCTGGAAGCCGGTGATCACGATCGCGTTGGCCGGGTCGGGTCCGTACGCCGACAAGTGGTGGAGGATGCGGCCCCCCGTGAGCATTCCGCTGGCCGAGATGATCACCATCGGTCCGCCGCGCAGGTTCAGCAGCTTCGAATCGTCGACGGAGGAGACGAGGGTGGCGAGCCGGTACATCCGCTCCACCTCGTCGAGGTCGAGACGGTGCTCCGCCGGGTGACGCCGGTAGGCGTCGATGGCGCTCACGGCCATCGGACTGTTCACGTAGATCGGGATGTCGGGGATCGC
Source organism: Actinomycetes bacterium (assembly GCA_023431405.1). Taxonomy (GTDB): domain Bacteria; phylum Actinomycetota; class Actinomycetes; order Actinomycetales; family Microbacteriaceae; genus Microbacterium. Next base: position 22,835 of record JAEYVZ010000009.1, read on the forward strand.
ATCGCGATCCCGCAGGCGTGACAGGTGCAGCAGCACGGTCTCGGTGCGCCCGATGGCGAACGCGGGGATGAGAACGACCCCGCCTCGCGCGGCTGTGTGCCGGATCACCTCGCCGAGCACGTCCGCCGGATCGGTCTCGTCGTGTCGGCGGTCGCCGTACGTGCTTTCGGTGACGAGGATGTCGCTGTCCTCCAGCGGTGCGGGAGGGCGCATGAGCGGGTCGTCGGGCCGGCCGAGGTCGCCGGTGAAGCGCACATGCGCATCCGGGATCCGCACGGAGGCGCCCGCGGCGCCGAGGATGTGCCCGGCAGGCGGGAGCGCCACCTCGATGCCGTCGCCGACGGAGAAGGGAGTGTCGAAAGGCACCGGTCGGAGGTGACGGAGTGCGCGCTCGGCATCCTGAGTCGTGTACAGCGGCGAGGGATGGTCGTGCGCAGACCAGCCGCCGCGCGCCGCGTGACGTGCCTCCTCCTCCAGGAGGTGGGCGCTGTCGGGCAGCAGGATGCGGCACAGCTCGGCGGTGCCCTCGGTCATGTAGACGGGGCCGTCGTAACCATCGCGAATGAGCGCCGGGAGGTAGCCGGAGTGGTCGAGGTGGGCATGAGTGACGATCACCGCATCGATGGATGCCGGTGACACCGGGAAAGGGGAGCGGTTGCGCTGGCGGAGCACCTTGTAACCCTGGAACAGGCCGCAGTCGATGAGCACGTTCGAGGTGCCGTGGCGCAGGAGATATCGCGACCCCGTCACCGCGTCGGCCGCTCCGAGGAAACGAAGCGTGGACGCGGTGCGCTCACCGGCGCGCAACAGACACCTCATCCGCGATATGGGGCGCCAGCGCTGACGCCCACGACCGGGCACGCTCCTCCTCGCCGGCCAGGAGCCGGCTCGATTTGTCGACGAGGAAGCTCTCCGGCTCTGCCAGGGCGTCGGAACCCAGTTTCGTCAGCCGCCGGTCGATCCCCGCGGCCGCCGACCCGGTGAAGATCCGCGGCATGTCCGCGCGCGTGTCGAACGCCACGTGTCGCCTCACCCACCGGGGCTCGGATGCGAGCCACTCGCGCACACCGTCATCGGTGTTCGGCTCCAGCGTCAGATGCTCGCGGTCGTGCATCGCCCATCGTGCGGCTTCGAGTCGCGACTCCGGTCTGCTGAGACCGTGGCCGTGGGTCGGGGCGCCCACGATGACCGCGCGGATCTCGTCGCCGATGGTGCCGACCTCCGAGATCGGCACGAGAACGCAGGAGACCGCCGGGGTGAGACCGGCGACGATCGCTTCGGCGATCCGCCGCGTCGCGCCGAACATGGATTCGTAGATGACGGCCACCTGTGCGCCGTTGTGCTGGGCGGCGCTTCGCTGTGCCTTCTCGTCTCGTGCCGACATGATGCCCCTCCCGGATGCCGCCGGTTCCGTCGCCCTGCGCGGCGGATGCTCTCATCCGATCGTGAGAGCGCGGCCGCGCGGAGGCCGAAGGTCCCGTGGGGAGGGCGGCCCGAGGGACCTTCGGCCCCAGGAGGGTCCGGTGGCACTGGTGTGCTTCGCATGAGGGCATCGAGCGGAACGGAGTGAGTCGTGGAGCGGATCGTGCTCGGCTACGACGGGACGCCCGCCGCCGTGGCCGCTCTGCGTTGGGTCGCCGACCGGGCCGCGCGCCAGGTGGCTGTCGTCCACGTCGTGACCGTGCTGTCGAGGTTCGCGCGAGATCGCGCCGCCGCGCTCTCCCGTCTCGGCGACGCAGAGGCGTACCTCCGCGAGCGCGCACCCGGGGTCGGGGTGGAACTGCACCGACTGGAATCGCCGACGCAGGAGGCGCTCGCCGCGGCCGCAGGCACAGGGATGCTGGTGGTCGGCGCCTCGGCGGGGCGCCCCCTCGGCCCGGTCATGGCCGGCGCCCTCGCCCGCCGCCGCGGTGCCACGGAGCCGGGCCCGCTCATCCTCGTGCCGCCAGGGTGGGTTGACGCGGCGATGCCGGTCTCGGTCGGCATCGCCGCAGACGGGTCGTCTGAGGCGGCGCTCACCTTCGCTGCAGAGGAGGCAGACCGTGGGGGAGTCGCGGTGCGTCTGGTGCACGCGCGACCGGGACGGTCCGCCGGGAGATCCACCGAAGACGGTGACCGAGCGCTCGCTGAGGGGCGACGGATCCTGCAGGCGGCCGCCGGTCGGCTCCGTGAGCAGCGACTGGTCGCCGACATCCGCCAGGAGCTGGTGCGGGAGACGCCGGTCTCCGCGGTGCTGAGATACGGTGCCCGGTCGTCGATGATCGTCGTCGGCTCGCATCTGCGCGGAATCGTCGGCGGCGTCTTCCTGGGCTCGGTATCGCAGGAGCTGGCACGGCGCACGCCGTGTCCGCTCGCCGTCGTCGCACCGCATCGCGAACGAAAGGAAGATCACTCGTGAACACCATCGTGCGCCCAGCGCTCATCGTCATGCACACCTTCGTCGCCGTCACAGCGATGGGAGGTGGCGTGGCGCTCGTGGCGGGAAGCGTGCTGCCCTCGTGGCGCTCGGTCGTGCTTCCCCCTGTGGCGTACCTCGAAGGTTCGCCGTTCGACTCGTACATCGTGCCCGGCCTGATCCTCCTGATCGCGGTGGCCGGCACCCAGACGGTGGCTCTCGTCGTCACCACGCGTCGGCGCGCATCGGCTCCCGTGTTCTCTGCTGCGGCCGGCTATGTCTGCCTGGGCTGGATCTTCGTGCAGATGATCTTCATCCCGTTCAGCTTCCTGCAGGCGGCGTACTTCGCTGCGGGGTGCGTGGAGCTCGGGCTCGTGATGGTGCAGCTGGGCATCTTCGATCGCAGGGGTGCGGACGCGCCCGCCACCGCCGCTGTCTCCGAGGAGCGGCAGCGGGCGTGACCTAGGAGGTCGGATGTTCGAGTTGGAAGACGGCCGCCTGCGTGCGACGCTCCAGGCCGAGCTTGCGCAACAGCGAGGAGACGTAGTTCTTGACCGTCTTCTCGGCGAGCCCGAGCTCCTCACCGATCTGCCGATTCGTCAGTCCGTCGGCGATGAGCCGAAGGATCTGGCGTTCGCGCAGCCCCAGTGACCCCATACGCGGATCGTCGAGGTCGGCCCGTTGCCGCAACCCGGCGCTGGCGCGCGCCGCGACGGTCGCGTTGAGCACGGAGTGTCCCGACGCCACGGCGCGAACGGCATCCACCAGGCGTGCGCCGTTGATGTCCTTCAACACGTAGCCGGAAGCGCCCGCCAGCACCGCAGCGCTCGCCGCATCGTCGTCGTCGTACGCGGTCAGCATGAGACAGGCCACCGATGGCCACCGCGAGCGCACCTCACGACACAGGTCGATGCCGCTGCGGTCGGGAAGCCGCACATCGAGCACGGCGACGTCAGGAAGCGTGGCCTCCAGGCGTGGCGCCGCCTGTCGCGCGCTGCCCGCTTCGCCGACCACCTCCATATCGTGCTGCGCAGCCAGAAGGCCGATGAGCCCGCGCCGCACGATCTCGTGATCGTCGACCACGAAGACTCTGATCATGCGCGACTCCATGCTCAGCTCGCCAGGAACGCCTTCAACGCCTCATTGACCTCCTCGGCGTGCGTCCACAGCAGACCGTGGGGAGCGTCGGCGATCTCGACGTACTGCGCGTCGGGCACCGCTTCACGGAACCGGCGCGCGGTGACGTCGATCGGGAGGATGTTGTCTTTCGTCCCGTGCAGGATGAGCGTCGGCTTCCCGGAAGCGCGGACGGCTTCCACGTCGCTGCGGAAGTCTTCGATCCACGAGGGAACCACGGCGTAGGCGGCGACGGGTGCGCTGGAGATCGCGACGTTCCAGCTCGCCGTGACCGCTTCCTCGCTGATGCGCGAACCGAGGTTCTCGTCGAGGTTGTAGAAGTCCTTGTAGAACTGCGTGAACCACGCGAACCGGTCGTGCCTGGCGGAGGTGGCGATGCCGTCGAACACGTCGCGCGGCACACCCTCGGGGTTGTCGTCGCGCTGGACCAGGAACGGTTCGAGCGAGGCGAGGAAGGCGAGCTTCGCAACACGATCGTGCCCATACCGCGCGACGTATCGGGCGAGCTCGCCCGTCCCCATCGAGAATCCCACGAGCACGACATCGCGGAGATCGAGTGTCTCCAGCACGGTGTTGAGGTCGGCGGCGAACGTGTCGTAGTCATAGCCGGTGTTCACCTTCGACGACTGACCGAAGCCGCGTCGGTCGTACGTGATCACGCGGTAGCCCTGCGCGAGGAGCTCGCGAGTCTGCCGTTCCCAGCTGTGGCCGTTCAGCGGGTAGCCGTGGATCAGCAGCACCGGCTGCCCCGACCCCTGGTCTTCGTAGTAGAGCTCGATCGGCGCGCTGTTCTCGGTGCCGACAGTGATGTAACCCATGACGTCGTCCTCTCGTGGTCTGATCCGGATGCCCGGCAGGTGATGCCAGTGAACACCGCTGGTGCGGAGCGCTGTCAAGCGTCTCCCATCGGATTCGCACGCGACAGGCGAGGTCAGGGGTTCCACAGGGGGACGTGACAAGGTAGGAGGGTGCTCCGCCTCGGTGATGGCATGACGACCCGAGGAGTTCCATGAACGCACGGTGGGAGCATCTCCTGCACATCCTGATCGGCCGCATCCATCGGCACGACGACCTGCCCGACCTGCGGTCGCTGCCGAGCAGCCCCGTGGCCCTCGAGCGCACCCATTATCTGGTGAACGACCCGGAGCGTCGTGGCCGGGAGCCGCGCCGATACGTCCTCCGCACCGATCGGCGTTCGCGTCGAGGCGATGTGGGAGTCGCCGTGTCGTCGAACGGTCGTGGCGTCGGGCACCTGCCGCGCGGACATGCTCGGGTCGTCGCCCCCCTGCTCGACCGCCTCGGCGGTGCGGCGGTGGTCAACGGTGCGGGCATGCGCGAAGGCAGCATCCGCCTGTGGATCGACCTTCCTGCGAGCGAGGCGCTCAGCGCGCTCGCCGCCGGCACCTCAGGCGACGTGCCGACGGCGTCCGACGTCGCCGCCTGACGCGCGGTCCGCAGCCTGACGAGAAGTTTTTTCCGCGACCTGCATCCAGCGGGTGCGTCCGACCGGAATACCTGTTAGGCGCCGGCGGCAGTCGTCGACGTGACTCTTCACATCGAAGGAGCTGGAAGATGAACAGGAAACTCGCACTCGCCGTGGCGACCGTCGTGGTCGGGGCCCTCACCCTGACCGCGTCACCGGCCTCGGCTCACGGCGGTTCGAAGCCGTCGGGCACCATCGTCGACGTCGCCGTCGCCGCGTCCGGAGGCGGTACGCCCGACTCCAACCCGTACGACTACGACCTGCTCGTGCAGGCGGTCCTCGCGACGGGTCTCGACGGGGCGCTGTCGGACACCAGCACGAAGTACACGGTGTTCGCGCCCAACGACCGCGCGTTCATCCGGCTGGTGACCGACCTCACCGGCAAGAAGCCGGCGTCTGAGGCCGAGGCGCTCACGACGATCACGACGGCCTTCACCGCCGACGAGATCTCGAACATCCTGCTGTACCACGTGGTCGCGGGAAAGAAGCTCGGACCCCTCAAGGTGCTGTTCGCGAAGTCGCTGACGATGGCCAATGGCGGAGTGGTCAAGCCCCGCGGAATCACGCTTCGTGATGAGACCCCGGCGCTGAAGGACCCGAAGCTCGTGCTCTGGGCGATCAACATCGGCGCGTCGAACGGTGTCATCCACACGATCGACCGCGTGCTGGTGCCGGGATCCTGACACACCGCAGCGAGTCCTGACGCGCGCGAAACCGGGGCCGACCCCAGCCGGTCCCGGTTTCGCCCGTGCTCAGGTTTCGCCGCGATCAGGGGCGGCCGGCGTCGTCGGATGCGGCGACGTCGACGACCCACGTCACTCCGAAGCGGTCGGTCAGCATCCCGAAGCCAGGCGACCATGCGGATGCCGCGAGCGGCTCGATGACGAGCGCGCCGTCCTTCAGGTGAGTCCACGCGCGGTCCGCCTCGGCGAACGACGACGTGCGCACCGACAGGAAGAACGGGCTGTCGGTGAGGGTCAGTCCCTGCTCGCGGCGCGTCGTATGCCGGGGCGTCCGCTCAGCTTCTGCTGCGGATCCCGGCACGTCGTACGCCATGACCCGGAAGCCGGTGGGCGACGCGAGCTGACCGAAGAGGAGCCCCTCGGATCCGGGGGCGTCGGCGGGCATGCCCGCCTCGGCGTAGGTCACGGCGGTGAGATCGCCCCCGAACACGGAGCGGTAGAACGCGAGAGCCTCGCGGGCGGTTCCCGGCAGGTTCAGGTGCGTGGTGGTGGTGAGGGTCATGAGGAATCCTTCCGTCGGTGAATCGGCAGCTGCCGACGTCGTGAGTCTCACCGCCCAAGCGGACAGATCATGTCCGCTGTCGGGGTCAGAATGAGCGGATGGCCGACCCTTCGTCTCGGATGCTGACGCTCCTCTCCCTTCTCCAGGTGCGGCGTGACTGGCCGGGCCCCACCCTGGCCGCCCGGCTGCAGGTCACGCCCCGCACCGTCCGCCGCGACATCGAACGTCTCCGGGCGATGGGTTACCGCATCCGCTCGGCGAAAGGAATCGATGGCGGCTACCGGCTCGAACCAGGGGAGGAGCTGCCTCCCCTGCTCTTCGACGATGAACAGGCCGTGGCGATCGCGGTGGCTCTGCAGAACGCGGCGACCAGCGGGGTGCGGATCGCCGATGCGGCCGAGCGCGCCCTGGCGACGATCCGGCAGGTCATGCCCTCCCGGCTGCGCCACCGCCTCGACGGCATCCGCTTCGCCCCGGGCGGCGGGGAGGCGGCGACGACATCTGTCGACCCGGCGCTGATCGAGGTCGTGAGCGCCGCCGTCAACGGACAGCTGACGCTCCGTTTCGACTACCGCGGGGTGGTGGGCGGCGTGGGCGACGTGCCACCGCGACGCGTCGAACCGCACGGTCTGGTCGCTCGCCGAGGTCGCTGGTATCTCGTCGCCTGGTGTCTCGACCGTGCCGCGTGGCGCGTGTTCCGGCTGGACCGCATGTCGCCGCGGACGCCGCTCGGTCCGGCGTTTGTGCCGCGCGCTCTGCCGACGATCGATGCCGCGACCTTCGTCGAGGCTCGCACCAAGGGATCGGATGGCCCTGACGCGTGGCCCTGTGCAGGAACCTTCGAGGTGGCACTGCCGGCGCATGCTGTCGCGCCGTGGGTCGAAGACGGAGGGATAGAGCCTTCCGGGCCGCACTCGTGCACGGTCACGATGGGGTCGTGGTCGTGGACCGGTCTGGTCGCCGCCGCGCTGCGGTTCGATGCCCCCGTGCGCATGATCTCTCCCGCGGCTCTCGTCGCGGAGGCGGCGCGCCTCTCCGTGCGGCTGGCGGATGCCTCTCAGGACGCGGCGAGCTCCGGTGGCCAGACGACGGCGAACTCCTCGAAGACGATGGGGTCCTCCTCCGACCATGTCGCCCCTCGCGCGGCGGCGGTGCGCTGCCAGTAGCGGCGGTGCTCCCGACGCCAGCTCTCCAGCGTGCCGTCGTCTTCGCCCTCAGCGGCCGCGAAGGCGTCGTCGGCGCTCGTGAACGGGCCGATTCGCACCGCTGTCGTGCGGATGACGATGCGCGGCGTCCCGGTGCTGTCACACGCGATCCAGTGCGACCCCTCCTGCGGAATCTCTTCGGTACGGTCGTCGAACGCGGCGAGCACGTCGGCCGTCGCCCGTTTGCGGCCCGACATGACGAGATCGAGGAGCTCATCGCACAGGCGTGCGCTGTCGCCGAAATGGTCGACGGTGTACGCCGGGTCGGTCAGGGGAACGTCGGGGTGTGCCGCGCGGTAGTCGTTCCACATGGCGTCTGCAGCACGGACGTCGGGCGTGGCGACGGGGCGGGGGTGGTCGTCGGTCATGTGTGCGCTGCTCCGTCGTGGCTCGGGGTCGGCTCGAAAAGGGCGACCGCGGCGTTCCACGCGGCGTCGAGGTCGGCGTCGGGGGGAAAGCGCTGCGAGAGCTCCAAGTCGATCATCCCGTGCGCGAGCGCCCAGAGGGCGCGGGCGCGATCGATGTCGCCTCCGACGGCGTCGACGACGGGTCGCGCGGCCGCATCCTCCACGCCCGCTCCGATCCTGTCGCGCTGCAGGGGGATCTGCGTGGCCACCCGGTACATCTGCGGCGAGGCACGCGCCCACGCGCGGTAGGCCCGTGCGAGGGGCCGGATGCCGGTACCGGCCGCGTCGAGCGCCTCGCGCATGCTGACCAGTGCCCGCTCCTGCAGCGCACCGAGCACCTCGTCCTTTCCGCGCACGTGCTTGTACAGCGAGGGTGCCTGGATGTCGAGCGTCTCTGCGAGACGGCGCATGGACAGGGCATCGATGCCCTCTTGTTCCACGAGGCGCTGGGCGGCGTCGACGATGTCGTCGCGGCGGCTCACGCGGTGCGCTCCTGTGCGAGATGCTCCGACCGCGCCTTGAGGGCGTCGTTCATCAGGATGAAGCCGCGCTCGGTCCGTTCGAGGGTCGAGCCCATGAGGCCCACCAGTACTCCACGGAAGGTCTCGCTCTGAGTGAGGAGCGTGCCACCGTCCGGCGTCTCGTCGAGCACGAATGCGTGAGCCCCGTCGAAGATTCCCGGGATGCCGACCCTGCCGAGCCAGCGCAGTTCGCGCTCCGCCGCCACCGCCGTGACGGTCGGACGGAAGCGCATCGCAGAGGAGCCCGGAGGCTGGATCGTGACAGCGAGACGCTCGCCGCGTGACAGGTTTCCGGAGAAGGCGGTGATGAACGGGTTCCAGGCCGGGTAGGCGCGCTGGTCGGTGAGCACGTGCCACACGGTGGCGACGGGGGCGTCGATGCGGATCGAGGTGGTGATGGTCTTCATGCGTGGGCGCTTCCCTCGTTTCGGATATGTCGTCAAGGCTAACACTGTTAGCCACGGGAGGGCTAACGTCGTTAGCCGCGCAGCTGTTCCCGCGCTCCCGAAGGTTCTGGATGCGCCGGCGGGGATACTGGAGGGATGAAGCTCATCGTGTTCGGCGCCACCGGCGGTGTCGGCCGCCAGGTTCTCACCCAGGCCCTCGCCGCCGGGCACGAGGTCACCGCCTTCGTCCGCTCTCCCGAAAAGCTCGGCAGGCTCCCCGGGGTGCGCGTCGTCGCGGGCGACGCCTTCGATGCCGAGGCGGTGTCGGCGGCCATCGCGGCCCATGACGCCGTCGTCTCCGCCCTCGGCTCCTCGCGAGGGCTCTCGCGCTCCGACGAGCTGCAGCGCATGACGCGCAGCATCGTCGACGGAATGGCTGCCCACGGCGTCCGCCGCATCGCGTACTGCGCCTCGGCGGGCATCGACGGGGAGCTTCCGGGAGTAAGCGGCACGGCGATCCAGTGGATGCTGCGGCACCCCCTGGCCGACCATCGCGCCGCGGTCGGACTCATCGACGCCGCCGGCCTCGACGCGACCATCGCGCGTCCCACCGGGCTCAACGACGATCCCCTCGTGACCGACTATCTCGAGGCTTTCGGCGGGCCTCCGCAGACGGGCCGCTCGATCCCGCGCGCGTCGGTCGCGCACTTCCTCGTGAAGGCGCTGGGCGACCCCGAGACCTACGTCGGAGCGTCGGTGGGGCTTTCCACCGCCAAGTGACGGGCTGACGCCTGCCACCGTGCGGGCCGACAGACGCGTACGATCGCGCACATGGATGCCCAGCGCGGTCGGGTGATCACCGGGCTCATCCGCGTGGCCCCCCGGCGCGGCGACCACCGCGTCGCGATCCGCGCCGCGCTCGCGCTCGCGGTACCGCTTCTCGCGCTGTGGGCCACCGGACGCGTCGACCTCAGCATGTACGCCTGCTTCGGCGCCTTTGCGAGCCTGTACGGGCGGCTCGACGCGTATGCCGATCGGGTGCGGATGCAGGTCGCCGCGGGCGTCACGCTGATCGTCGCGATGCTGATCGGCACATCGATGGCGCTCCTGGCGGCGCCGGCGGTGGTGTGCGTCGTCGTGGTGGCCACGCTCGCGGCGATCGGCTCGATCGTCGCGTACCGGTGGCACTGGCATCCGCCCGGGTCGCTGTTCGTCGTCTTCGCCGCCGGGGCGACGGCGAGCATCCCCGCGACGGCGGCATCCTTCGGTGACGTCCTCGTGGTGGGAGGCGCATCGGCTGCCTTCAGCGTGGCCCTCGCCGCGGCCATCGCCCTCGTGAGGAAGGGGCCGTCGGCGCTCCGGCGGCGGCCGCATCGCACGCCGCATCGCACGCCGCAGGGCGCTCCTGCCGCCTCGATGGGGCTCGCCGTGGGGATCGGAGCTCTGCTCGCGGGCCTTGCGGGCCTCCTCCTCATCGGTGACCACTGGTACTGGGCGATGGTCGCGGCGGTGGCGGCACTGGGTGGGGCCCAGCTGTCGGCCAGGGTCGTGCGGGGCCTCCAGAGGCTCATCGGCACGCTCGTGGGCGTCGTGATCGCCGCCGGCATCCTCGCCCTCGACCTGCCGCCGCTGGCGACCTTGGCGATGGCCGTGCTCCTGCGAGCGGGAGCCGAGCTCTACATCAACCGCAATTACGGGCTTGCGATGATCTTCGTCACGCCGTTGGCGCTCGTCATGGTCGAACTGGCCGATCCGGTCGATCCCGGCGTGCTGCTGCGCGACCGTGCGCTCGATACCGCGATCGGTGTCGCCGTGGGGACGGCGGTCGCCGTGGTCTCGGCGTGGTGGCGCGGGCGCGCCGAGCGGGTGGACCGACCCGATGTCGCCGCGCGTCCGTAGGCTGGGGGAATGCAGCAGCGTCCTCTGGCATCCACCGGTCGATCCGTCTCGGCCATCGGCCTCGGCACCTGGCAGCTCGGCGCCGATTGGGGCGACGTCTCCGAAGACGACGCGCGGGCGGTGCTGGCGGCGTCCGCCGACGCGGGCGTGACGCTCTTCGACACGGCTGACGTCTACGGCGACGGGCGCAGCGAGACGATCATCGGGCGCTTCCTCGCAGAGCGCCCCGGGCACGAGATCACCGTGGCGACCAAGATGGGGCGCCGCATGGCGCAGCAACCGGCGAACTACACACCCGAGAACTTCCGCGCCTGGACCGACCGTTCGCGGCGCAACCTCGGTGTCGACACGCTCGATCTCGTTCAGCTGCACTGCCCGCCGTCGGAGGTCATCGACGCCGAAGAGACCTACGACGCGCTCGACGAGCTCGTCGCGTCGGGGGCGATCGCGGCCTACGGCGTGTCGGTCGAGACGGTCGCGCAGGCGCTCTCGGCCATCGCCCGGCCCCATGTCACGAACGTGCAGATCATCTTCAACCCGTTCCGGTTGAAGCCGCTCGACGAGGTGCTTCCTGCTGCGGAGCGGGCAGGAGTCGCGGTCTTCGCGCGCGTTCCGCTGGCATCGGGGCTGCTCAGCGGCAAATACTCGTCGGCGACGCGCTTCGCCGAGAACGACCATCGCACCTACAACCGCCATGGCGAGGCGTTCGACAAGGGCGAGACCTTCTCGGGCGTCGATTTCGAGACCGGCCTGAAGGCCGTCGCCGACCTCGAGCGCGCGCTGCCCGAGGGACTCACCCTCCCGGCAGCGACCCTCGCGTGGATCGCCTCGCGCCCGGGCGTCACGAGTGTCATCCCTGGGGCGCGCAGCGTCGCGCAGGCGCGTGCCAACGCGGCGGCGGGGGAGTGGCAGGGTGATCTCTCCGAGTTCGACGCGGCGATCACCGAGGTCTACGACAGGCTCCTGAGGGCTGAGATCCACCCGCAGTGGTGACGCACGACCGTCTCACCCCGCGCGCGGCCGTCCGCCGATCCCGCCGGAAGGAGGCAGCCGAAAGTGGGTCGACTCTCCCGAAGTAAGAGATTTATCTTGGGAGATCCCGCGGGTCGCTACGGTGCGCGTCGCAACCCGGATGAGAACGAACCTCGGGGCCGGCGTCGTCGTCCGCTCGGCTCTGCGGTGGCTCATCGCAGGGCCGGTGGTGGTGTCTGTCGGCGCCGTTAGCCTGGTCTCGTGATCGTCGAATTCACCGCGTCCGTCTTCACCTGGGAGGCTCGCTCCGAGGCCTGGTACTTCGTCGCTCTCCCTCCCGAGATATCGGCCGATATCCGCGAGATTCCGCGGATTCCGCGCGGTTTCGGCGCGGTCAAGGTGGTCGTGCGCATCGGCGGATCGACGTGGAGCACATCGATCTTCCCTGACTCGTCGCGGGGTGTCTACGTGCTGCCGCTGAAGCGAGCGATGCGTGAGCGCGAGGGGATCACCGAGGGTGCGGATATCGCGGTGACCCTCGAGGTCCGCGACTCCTGAGCGCGGCTGCGGTCACCTGCGTCCCACTCGTCACACTGGTCACAGGGCGCACTTTTTTCACATCTCGCTCAAAATTCTCATTGACAACACCATGAGAGGTCTCTAATGATGTGTGACGAAGAGGGAGACACGTCCTCGCGGCGGGCCTCTCGAATCAACCGGCACAGTCTCGGCCCACCCCCCGGAATCCGAGATACCCCCCCTTGTGCACAACCCCCGGAGTGCACGCGTGCCGGAGTCCTGTTCACCCCCTAGGAGAGGCACGCACATGCGCACCATCCGCAACTATGTCCAGGCTGAGAAGGCCCGCCGCGAGGAGAACGGTGACGAGGGCTTCTCGCTCATCGAACTGATCGTCGTCGTGGTCATCCTCGGCATCCTCGCTGCCATCGCGATCCCGGTGTTCATGAACATCCAGCAGACCGCGAAGGACAACTCGCTCGACCAGGCCGCCTCCAACGGCGCAGTCGTCGTGGCCACCGCGATTTCGCAGGACACCACGACGATCGCCGGCATCGACACGGAGCTCAACAAGTCGGAGGACGAGGGCTACACCCTCGCCCTCACGGCACCGGCCACGGGCACCGTGACGCTGCAGAACTACTGCGTCACGGCGACGGCTGTGGCGGGCAAGTCCCTCGACGGCGGTACCGCCGGCCCCGCCGGGCCCGGCTGCCCGTAAGCGAGCTCACTGTGGGGCCGGCCCGACCCGACGGGACGGCCCCACAGTCGTCTCCCACAGCACCACCCTTTTCTCGGAACACCACCTGGGGAGGTGACGAGTGTTTCAGCGTTCTGACGAAGGCTTCAGCCTCGTCGAGGTGGTCATGGCGATGTTCCTGCTCTCGCTGCTCGCCCTCGCCGTCCTCCCTCTCTTCATCAGCGCCACGCGCGTGAGCGTCGACAACCGCGACGCGGTCGAGGCGACCGCCCTCGCACAGGCCCATGTCGCCGCACTGCGATCGGAGTTCCCGGCCCAGCCCGTCACCGCGACGACCTGCGCGGGACTCACGTCGGCCGCTGCCCGCATCGCCGACACGAACCCCTCGACCCTCCCGAACATCACCCTTCCGGCCGGTCTGTCCCGCCAGGTGACAGTGGAGACCTGCCCGACCGGCGCCGCTGCCGGAAAGCCCGCCGCCGTGCTCGTGAGCGTCCGCATCTCGGATGCCACGGGCAAGATCCTCGTCACCCTCCGCACTCGCATCCCCGTGAGCGCCGCATGATCGCCCGGCTTCGCACCCTCCTCCTGCGCGACGACGCGGGCGTGACCCTCGTCGAGCTGATCGTCGGCATGGTCGTGGCGGGCATGTTCGCGGCGATGCTCACCCTCATGTTCATCAACGGCTGGACCTCGCAGCAGAAGTCGATCGCCCGCGACGCGGCCACCGGTCAGGCCAACATCGTGCGCACCTCTCTTTCCGACTCGCTCCGCAACGCCACGGCGGTGCGAGTGAGCGGGGGAGGGACGCGTGTGGATGCGGTCGTCGGCCGCGTCGGCACCTCCCTCACGGGCTGGACCTGGGAGTGCCGGGCCTGGGTGCTCCACGACAGGTCGATCCGGTACAGCGCGGGCCCCACGGCACGCGGCACGGATGTCGCGTCGTGGGCGACGCTCGCCGGCAAGACGGCGCAGGCGCCGCTCGATGTCGTCACGGGCACGATCGGCGGCGTGCCGTTCGCGCTCGTGGGCGCCAAGAGCGTGCAGATCGGCATCGACATCCGCAGCGGCAAAGACCCGCAGACGGTGTCGATCTCCGACGGCATGACGGCCCAGGCCGTCTCGACCGAGGCGGCGATCACATGCTGGACCTGACCCGCCACCGCCCGCGCACCGAACGGCTCCGCGGCGACGATTCCGGCTCGACGCTCATCGCGGTGCTGATCGTGATGCTCGTGCTCGGCATCGCCGGCCTCACCCTTGCCGCCGTCGTCGTCAACACGCAGTCGCTCGTCACCGACAGTCGCGCCCGTGCGGAGTCGCGGGCGACGTCCGACGCCGGGCTCGCGGCCACGGCAGCGAGCCTCAAGCGCGGCGAGATCACCTGCCCCCTGTCGCCGGCGAAGCAGGTCGTGAACGATGTGCCCGTCTCGGCAGACCCGGGCTCGCTGAAGTACAGCTACGCCGTCTCGTGCACCGACGCCGTCGCGAAGGTGCGGGTGACCGCGAATGTGCGCGGTGCCACGAGCGCCGTGCAGGCCGACTACGCCTTCGCCACGTCGACATCCCAGGGCGGCGACATGGTGTTCTTCGGCACCAACACCATCACGTTCAACTCCAACGTCGAGGTGACCGATCCGGGGCGCAAGGTGAACATCGTGATCCCCCAGGCGACGTCGTTCAGCTGCAATGCGAAGATCCCCGGCACACTCACCGTCAAGGGCAACCTGAGCACGTCGTCGGGCTGCAACGTCGCCGGCGATGTGGCAGCGGGCGGCACGCTCAACATGTGCTGCGGCAGTGACACGTTCGGCGGCGACCTCACCCTGCGGGGTACGGGATCGAGCATCATCCGCGGCACGATCAACGGCAGCATCCGCGCCAACGGCAAGCTCGAGTTCGGATGGGAGAACAAGACCATCGGCGGCTCGGTGACGACCACGGGCGACGTGCAGCTGGGGAGCGTTCGCATCCAGGGCTCCCTCACTTTCCCCTCGGGTCGCACCTACACTCCGAACTCCGGAACCGTGGTGGGCGGAGTCATCCGCCCCGCGACCGTCGCCTCGGTGCCGCCGCTGACCCTTCCCACCTGGTTCGAGTACAAGTACAGCAACGCCGACTGGCCCGGGTACAACGTCGTGACCCTCGCCGGCTCCGGCAGCGGCGCGGGAACCTGCAGCTACTTCAACGCCTACCCCGGGACGGGCTGGACCACCTGGCTCGGGAGCCTTGCCACCAACACGGTCGTCGACGCGCGTGCGTGCAGCAACCTGTCTTCGGAGAACGGATCGATCCCCGTCGTGCAGCTGCGCTCGAACGTGGTGCTGCTCGCGAACGCGTTCGACCTCGGCTCGGTGACCTTCCGTGCGGCGGCCGCCGCCAGCGGCAAGCCGTCGCTGTACATCGTCACCGAAGATCGCACGCCTTCCGACGTCAACCCGACGTGCGGCACGGGGCAGGGCCAGATCAAGATCAACGGCACCGTCATCGACTCCTCCGTGCGGGCCATCGGCTACACGCCGTGCACGGTCGACGTCGGAAGCAAGGGCATCGACCAGTGGACGGGCACGCTGTACGGCGGATCGTGGACCCCGGGCGGCAAGTTCACCTTCACCGCCGACCCGATCGGCCTGCCCGGCATGGGCGCAGAGCACGGCGTGAGCGTCGAGACGAAGTCGGTCGGTGCACTTCTCCGGCAGCGTGACGTGACTTATGGGACGTTGAGCACATGGGTACCCTGACACCGGCCGCCATCGTCCTCCTCGTCGCCTTCGCGGGTCTGTTCGGACTCGTGATCGGCTCGTTCCTCAACGTCGTCGTCTACCGTGTTCCGGCGGGCGTCCCCCTCACCCGGGAGAGCCGGTGCCCCTCGTGTGAGGCGCCGGTGCGGCCCTGGCAGAACGTGCCGGTGGTGTCGTGGCTGCTGCTGGGCGCCAAGTGCGCGGGATGCCGCGCCCCCATCTCCGCCCGCTATCCGCTCGTCGAGCTCGCCACCGGGGCCGCCTTCGCGGTCGTGGCGTGGGTCGCTCTCGACCCGGCGCGCTCCTCCGCCTCCGACCAGGGGTGGGCGAGCGCCGTCGTCGTGGCGGCCTTCCTATACCTGGCAGCGATCAGCATCGCGCTCACACTCATCGACCTCGACGTCCGGCGGCTCCCGAACGCGATCGTCGTCCCCGCTTACGCCGTGCTGGGTGTGCTGTTCACCGTCGCCTGCCTTCTCGGAGCGCCGTGGGAGGCGCTGGTGCGCGCGGCCCTGGCCGCCGCGGCCCTCTTCGCGTTCTACCTGCTCCTGCGCACCGTGCGCCCCGGGGGCATGGGCGGCGGAGACGTGAAGCTCGCCGGTGTCGTGGGCGCGGCCCTCGGCTGGATCGGGTGGGGCGCCCTGGTGGTAGGAGCGTTCGCGGCCTTCGTGCTGGGCGGCATCGTCGCCGTCGCGCTGATGCTCTCGGGGAAGGCCGGTCGCCGCAGCGCGATCCCTTTCGGGCCGTGGATCATCGCGGGGGCATGGGTCGGGATCTTCGCCGGTGAGCACATCGCCGGCTGGTACGTAGGGATGCTGGTCGCCGGCTGAGCCGGTGACCGAGAGAGGAGACGGCGGTGGCGAAGACGATCGTCGGGCTGGAGATCACCGAAGAGGGGGTGCGTGCTGCGGAAGTGACCGCGGGACGCTCGCCGCGCGTGGTCGCGTTCGGATCCGTGCCGCTTCCCCCGGGGGCGGCGAAGGACTCGGAGGTGTTCGACACGGATGCGGTCGTGATCGCGCTGCGGCAGCTGTGGTCGCGCGCGGGCATCAAGGGCCGGAACGTCGTGCTCGGCATCGGCAGCCGCCGCATCCTGGTGCGCGATTACACGACGCAGGCACTGCGTCCCGATCTGCTGGCCCAGGCGCTTCCGTTCCAGGTGCAGG
Organism: Actinomycetes bacterium; assembly: GCA_023431405.1. GTDB lineage: Bacteria > Actinomycetota > Actinomycetes > Actinomycetales > Microbacteriaceae > Microbacterium. Next base: position 39,611 of record JAEYVZ010000009.1, read on the forward strand.
ACCTGCTGCCGGTGCCGGCGGAGCAGGCGGTGCTCGACTTCTACCCGACGGCCCAGGAGGGCGACCAGGTCTCCGGCCTGCTGGTGGCGGCCGTTGCCGAGACGGTGGACGAGCTCGTGACGGCGGTCGCGAAGGCGAAGCTGACGGTGGAGGTGGTAGACCTCGCCCCGTTCGCGCTCGTGCGTGCGGTGGGGCCTGCGCTGGCCGCCGGTGAGACGGTCGCTGCGCTGCATCTGGGCGATCACACGACGTATGTCGTGGTCGTGCGCGACGGCGTGCCGCAGTTCGTCCGGATCATCCCGATGGAGATCGCGACGGAGGCGGTACGGCTGCGAGCCGCGACCGCGGAGCCCGCCGAGTCGGGCGAGACCGCAGAGGCACCGCTTCCTGTCGCGGAGGAAGTGCTGGAGACCGTTCCGCCGGGGGAGCAGCCGATGCGGCGCCGGTCGGCGGCGCGCGGGGTGGCCCGCACCGTGACGATGAGCGACGCCGATGTCGTCAACGTGGTGGCTCGCCTGGGGAGCACGCTGCGGTTCTACGCCGATCGCACCCCCGACACACCGATCACGCGGGTGCTGGTCAGCGGCGCGGGCGCGGCAGTCAGCGGGGTGGTCGACGCTCTGGCGGCGAGCCTGCCGATGCCGGTGCAGGTGGTCGGCGTGTCGAGCCTCGTCGAGGCCAAGACGACCGTTCCGCCCGGTGATGTCGACCTCAACCTCGTCACGACCGTCGGTCTCGCCCTGGGAGGTGCACGCTGATGGCCCGCTCATCGACGCCCGTCTTCGTACTGGGCGCCGCGCCCCGCGTCAATCTCATGCCACGCGTGGCCATCGAACGGCGCGAGCGCGCCGCCTTGCTGCGACGGTGGGGGTGGGCGCTGGCCCTGGCCCTGCTGGTGGTGGGACTCCTCAGCGGGGGAGCCTTCGCCCTGCAGGCGATGTCGGCGCAGCGGCTGGCGGCGGAGGAGGCGCGCACCGCCGACCTGATCAACCGAACGGCCGAGCTTGCGCCGGTGCAGCAGAAGCTGGATCTGCAGAGCGAGCTTGCGCTCTTCCGTCAGGAGGCGATGGGAACCGATCTTTCCTGGTCGGACTTCCTCGCCTCCATACAGGCCGTCGTCCCGGATGGGCTCGGGTTCACCGGATTCAGCATCGCTCCGGCGGGCATCCCCGATGACACCGTCGCGCCCGCGGAGGCTCCAGGGCTCCAGGGGCAGCTGGTTCTGGCAGGGACGTCGGGCAGCGAGTTCGCGTCGCTCATCCGCGCGGTCCGGGACATCCCGGGGGTGATGGATGCCGATGGTTGGGTGCAGGAATACGTCGACGGGCATTACGAGTACACCGTGCGTCTCGTGGTGGATCAGTCGGTGTACACCGGTGATTACGCGGCGGAGGTCGCACAGTGAACGCGAACAAGCAGCTCATCAATCTCGCCGGAATCCTCGTCGTGGTGGTCCTTATCGTGGCGGGGATCGCCCTCGTGGCGCTCCCGATGTACACGCAGTCGCAGACGATCGACGGCCAGGCCCGAACGGCGGCGCAGACGAACATGCTCTACGAACAGCAGATCGCCCAACTCGCCGCCGCGGAGTCGCGCATCGACCAGATCGACGGCGAGCTCGCGGAGCTGCGGCGCGAGATCGCCTCGTCGCCCCAACTCGACGACCTGCACGTTCTCATCGACGCGGCCGCGAGATCGGCGGACGTCCGCGTGACCTCGGTCAACGCCAGCGACGGTGAGGCCTGGAGCGCGCGCGGTCGCGGATCCGACGACGGTGCGGCGACCACGGGCGCGGAGGAGCCCGCCCAGGCGGATGCTGCTGCCCCCTCGGAAGAGGGCGCGGCGTCCGACGCGGCGGAGGCCCCTGCGCCCTCCGCCGACGGGAACTCCACCCCCCAGCGTCAGGTGCTCACCACGATCGTGATCGAGGTCGGCGCCGGGTATGACGCGGGGTCCGGAGAGAGCGAGGGAGACGGGGAGACCGACGAGGGAGCAGGGGGCGAGGGAGACAGCGGTGACACGCTCCTCGCCGACGACGTCCTCGCCGAGCTCGCCGCCAAGGGCGTCGCGTTCGTGGACGCCCTCCGCAAGGGTCCGCGCCTCGTGACCCCGATCGACCTGAAGTACGAAGACGGCGAACTGACCGTCACGGTGCTCACCTATTACCGCACGCCCGCCGTCTGAGCCGGAGAACAGCCATGCACGATGTCTCACCCCTTCAGGGACTCCTCGCCGTCGCGGCGCGCTCGCGCGCCTCCGACGTGCACCTCACCGCGAACCACCCGCCGCAGATGCGCGTGGACGGCGACCTCGAGCTCATCCCGGGCTACGAGGAGCCGACCTCGACGAACTGGCTCGAATCGGCCATCGGCGGCATCCTGTCGAACGATCAGGTCGCCGAGTTCCGCCAGTCCGGAGAGGTCGACCTCTCGATCACCGTGCCGGAGGTCGCCCGGTTCCGCGTGAACGTGTTCCGTCAGCTGGGGCAGGTCGCCGTCGCACTGCGTTTCATCGCCGACCGCATCAAGAGCTTCGATGAGCTGGGGGTGCCGCGGGTCGCTGCCGAGCTCGTCATGAAGCCGCGAGGGCTCGTGCTGGTGACAGGGCCCACAGGTTCGGGCAAGTCGACCACGCTCGCCTCGATGATCGACGTCGTGAACCGCTCCAAGCCCGCCCACATCGTCACGGTCGAAGACCCGGTGGAGTTCCAGCACACGAGCAAGCGCTCGCTGATCCACCAGCGGGAGATCGGCAGCGACACGGCATCGTTCTCCGAGGCTCTGCGCCGCGTGCTCCGCCAAGACCCCGACATCATCCTCATCGGCGAGCTCCGCGACCCCGAGTCGATCTCCACGGCGCTCACAGCCGCCGAGACCGGCCACCTCGTGCTGTCGACGCTGCACACGCAGAGCGCCGCGAAGTCGATCAACCGCATCGTCGACGCGTTCCCGTCCGATCAGCAGAATCAGGTGCGCACGCAGCTGGGCGACACGCTGCGGGGCATCATCACGCAGACCCTCCTTCCGCGGGCGCAGTCCGAGGGGCGCGTCATCGCGACCGAGGTGCTCGTCAACACCCCGGCGATCGCCAACCTCATCCGAGAGGGTGAGATCAGCCAGATCTACTCCATGCTGCAGGCGGGCGGGTCGATCGGAATGCACACCCTCGACCAGGATCTTCAGCGCCTCGTCGCCGACGGCTCGATCTCGCTGTCGCTGGCCAAGGAGATCGCCGAAGATCCCCGAGCGTTCGACGACACCCGCGTGCGCCCCGTCGACTACGACGCCGAGGCGTGGACGATGCACTCGTCCGAGCGGGCCTCGCTCGGCTGGAGCAGCTGATGTCCCTCGTCGAGGAGTACACCTACCGGGCCGTGGATGCCACGGGCGGCGGAGTCGTGAAGGGCACGATCGAGGCCTCCAGCGAGCACGCTGTCGCCTCGAAGCTCCGCGCTCAGGGGCTGACGCCGCTCGAGGTCGCGCTCACGTCCAAGACGGGCCTGCACCGGGAGATCACGATCCCGGGTTTCGCCAAGCGGGTGAAGGTGGGGACCCTCGCCGTGTTCGCCAAGCAGATGGCGAGCCTCATCAACGCGGGTCTGCCGCTCATGCGGACCCTCGCGATCCTCACCGAACAGGCCGAGGACAAGAAGCTGCGCGACGCGCTCGTGAAGGTGCATGCGTCCGTCGAATCGGGGAGCGCCTTCTCGGCCGCCCTCGCTCAGCATCCCGATGTGTTCCCGCCGCTCATGGTCAGCATGGTGCGGGTCGGTGAAGCCGGCGGTTTCCTGGGCCAATCACTCACGACCGTGGCCGAGACGTACAAGAACGAGGCGGAGCTGCAGGACAAGATCAAGTCGGCGACGACCTACCCGTTGATCGTACTGAGCATCGCGATCATCGGTGTCATCGCGATGGTCACCTTCGTCGTCCCGGTCTTTGAGGGGATGTTCTCGGGGCTCGGTTCCGAGCTGCCCGTGCCGACGCAGATCCTCGTGGTCATCTCCAAGAACATGTTCTGGGTGCTGCCGCAGCTGATCGCCGGCGGCATCGCCTTCTGGCTGTGGTGGGTGCGCAGTCGCGACTCCGTGGCGGTGCGCCGCGTGGTCGATCCGATCAAGCTCAAGGTTCCGGTGTTCGGACCGCTTGCGACGAAGATCGCCGTCGCACGATTCACACGGGGCCTCGCGATGATGCTCAAGGCCGGTGTTCCGCTGGTGCAGGCGCTGTCGATCGTGGGGGCGGCATCCAACAACTACAAGGTCGAAGAGGCCGTGCGCGCGGTGCAGGAGTCGGTGAAGCAGGGCAAGTCGTTCTCGGCTCCCCTCGCGAAGGCGCAGATCTTCCCGCCGATGGTCGCGCAGATGGCCGCCGTCGGCGAGGAGTCGGGCACGCTCCCCGACATGCTGGCGAGCATCGCCGACTTCTACGAAGGCGAAGTGAAGACGGCCGCCGAGCAGCTCACCGCCTCGATCGAGCCGATCCTCATCGTCGGTATCGGCATCATCATCGGCGGCATGGTCGTCTCCCTGTATCTGCCGATCTTCTCGATCTATGGCGAGATCGGAGACGCGGGCTGAGCCCGGACGACAGCCCACCAGAACGGCGGGGCGTGCGCACCAGGGGAGGGAGCGCGCGCCCCGCTTCCTCTTGCGCGCGTCGGCCTCCCGTGCCCCTTCCCGAATCAAGCACATTGTGTAACAATCAACCGTGCGCGCAAGAGTGATGATCCTCATCGCCAGCGCGCTGTTCGGGAGCCTCGCCGCGGCGGTGCAGCTGTCGGGTGTCGAGGCCTCACCGGTCTCGGTGGGACTGGCCCGCATCCTCGTCGGGGGCGGGCTCCTCGGGCTCGCCGCCGTCTGGGCGGCCACGACAGCGCGTGCGTCATCGCCACACAACGCCGGCCCCCCTGCGGCACGTCGGCGCATGCCGACGTGGGTGGTCGTGGCCGTGGGTGCAGCGGGGGTGCTCGGCTACCAGCCTCTGTACTTCGTCGGCACCGGCGTGAACGGCGTCGCCGTCGGCACGGTCGTCTCGCTCGGTTCGGCACCTGTCCTCGCCGGCGTCGCGGAGGCCGTCGTCCGCCGACGCCCGCCGGGCACCCGCTGGGCGATCGCCACAGCACTGTGCATCGTCGGGGTCGCGATGACCTCGGGCGTCATGGAGTCGGCAGGAGGCTCCGCGGGAGGCGGGGGAGCCGGCATCCTCTGGTCGGTCGCCGCAGGCGCCTGCTACGCCACGTATGCCCTCGCGGCGAAAGAGCTCATGGAACGCGGATGGACCTCGAGCCGGGCGATGGGCGCCCTTTTCGGGACGGCCGCGGCCGCGAGCGTGCCCCTCCTGCTGGTCGTCGGCGCCGGCGAGATCCTCAGCCTCCGCGGACTCCTGCTCCTCGTGTGGCTCGGGGTCTTCGGCACCGCCATCGGCTACCTGCTCTTCGGGGCCGGGCTCGCCGCGCTTCCGGCGGCGACCGTCACCACGCTCACCCTCGCCGAACCGCTCTGCGCGACACTCCTCGGCATCGGTCTGCTCCATGAGACACTCGGACCCGCCGCCGGTGTCGGGCTCGCGGTCCTTGCCGCAGGCCTCACCGTCATCACGATCCCGGGGAAGGAGCGCCATGTCACCGCGACGGCGTGACGGATCGCCCCGGCCCACCGCGTCTGCGGCGCTCACCGCCGACCTCCGCGACCGCATCCTCCGTGGCGCGCTCACCCCCGGGGAGCCTCTCCGTGAAGAGGCGCTGGCCGCGTCGTCCGGTCATTCGCGCCACACGGTGCGCACGGCACTTGCCGCCCTCGTCGCCGAGAGGCTCGCCGTGCAGGTCCCGTACGGCGGTATTCGCGTGCGCAGCCTCACCTCGGAAGACCTGACCGCGCTGCAGCAGCTTCGCTGCGCACTCGAATCGGAGGCGGTCCGGCTCCTGCGGGCGCGCCACGGCGCGCGGTGGCCGGCGGAGGTCACCGAGCCGATCGCTCACGCTGTCGACGAGCTCGAGTCCGCGGCGGCCGACGGCCCGGATGACTGGCCGTCGCTCGCGCGATCGCATGCGGTCGTTCACCGGCGGCTGGTCGAGGCGTGCCGGAGCCCGCGCATCGTGGAGGCCTACGCACTCTTGGATTCGGAGATGCTGCTGCACCTCGTCAACATGCGCCCCAGCTATTCGGCGGACGACCTCGTGGCCGAACATCGGGCGTACCTCGACGCGGTGCGCGAGACGGGCGAGGATGCCGTGCGCCGCCACATCGACGGAGGCACGCTCAACGCGGGTCTCGGGGAGCGCTGAGCGAGGGGGACGCGATCACACCGAGACGCGCATGACCTCTTCGATGGTCGTGATCCCCTCGGCGACCTTGCTGAAGCCGTCCTCCCGCAGCGAGATCATGCCCTCTTCCAGTGCCGTCGTGCGCAGCTCGGTTCCGGTCGCGCGCGACACGACGAGCTGCTCCAGACGCTCGGTGACCTCCATGACCTCATGCAGCGCCACGCGGCCGCGGTACCCCGTGCCCGAGCACTCCTGGCATCCGACCGCCCGATACAGCACGGGTGGGTCGAGGGGGTTGTGAGGGAACCTCACCGATGTCAGCACATCGCGGCTCTCCGTGTACGCCTCGCGACACTTCATGCACAGGCGTCGCGCGAGGCGCTGCGCGACGACCGCCGAGAGCGCCGTGCCGACGAGATATGGCTCGCAGCCGATCTCGACCAGACGCGTGAGGGCGCTCGGCGCGTCGTTGGTGTGCAGAGTCGAGAGCACGAGGTGTCCCGTGAGAGCGGCCTCGATCGAGATGGTCGCCGTCTCCTCGTCGCGGATCTCGCCCACCAGCACGACGTCGGGATCGGAGCGGAGGATCGAGCGCAGCGCCGCCTGGAATGTCATCCCGGCGCGCTGGTTCACCTGCACCTGGTTGATGCCTGCCATGCGGTATTCGACCGGGTCTTCGACGGTGATGACGTTGATCCGCGGGTTGGCGACGGTGTTGAGGGCCGTGTAGAGCGTCGTCGACTTGCCCGAACCGGTCGGCCCGGTCACGAGCACCATCCCGTGGGGACGCGTGATCGACGAGCGGAACTTCTGCTCGTTGCGGATCGAGAAGCGAAGATCCGACATCGTCAGCGACTGCGCGGAGCTGTCGAGGATGCGCATGACGATCTTCTCGCCCCACACCGTGGGGAGGGTCGCCAGGCGCAGGTCGATCTGGCGCCCGTCATGGTGCACGGAGAGCCGGCCGTCCTGGGGCTTGCGGCGCTCGGCGATGTCGACGGCGGCCATGATCTTCAGCCGGGAGATGACGCCGTCCTGGATGGCCCGGTCGGCGCGCTGCATCTCGTGGAGCACGCCGTCGATGCGATACCGCACGGTGAGATTGCGCTCACCGGGCTCGATGTGGATGTCGCTCGCGCGGTCGTTGATCGCCTGAGAGATGAGGAGATTCACGAAGCGGACGACGGGGGCGTCGTCGACCTGCTCGTCGAGCGTCTCGGTGGCCGCTCGTCCGTCGGCGGCCGCAATCTCGCCGATCTGCTCCGAGAGGTCGATGAGCTCCTCGTCAGAGCGGAGGAAGCGGGAGAACGCCGTGTCGAGCGCGTCGGCGGCCACCACGACCGGGCGGACATTCAACTCGGTCGCTGTGGCGATGTCGTCGATCGCGATGAGGTCGGTCGGATCGACCATCCCGAGCACGAGGCTGCGGCGGCCGCGCTCGAGCGGGATCACCTGGTAGCGGCGGCAGAGAGCCGGTGGCACGGAGGCGATGGCGTCGGGGGTGAGCTCTGCCTCGGGGAGGTCGACGAAGGGGAATCCGGTCTGGGTGGCGACGGCGCGTGCCAGCTCCGTATGCGAGACGAGGCCGCGCTCGATGAGACGGCGCCTGAGCTCAGCGCCCTCGCCGTACTCCGCGACGGCATCCCAGAGGATGTCTTGGTCGATGGCCCCATGCTGCACGAGGCTTTCCGCGAGTCCCTTCACGGCCCTTCCTCTCCCCGCACGTATCATATGCGCTTCTGTTACTGATGGGGAAGAAGCAGTCTCATGATGCTGGTGGGATCTCCTGAGCGCTGAGACAGGCGGTCCGCTCGAGAGGGCGGGCTGTGGGGGACGGCGGAGCGTGTCAACCCCCGCTCCACGCCCACCCGGCGCGGCCTATCCTGAGCCGATGAACCTCGCGCGCATCATCGCCTGGGCGCTTGCCCGCACACCTGTCCGAGCGTTCCTGCGCTACTCGGAGCATCAGGGAGCCATGCTCGCCGACAGCGTCACCTACCGCGCCCTGTTCAGCATCTTCGCCGGCGTCCTCCTCGGCTTCTCGATCGCCGCCCTGTGGCTTGCCGGAGACCCTGCGGCATGGCAGGCGCTGATCGACGCGGTCGACCGGGCCATCCCCGGCCTCGTCGGAGAAGACGGCATCATCGACACCGAAGCGCTCCGGGCGCCGGTGGGACTGTCGATCGCGGGCATCGTGTCTCTCATCGGACTCGTGGGCGCAGCCATCGGGGCGATCGGGTCGCTGCGCACCGCGATGCACGACATCGCCGACCGACCCACCGACGATCTGGCGTTCTACTGGGTCATCCTCCGCAACCTCGCGATCGCGATCGGTGCGGGGGCCGCCCTGGCGGCCTCAGCGGTCATCACCGTCATGGGAACCGCCGGCCTCGGGATCATCGCCGACGTGCTCGGCCTGCCCGAAGACCACCCCGCCGTCGCGTTCGGCACGCGCGCTGTGGCGCTCCTTGTCACTCTGGCGCTCGACACGCTCGCGGTCGCGGCGCTGTTCCTCCTGCTGTCGGGGGAGCGGGCGCCTGCCAAGGCGCTGTGGGCGGGGGCGCTGCTCGGCGGCGTCGGGCTGACGGTGCTGCAGACTCTGTCGGGGCTCTTCGTCGGCGGCGCCGGAGCCAATCCGCTGCTCGCGTCGTTCGCGTCGCTCATCGCGCTGCTGCTGTGGGTGAACCTCTCGTCGCAGGTCATCCTCATCGCCTCCGCGTACATCGTCGAATCCGCGTATGAGAAGCGCGACCGTGTGCGCGCACGCTTCGGTGCCACGACCTTCACCGAGCGGCGCGTGCAGCGCGCCGAAGACATGGTGCGGATCGCCTCGGGGCAGCTGGAGACAGCGCGAGAGGCGCTGGCGCAGGAGCGTGCCGACGGTGACGGGCGCCACGGCGGGCCTACGCGCTACACCTCCCCGTGATCCGCCGCGCGCGCTGGCGAACAACTGTGTAAACACTGGCGACCGGACGGCTGGGATCGGTCACAGTTCCCAGGTGCGGTGTGTACCGTTTATCTCGTGCCACTCAACGAGAATGTCGCCGCAGAGTCACCGCGCCCCGGAGGGGCCTCGCGTCCCGCAGAGGTGACGCATCCGCTCGCCCTCGCACCCGTCACGGGCCCTGCCAGTTCGGTCGACGGGTTCGTCCGTCAGTTCCTTCGTAACCTGAACTACGAGCGAGGCGTCGCGCTGTCGGCGGCGACCCCGAACGACCGCTATGTCGCGTTCGCCATGACGGTGCGCGACTATCTCGTGGCCCGCTGGCTCGAAGACCAGCGGCGACAGCTGCATCAGCAGGCGAAGAGCGTGTGCTATCTCTCCGCCGAATACCTGCTCGGCCGGCAGCTCGACAACAACCTCCTCGCGTCGGGCCTGACAGATATCGCGACCGAGGCGATGGCCGCCTGCGGCATCGACATCGACGAGCTTCGCGCGCTCGAGGTGGAGCCCGGGCTCGGCAACGGCGGCCTCGGACGCCTCGCGGCCTGCTTCATCGATTCGCTCGCCACGCTCGGCGTGCCGAACATCGGCTACGGCATCCGCTACGAGTACGGCATCTTCCGCCAGACCTTCGTCGACGGCCAGCAGGTCGAGCAGCCCGACGCCTGGCTCTCCATGGGCTCGCCGTGGGAGTTCCCGCACCCGGAGGCGGCTCAGACGATCTCCTTCGGCGGACGCACGGAGAAGTACGTCGACGAAGACGGGGTCACCCGCAGCCGGTGGGTGCCCGACTGGAACGTGCAGGCCGTCCCCTACAACTACATGGTCCCGGGCTTCCTCAACGGCCGGGTCAACACGCTGCGGCTGTGGAGCGCGAAGGCGACCAACTCGTTCGATCTGCGTGTGTTCAACTCGGGCGACTACGAAGAGGCGGTGCGCGCCCAGACCTTCGCCGAGAACATCTCGAAGGTGCTGTACCCCGAAGACTCCACGCCGCAGGGCAAGGAGCTGCGTCTGCAGCAGCAGTACTTCTTCGTCGCGGCATCCATCGCCGATTTCCTGCAGCATCAGCTTCCCGACGACTTCGACCTGGCCAAGCTGCCCGAGCGCGTGATCTTCCAGCTCAACGACACCCACCCTGTCATCGGCGTTCCCGAGATGATGCGCGTGCTCGTCGACGAGCGGAAGCTCGACTGGGATGCCGCGTGGGCGATCACCCAGCAGTGCTTCGCCTACACGTGCCACACCCTCCTGCCGGAAGCCCTCGAGGTGTGGCCCGTCGACCTGCTCGGACGCCTTCTTCCCCGGCACCTCGAGATCATCTACCGCATCAACGACGACTTCCTCGCCGAGGTGCGGGAGCGCTTCGGCGACGATGAGATGCGCATCCGCAACATGTCGATCATCGCCGAGTTCCCGGTGCGCTCCGTGCGGATGGCCTACCTCGCGACGATCGCCGGCGCGAAGGTCAACGGTGTCGCCGAACTCCACTCGCAGCTGCTGCGCGACAAGGTGCTCCCCGACTTCAACGAGTTCTATCCCGGCAAGTTCACGAACGTCACGAACGGCGTCACGCCCCGCCGCTTCCTGCGGCTGGCCAACCCGGAGCTCTCGGAGCTCATCACCGAAGCCCTCGGCACGGGATGGATCACCGATCTCGAGCGACTGCGCGAGCTGGAATCGTACGCGGAGGACCCGCAGTTCCGCGAACGCTTCCGTGAGGTGAAGGCGGCCAACAAGCGGCGGCTGTCGGAGGTGCTGCGAGCCCGCGACGGGTTCGAGGTGAGCGACGGGCACATGCTCGACGTCATGGTCAAGCGTCTCCATGAGTACAAGCGGCAGATGCTGAAGCTCCTGCACATCGTGACGACCTACGAGGGCATCGTGTCGGGGCGGCTCACGGCATCCGAGGTCCAGCCCCGCACGTTCATCTTCGGCGCGAAGGCGGCTCCGGGCTACGCCATGGCGAAGCAGATCATCCACCTCATCAACGCGGTGGGATCGGTCGTCAACGCCGATGCCCGCGTCGAGGGCCGTCTGCGGGTGCTGTTCCCGCCGAACTACAACGTCACTCTCGCGGAGCGCGTCATTCCCGCCGCCGACCTGTCTGAGCAGATCTCGCTCGCGGGGAAGGAGGCGTCGGGCACGGGCAACATGAAGTTCGCTCTCAACGGCGCCCTGACGATCGGCACCGACGATGGTGCGAACGTCGAGATCCGAGAGCTCGTCGGCGACGACAACTTCTTCCTCTTCGGCATGAGCGAGCCGGAGGTGGAGGCGCTGTGGGCCAAGGGCTACAAGCCCGCGGAGTTCTATCAGCAGAACGACGAGCTGCGTCGTGCGATCGACCTGATCGCGTCGGGTGCCTTCTCGGGCGGCGATGCGAGCACCTTCGAGCCGCTCGTCTCGAACCTCCTGTATGACGACCGCTTCATGGTGCTCGCCGACTTCGCCGACTACATCTCGGCCCAGGCGCGCGTGGATGCCGCCTATCGCGACCAGGAGGCCTGGACCCGTTCTGCCATCCTCAACGTGGCACGCTGCGGCTTCTTCTCCTCCGATCGCTCGATGCGCGACTACATCGACCGCATCTGGCACACGCCGCCCGTCATCTGAGGGCGAGTGCGCGGCGCTCGCGGCCTGCGGTCCGTCTTCAGCGTGCGTAGCGTTCGACGAAGTTGCGGAGGATCAGTCCCGTGTGTGCGACGGGCGCACGCCTCACCGCGGCGAGGGTGAGGTCGATCTCGTCAGCAGCGAAGTAGCCGTGGTCGGCGTACGCGTGGATGCGGGTCGTGATGCCCGCGAGGTCGAGCTCCGGGTGGAACTGCGTGGCGTACACGTTCCTGCCGACGCGGAACATCTGCACGGGGCAGGCCTCGCCGCGCACGAGCAGGGTCGCCGTGTCGGGGAGGGTGGAGATCGCCTCCTTGTGGCCGACGAATCCGGTGAACCGGTGCGGCAGTCCTGCCAGCAGCGGATCGTCGGCCCCGTCGTCGGTGAGCGAGAGGTCGACGACGCTGATCGGCTCCCCGTGGGTACGGTCGATCGTCGCGCCCTGGTGGGCTCCGAGCGTTCCGATCCCGTAGCAGGCACCGAGGAACGGGTAGTCCTGCGCGACCACGTCATCGAGGAGCGCGGCGAACTCCGCCTCCACCCGGTGCTGGACGGCCGACTTCATCGCCGCAGGATCAGACGCGTTGAACGGCCCGCCGCCGACGAAGATCCCCGACCAGTCCTCGAGGCGCACCGGTCCGAGAGAGGCCGCCTCCATGCGCACCCGGACGAGTTCCGCTTCGCTCAGGCCGCTGTAGCGGAGGAAGAGGGCGTACTCCTCGTCGGCGGGCACGTCTTCGGCGCGTGTGGCCAGCAGCAGGAAGGGTTTCATCGGCTGTGAGTCTATGCGCCGACCCGTCCGCCGGATCGGGCATCGCGCACGTACGTCACCAGAGCATCGAGGGTCTCGGCGACGGCCGGGTTGCGCGGGCCCTCGTCGCGGGCGACCGCCCAGTAGGCGAGCGGATGCGACCACACTCCGTCCAGCACGCGCACGAGGCGAGGGTCGGCGTCGGCCGCGAAGTCGGGAAGGATGCCGATGCCCGCGCCCGCTGCGGTCGCCTCGATATGCGCGAACACGCTCGTGGAGCGCAGCGACGGGGGAGAGGCGGGGAGCTCTCTGAGCGCCCGGTCGAGCTCGTCGACCTGGAGCGATGACTCGACGTAGTAGACGAGTGGATGCCGGGCCAGTGCGGCGATGCTCTCCGGCGCACCGGCATCCTCCAGGTAGCCGCGTGTCGCGTAGAGGCGGAGCGAGTACGCGCACACCGGCGTCGAGAACGCGCGCAGCACCTCCGGACGGCCGACGACGATCTCCAGGTCGACGCCTGAGCGGTGCTGGCGGGCCCGTTGCGTCGCCGTGAGCAGCTCGACCAGCAGGCGCGGATGCCGACGACGCAATCGGGTCATCGCGGGGACGAGGAACCGCGCGGTGAACGCCTCCGGTGCCGCGATCCGGACCACGCCGCTGAGGGCGTCGCCCTCGTCGGCGATGAGCTCCCGCAGCGACCCTTCGATGGCTTCCGCCGTCGCAGCCGCGCGGCGCCCGGCCTCGGTCATCTCCCAGCCCGATGGCGTGCGCAGGAGCACTCGGCCGCCCATGGCACGCTCCAGCGCGCCGATGCGGCGTGACACGGTCGAGTGGTTCACCCCGAGCGCCTCGGCAGCGGCGGTATACCGCCCGTGGCGGACGACGGCGAGGAAGGTCATGAGCGCGTCGAGCGGGGGCTGATCTGCCAGGCCCGACGGCGATGCGGGCTCGCGTGCGGCCGAGGGCCGAGATGACGCTGTCATCCGCTGAGTGTGCATCAGCGCACGCCCGTCGTGCAAGATTGCCGTGCTTCTGTGCGTTGAGCGGCATACGGGATCGATCTAGCGTTGCCGTCAACGGGAACCGTCGCAGGCGACGGTGCCTGCGGTACGACTACCGGCGCGACGAAAGGATCACGCATGGCGACCATCGCGTGGATCGGCCTCGGACACATGGGCCTTCCGATGAGCGGCCATCTCGTCGCCGCTGGGCATACCGTGCGGGGCGTCGATCTGAATCCTCAGGCGACCGCGGCCGCCGCCGAGGCGGGTGTCGAGATCGTGGAGACTGTCGCGCAGGCGGTGAGCGGAGCCGATGCATGCTTCACGTCCCTCCCGCGGCCGGAGCATGTGCGCGCCGTGTACGGCGAGGTCTTCACGCATGCCTCGCCCGACGCTCTCCTCCTCGACACGTCCACCGTCGACATCGAGACGTCCCGGTGGTGCCATGAAGAGGCGCAGCGGCGCGGCCTGGCCTTCGTCGACTCCCCGATCTCCGGCGGGACCGCGGGAGCGGCGGCGCACACGCTCACCTTCATGCTCGGCGGGAGACCGGAGCATGTTCGGCGCGCCGCGGAGCTCGTCGCCCCCATGGCGGGCGCGGTCGTCGCCTGTGGCGAGCCCGGAGCCGGGATCGCTGCGAAGCTCGTCAACAACATGATGCTGTTCATCAGCGTCATGGCGATGTCCGAGGGCTCGCAGCTCGCCGAGCGCCTCGGTCTCGATGCCCGCGTCTTCTGGGAGGTCGCGTCGGCGTCTTCGGGCTCGTCGTGGCCGGTGAAGACGTGGTACCCGGTGCCGGGTGTCGTCGACTCTGCTGCGGCCAACCGCAACTTCGATGCCACCTTCTCGGTCGACCTCGCGCAGAAGGACTGCCGCCTGGCCGTGCAGGCAGGGGAGATGACCGGGGTGCACCTTCCGGCGGCGCAGCTCGCGCTCCGCCAGCTCGACGCCCTCGTCGAGGAAGGGCTGGGCGGCAAGGACTGCACACTCGTGGCGCGCTTCGCGTCGCCCGACGGCACGCTGCGCGGCTACGACCCCACCCTCGACTCTTCCCCCCACCCTCCGTCCGCCTCCGCGCAGGCGCCCTCATCCACAGGAGTCCACTGATGACCACCTTCGCCGACACCGCAGCCGCCGCCCCCGAGGAGACAGCGCTTCGCCGCATCCCGCACGTCATCGGAGGGGAGCACGTCGACACCGGCCGGAGAACGGCGCCCGTCATGGATCCGGCCCGGGGAGTGCAGGTCGCCGAGGTCCCGCTGGCGTCGGCGGAGCTCGTGCGCGAGGCGGCGCGCGCCGCTGAACGCGCGCAGCGGGCATGGCGCGGAACCGGTCTCGCGAAGCGGCAGCAGGTCCTCTTCCGGCTGCGGGAGATCATCTCGTCGCGGGCGGAGGAGCTGGCGCGGATCATCACCGCCGAGCACGGCAAGACCGTCGCGGACGCTCTCGGCGAGGTGGCGCGAGGGCTTGAGAACGTCGAGTTCTGCACCTCGCTCATGCACCACCTCAAGGGCGAGTACGCCGAGCAGGTGGCCAGCGGCGTCGATGTGCATCAGGTGCGTCAGCCGGTGGGCGTCGTCGCCTGCATCACCCCGTTCAACTTCCCGGCGATGGTGCCGCTGTGGATGGTCACGACGGCGATCGCTGCGGGCAACGCGGTGATCCTCAAGCCGAGCGAGCGCGATCCTTCGGCGGCCGTCTGGCTCGCCGAGGCCTTCCGCGAAGCCGGCGTTCCCGACGGCATCCTCAATGTCGTCCACGGTGACAAGGAGGCGGTCGACGCCATCCTCGAAGACCCGGTCATCCGCGCGGTCTCCTTCGTGGGCTCGACGCCCGTGGCACGCGCGATCTACACCCGCGCCGCAGCGCACGGCAAGCGGGTGCAGGCGCTCGGCGGTGCGAAGAACCACATGGTCGTGATGCCGGATGCCGACCTCGACGCAGCCGCCGATGCGGCGGTGTCCGCGGCATACGGCTCGGCGGGGGAGCGATGCATGGCCGTCTCCGTCGTCGTTGCCGTCGGTGCGATCGCCGACGATCTGGTATCCCGCATCTCGTCGCGCCTCCCAAGTCTCGTCGTGGGCGACGGTGCCGATCCGGCGAGCGAGATGGGTCCGCTCATCACCCCTGACGCGCTCGAACGCGTGCGCGGATTCGTCGCCGGGGCAGAGGCCGAAGGCGCAACGGTCGTCGTGGACGGCAGAGAGGCGCCGTTGCCCGCCTCCGGCTACTTCGTCGGCCCGAGCCTCATCGACCATGTGGGCCCGGGGATGCGGGTCTACGACGAGGAGATCTTCGGCCCGGTGCTGTCGGTCGTGCGCGTCGCCACCTACGACGAAGCGGTCGCTCTCATCAACGCCAGCCGGTACGCGAACGGCACGGCGGTGTTCACACGCGACGGGAAGACGGCGCGCGGGTTCGAGTACGACATCGAGGTGGGCATGGTCGGCATCAATGTGCCGATTCCTGTTCCGATCGGGGCGTTCTCCTTCGGTGGATGGAAGGACTCCCTGTTCGGCGACACGCACATGTACGGCCCTGAGGCGTTCTCGTTCTACACGCGGCGCAAGGTCGTCACCAGCCGCTGGCCCGACCCCAGTGAGAGCCAGATCAGTCTCGGGTTCCCCACCCACTGAACGCGCCCATCCGAAGCGACGCGGCCGCATCGAAGCGACTAACCTGAACGGAGGAGGACACCATGGCGATTGCACGACTGCACGGAGGCCCGCTGGACGGGCAGATCATCCCCATCGACGACGCGACGGGAACCCAGCTCATCCTTCCGTACAGCGAGACCCAAGTGGTCTACGAACGCGACGGCGAGCTCACCAACACGGGCGACGACGACGGGCCGACCTCCGCGGACTTCCGCTTCGTCGAGGCGCAGGACGACATCGATCCCGACCCCGACGGCCGGGACGAGTGACCGACGACGCAGAGCGTTCGCTCGAGATCGAGCGCAAGTACGACGTCGACGACACGACCCCCGTGCCCGACTGGCGAGCGCTTCCCGGCGTGATCGCCGTCGGGGAGCCCGAGCCGCGCGAGCTCGACGCTCACTACTTCGACACCCGCGACGGCACGTTGGCTCGCGCCCTCACCGCACTCCGGCATCGCACGGGCGGACCGGATGCGGGCTGGCACATCAAACGGTCCACGCCGGAGGGCAAGCACGAGACGCGCTGGCCCCTCGGTGACGTGCCGACCGATGATGACGGCGCCGTGCCGACGGTGCCGGATGCCGTCATCGTCGCCCTCGCTGAGACGGCTGCCCCGCCGTTCGCGGTGGTCGCCCGCATCCGCAACGACCGCACGGCCTACGCACTGACCGACGGCGCGGGTGCGGTCGTCGCCGAGTTCGTCGACGACCGCGTAGCGGCCACCGACGTGCGCCGCGGCGTGACCACGCGCTGGCGTGAGTGGGAACTCGAGCTCGGTCCCGCTGCGCCGACCGAAGCGCCCGCTCGTGCTGCGCTGTTCGCTGCGGCAGATGCTCTCGTCGTCGCCGCCGGCGGAAAGGTCTCGACCTCCGACTCGAAGCTCGGCCGGGCGCTGGGGGCACGCTGACGCCGCCCCCGGCTTCGGCGGGGCGGCGTCAGCGATAGAGAACCAAGATATCGTGCCGTCCGGTTCGGCGGAATGGTCATCCCGCCGCACCGGCAGGCTGCGCGCCGGCCGGCATGATCGCGTGTGCGCTGCACCCCGCGACGCGTGAAGGCCGGCACCAAGGAAGCGGTGCCGGCCCTCACACGTGCGCGATGTGCGCGGATCAGAAGTTGATCATGTGGCCCGCGAGGCCGTGGAACGCCTCCTGCAGCGCCTCCGAGAGCGTCGGGTGCGTGTGGACGTTGCGCGCCAGTTCGAGCGCCGTCAGATCCCACTTCTGCGCGAGAGTGAGCTCCGGCAGCAGCTCCGACACGTCGGGGCCGATCAGGTGGCCGCCGACGAGCTCGAGGTGCTCGGCATCGGCGATGAGCTTCACGAAGCCGACGGGCTCGCCCAGACCGTGCGCCTTGCCGTTGGCCATGAAGGGGAAGGTCGCGACCTTGTACTCGCGGCCCGTCTCCTTGTACTGCGCTTCGGTGTAGCCGAACGACGCCACCTGCGGAGAGCAGAACGTGGCCCGGGGCATCATCTTGTAGTCACCCAGGGGCATCGTCTCGGCGCCGCCGATGGTCTCGGCGGCCACGACGCCCTGTGCCTCGGCCACGTGGGCGAGCTGCAGCTTGGCGGTGACGTCGCCGATGGCGTAGATGCCCTCGACGTTCGTGCGCATGAAGTCATCGATCTCGATGGCGCCCCGGTCGCTCACCTTCACGCCGGTCGTCTCCAGGCCGAAGCCCTCGACGCGCGGGGCGAAGCCGATCGACATCAGCACCTTGTCGGCCTCGATCTGTCCCTGGGCGCCGCTCTTGTTGTCGGTGTAGGTGACGGTGACCTTGTCGCCGGAGTCGACCACGGTCTCCACCTTCGTGGAGACCAGCAGGTCGATGCCGTAGTTCTTGTACTGGCGGGCGATCTCCTTGGAGACGTCGGCGTCTTCGTTGGGGAGAGCGCGGTCGAGGTACTCGATGATGGTGACCTTCACGCCGTAGTTCGACATGACGTAGGCGAACTCCATGCCGATCGCGCCGGCACCCACGATGACGATCGAGCCGGGCAGGTCGCGCTCGAGGATCTGCTCCTCGTAGGTGACGACGTTCTCGCTCAGGGTCACGCCCGGGAGCAGGCGGACCGTGGAGCCGGTCGCGATGATCACATTGTCGAACGTGACCTCTTCGGTCGAGCCGTCCGCCTTGGTCACGGTGATCGCCTTGGGGCCCGTGAACGTGCCGCGCCCCTCGTGCTCGGTGACCTTGTTCTTCTTCATCAGGTAGTGGATGCCCTTGACGCGGCCGTCTGCCACGTCACGGCTGCGGTCCCACGCCTTGCCGTAGTCGAGCGTGAACTCGCCCGAGATTCCGAAGAAGTCGGCCTTGTGCTTCAGCGTGTGCGCCAGCTCGGCGTTCTTCAGCAGGGCCTTGGAGGGGATGCAGCCGACATTGAGGCACACACCGCCCCAGTACTTCTCTTCGATGATGGCGGTGGAAAGGCCCAGCTGCGCGGAGCGGACCGCTGCGACATAGCCACCGGGGCCTGCACCGAGGACGACGACATTGTAATGAGGCATGTCTCAAGCCTAGTCCTCGCGCGGGGGTCGTCTCCGCGCGAGGAGGAGTCCGATGAGGCCCCCGACGATGACGACGATCCCCACGGCGACCCACACAGCCGTGAGGTCGTCGGCCGCTGCCTGCGCAGGGGGGGCCGGAGCCGTCGGCGTCGGAGAGGTCGTGGCGGGCGTCGTCGACGCCGACTCGCCCACGGAGAAGACGAACTGACCGGAGATCGGGTGCCCGTCGCTGGAGACGACGCGCCACGCGACCTGCACCGCTCCGGAGGCATCGCCGGTGAGCGGCTGGGTGACCCTCACGCCGTCGACCACGGGGTCGCCCGCGGTGAGATCGGCCCCGGCGGCATCCGTCACCACGACCTCCGTGGCGCCGTCGCCGGTCAGCAGCACGCCGCTGAAGGTGAGGACCACCTCCGAGGGCAGTGCGGCGACGGTTGCGCCCGCTGCGGGGTCGGTGCCGAGCAGTTCGTCGTGCGCCGAGGCGGGGGAGGCGATGGAGATCAGCAGGGCGCCCACGAGCGCGCCGAGGGCGGCGATCCAGCGGGGACGAAGACCAGAGGATGTCACCCCATCGAGCCTACCCGTGCCCTGTTGCGCCGGGCCGTGGCGTCCTAGCATGGCGCCAGGTGAGCCCCTCGACCGGCTCGGGGGCACGGCGAGCCTCGAAGGGAGAGGAAAAAGCGATGGACGCCATGATGATGGACGCGATGTCGAAGGACATGTCGTCGATGGAGGGGATGCCTGCCGACATGTCGGTGCTGCAGGCATGCCTCGACGCCTGCGCCGCCTGCGAGCAAGCCTGCACCGTGTGCTCGACGCAGATGCTCGACTGCGCGCCCGCGTGCATGAACTGTGCGGACATGTGCAACACCATGATGCGCACGATGCTGCGGATGCAGGGGATGACGCCCGCGTCGATGATGGCCATGCTCGACGCCTGCATCGCGATGTGTCAGACGTGCATGGACGAGTGCATGATGCATGCCGAGATGAGCGCGGTGTGCCGCATGTGCGCCGACGCGTGCAGGGCCTGCATGGATGCGTGCGCCGCCATGCGCGACGCCATGGTGACGGCCTGACCGGGCTCTGCGGTCTCAGCCGGCGGGGGAGGCCGCCGCCGGGGCGGAGAGCACGAGCGTGTTGAACAGCCGGCCACCCACGCTCAACGCGTGGTAGCGGTCGTGGAGTGCCACCGGCTCGCCCTCGCGGACGAGGTCTGCGGCACCCGCGCCGTTCCACACCGTGATGATCGCGTCGTCGTGGAGCCGCGCCAGGGTGATCGTCCCGTCCGCGGCGGCCCCGATGACGATGGCGTCGGACCACTCCGCGGGAGTGGAGGCGACCAGCCGTGCCTGGATCAGGTGGACGGCGTGCCCCGCCTCGAACGAGGAGCACGCCCCTCCGCTCGCGCACATGCACGCCGCGTCCCGACGCACCGGGGCGGGCGTGAGGCGATCATGTGGCGTGAACACGGGAAACTCCTTGTCGTCTGAGTCGGTATCCGTCAGGCTAGGCGGTGACCCGTTGCCCACCGGTCGACGTCGACACAGGACGCAACAAAACCCCCGGGCGCCGTGCAGACAGCGTGCAGGACAACAGGGCGCAGCAAACCCGAAGACGGTCGTGCCCGCGACCGTGCGCCGACCCTCGATCGCATTTCCGCTCCCCGCGCGATCGGTTAGGGTGAAGTGGGGAGGAGGAGGAAGCGTGGACGAGAACCGTCGCCCTGAGGAGATCCGGCGTGAAGCCGAGGAGATCCGGCGTGAAGCCGACTCGCCGCAGCGCTCGATGAACGACACGACGCAGACGTTCGGCCATGACTCCGACCTGTCGTTCATCCCCTTCGGAAGCGACCTCAGCGAGGTCGAGCTCGAGGCCATCGCCGCCCTTCCGTCGCGCTCCGCGATCCTCCTCGTGCGCTCCGGCCCCACCGCCGGCGCACGCTACCTGCTCGACACCGACGTGACCACTGTCGGCCGCCATCCCGAGGCCGACATCTTCTTCGATGACGTCACGGTCTCTCGCCGGCACGCCGAGATCACCCGGTCGGGCACGGTTTTCGAACTCGTCGACCAGCGGTCGCTCAACGGCAGCTACGTCAATGGTGAGCGCGTCGACCGCGCCGTGCTCACCGACGGCGCAGAGCTGCGCATCGGCAAGTTCCGCCTCAACTTCTTCGCGTCGCCCGCCGATCGCGAGACGGTCGGGTGACGCCGGCGGCAGCACCCCGAGGACGCACGTCGCCTACGGGGCACCTCAGCATCGGCCAGGTGCTCGCACGCCTCAGCCCGGAATTCCCGGCGCTGAGTGCGAGCAAGCTGCGCTACCTCGAAGTGCAGGGCATCGTGTCGCCCGTGCGAACAGAATCGGGCTACCGCAAGTTCTCGGCCACGGACGTCGAACGACTGCGCACCACGTTGACGATGCAGCGCGACTACGGCATCCCGCTCGCCCGCATACGCGAGTACCTCGACGACCCCGCCGGGGACAGCGCGTCGATGCCCGCCTCGATCGTGCAGACGGCGCGGCGCCATCGCCGTGATGAGCTCATCGCCGCCGCCGGGGCATCGCCGGTGCTGCTGAGCGATGCCGTGACGGCGGGTCTCATTCCTGCCGGCGACACGTTCGACGACCGTGCTCTGGCGATGCTTCGCGCGCTCGTGGCGCTGGAGGGGCACGGCATCCAGCCGCGTCACCTTCGATCGCTCCGCCAGGCGGCGGAGCGCGACGTGACGCTCGTGGAGAGTGCGCTGGCACCCTTGCTGAGGAAGTCGGATGCCACGGCCCGCGCGAAGGCGCACGAGCTCGCCCCCGAGCTTCTGCGCCGCATCGACGAACTGCGCGCCGGGCTCATCCAGACCGCGCTCGAGCGCATGACCCCCTGACCGGATCGCGACACGCCGAAGCGACACGGCCCGATGTCGTTGCCGGGTGGGCATCCCTCATCTAGCGTGGAACAAGACAACCCACTGTAGGAGGCGAAATGACCGCGCACGACGCGATCGGCGAGCCGCAGTTCACGACCGAGCTGCTGTTCACCGACGGCCTCCCGCAGATGGACGACGAGGTCGGCTACCGCGGCGCGGTGGCAGCACGTGCGGCCGGCATCACGTACCGCCAGCTCGACTACTGGGCACGTACCGAGCTCGTCGAGCCCACGGTGCGCGGGGCGTCGGGCTCCGGGTCGCAGCGTCTCTACGGCTTCCGCGACATCCTCGTGCTGAAGCTCGTCAAGCGTCTGCTCGACACCGGCATCTCTCTGCAGCAGATCCGCACCGCCGTCGACCAGCTGCGTGCCGCCGGCATCCGCGATCTGGCAGGCACCACGTTGATGAGCGACGGCGCCTCCGTGTACCTGTGCACCTCCAACGACGAGGTCATCGACCTCGTCAGCCGGGGCCAGGGCGTGTTCGGCATCGCGGTGGGCAAGGTGCTCCACGAAGTCGAGTCGACGCTCCTCGATTTCGATCCGCAGGCGCCCGACCCCGTCGACGAGCTCGCGGCTCGTCGCGCGGCACGCTCGGCCTGAGCCTCCGTCACGCGCGCGTCGGCAGGGGAGCCATCAGAGGTCGATGACCTCCCACCCGCGCGGCACGCGGCGGGCTCTCAGGCGCGCTGTTCGCCCGCGACCGGGATGCGCCCCGTCCGCATGACGCGGTCGAGAAGGGCGTCGAAGTCGCTCGCCAGCTCCTGAGCGGAATCGCCCGGCCAGATGTGCAGCGGCTTCGCGGCGCCCTGGGCCTGCTGCAGCGACGTGCGCTCGGGCAGCTGCGGCGACAGCACCAGCGGACCGAACATGTCGCGCAGCTCCTTGATGCGGAACTGGTGCTCGATCGACTGCGGGCGAACGCGGTTGACGACGATGCCCAGAGGCTGGAGGCGCGGTGAAAGGCCCCGTCGGATCTCCTCGATCGCGCGGAGCGCACGGTCGGCGGCGGCGACCGAGAACAGTCCCGGCTCGGTGACGACGATGACACGGTCGCTCGCAGCCCAGGCGGTGCGCGTGAGCGCGTTCAGCGACGGGGCGCAGTCCACGAGAACGAGGTCGTAGTCGGCCTCGATCGTCGCGAGCGCCTCCTCGAGCTTCCACACATCACGCACGCTCGGGTGCGGACCGTCGAAGTTGATGGCCGACGGGCTGCCGATCATGACGTCGATGGTGCCCGGATGCACCTTCGCCCAGCCGCTGGAGGTGATGGCCTGACGGACCACCTTCTCCTTCGGGTTGGCGAGGACGTCGGCGACGTTCAGGCGGCCGGCGACCTGGATGTCCATCCCCGTAGACACGTCGGACTGAGGGTCGAGGTCGACGACGAGGGTCCGAACCCCACGGGCGAACGCAGCGGAGGCGAGTCCGAGGGTCACGGTCGTCTTTCCGACCCCACCCTTGAGTGAGCTGACGGAGAGTACGTGCACGAGGCTCTACGTTACCGTCCCCTAGGCTGTGAGGACACACAGTGATTCCGGCGCCCGCTGCCGTGCGCCCCGGTCATCCCCGCGAGGTGAGCATGTTCCGCAAGATCCTGGTCGCGAACCGAGGCGAGATCGCGATCCGCGCCTTCCGAGCCGCGTACGAGCTCGGTGCGCGTACCGTCGCCGTCTACCCCTACGAAGACCGGTACTCCCTGCACCGCCTGAAGGCCGATGAGGCCTATGAGATCGGCGAGAAGGGCCACCCGGTCCGCGCCTATCTCGACGTGGCCGAGATCATCCGGGTCGCCCGGGAGAGCGGCGCCGACGCGATCTACCCCGGGTACGGCTTCCTCTCCGAGAACCCCGACCTCGCCGCCGAAGCCGCGAAGGCGGGGATCGCCTTCGTCGGACCGCCCGCTCGGGTGCTCGAGATGGCGGGCAACAAGGTCACCGCCAAGGAGCATGCGATCGCGGCCGGTGTTCCGGTGCTGCGATCGACGCAGGCCTCGGATGACGTCGATGAACTGGCGGCGCAGGCCGCCGACATCGGCTTCCCGATCTTCGTCAAGGCGGTCGCCGGCGGAGGCGGCCGTGGCATGCGCCGCGTCGAGACGCGGGAACAGCTGGAGCCCGCGCTGTCCGAGGCGATGCGCGAGGCCGGGAGCGCCTTCGGAGATCCGCGGGTCTTCCTCGAGCAGGCGGTGCAGCGACCCCGCCACGTGGAGGTGCAGATCCTCGCCGATGCCACGGGAGAGACCGTGCACCTGTTCGAGCGCGACTGCTCGGTGCAGCGGCGTCATCAGAAGGTGGTCGAGATCGCGCCCGCCCCCAACCTCGACGACGGCGTGCGCGCCGCACTCCACGCCCACGCGGTCGCCTTCGCGCGCTCGATCGGCTACGAGAACGCGGGGACGGTGGAGTTCCTGCTCGAGACGGCCGGACCGCGTGCCGGCGAAGTCGTCTTCATCGAGATGAACCCCCGCATCCAGGTCGAGCACACGGTCACCGAGGAAGTGACCGACGTCGACCTCGTGCAGTCGCAGATGCGCATTGCGGCGGGGGAGTCGCTCGCAGACCTCGGTCTCACCCAGGACCGCATCCGTCTGCGCGGGGCTGCACTGCAGTGCCGCATCACCACCGAAGACCCGACGCAGGGCTTCCGGCCCGACACCGGCAAGATCACGACCTACCGCTCGCCCGGTGGCGCCGGCATCCGGCTCGACGGCGGCACGACGGCGGCGGGCTCCCAGATCAGTCCGCACTTCGATTCCATGCTGGCCAAGCTCACGTGCCGCGGACGCGACTTCGAGTCGGCTGTCCGGCGCTCGCGACGCGCCCTTGCCGAGTTCCGCATCCGTGGCGTCTCGACCAACATCCCGTTCCTGCAGCAGGTGCTCGACGATCCCGCCTTCGTCGCGGGCGACCTCAGCACGGCGTTCATCGACGAGCGCCCCGAGCTGCTGAAGGGACGTGAGTCGAAGGACCGCGGGTCGAAGATCATGTCGTGGCTGGCAGACGTCACGGTCAACAAGCCCCACGGTGAGAACCCCATCACGGTGGTGCCCGCCTCGAAACTTCCGGCCCTGTCGCTGCAGGGCGAGCCGCCCGCCGGCTCCCGCCAGCGCCTCCAGGAGCTCGGTCCGGCCGGGTTCGCGGCGCACCTCCGACAGCAGACCGCCCTCGCGGTGACCGAGACGACGTTCCGCGACGCGCACCAGTCGCTGCTGGCGACACGGGTCCGCACGCGGGACCTCGTCACCGTCGCCCCCTACGTCGCCCGGCTCACCCCGCAGCTGCTCTCTGTGGAGGCCTGGGGCGGAGCGACCTACGACGTCGCGCTGCGCTTCCTCGGCGAAGACCCCTGGGAGCGCCTCGACGCGCTCCGGGAGGCCCTCCCGAACGTTGCGATCCAGATGCTGCTGCGCGGGCGCAACACCGTGGGGTACACCCCGTACCCCACACGCGTCACCGACGCCTTCGTGCGCGAGGCCGCGGCATCCGGGGTGGACATCTTCCGCATCTTCGACGCCCTCAACGACGTGTCGCAGATGCGCCCGGCGATCGAGGCGGTGCTCGGCACCGACACCGCGGTGGCAGAGGTGGCCCTGTGCTACACGGGCGACCTCCTCGACCCCGCCGAAGATCTGTACACCCTCGACTACTATCTGCGCCTGGCCGAGCAGATCGTCGACGCGGGCGCCCACGTGCTGGCGATCAAGGACATGGCGGGCCTTCTGCGCCCGGGAGCCGTCTCGAAGCTCGTGACCGCGCTGCGCGAGCGCTTCGACCTGCCCGTTCACGTCCACACCCACGACACGGCGGGCGGACAGCTCGCCACGCTGCTGGCTGCGAGCGCTGCCGGGGCGGATGCCGTGGACGCCGCGGCGGCGCCGATGGCGGGCACCACGAGCCAGCCGTCGCTGTCGGCGCTCGTCGCCGCGCTCGCGCACACCGAACGCGACACCGGCCTGAGCCTTCCGGCCGTGGCCGACCTGGAGCCCTACTGGGAGGCGATGCGCCACCTCTACCGGCCCTTCGAGTCGGGCCTTCCGGGGCCCACCGGCCGTGTGTACACGCACGAGATCCCGGGCGGGCAGCTCTCCAACCTGCGCCAGCAGGCGATCGCCCTGGGTCTTGCCGACGACTTCGAGCTCATCGAGGACATGTACGCGGCGGCCAACGACATCCTCGGGCGCGTGCCGAAGGTGACCCCGTCATCGAAGGTCGTCGGCGATCTCGCCCTCCACCTGGCTGCGGTGAAGGCCGACCCGGCCGACTTCGCCGCCAACCCGGAGAAGTACGACGTCCCCGATTCGGTCGTCGGCTTCATGGCCGGTGAGCTCGGCGACCTGCCCGGCGGATGGCCGGAGCCGTTCCGCACGAAGGTGCTGCGCGGGCGCGAGGTGAAGGTCGGGGTCACCGACATCACCGACGAGCAGGAGGCCGCTCTCGAAGCCGATTCCGCCACTCGTCGTCGCATGCTCAACGAGCTGCTCTTCCCGGCGCCCACGCGTGCTTTCCACGACGTGCGCAGCACGTACGGCGACCTGAGTGTGCTCGACACCGCGGACTACCTGTACGGGCTCGCCCCCGGTGCCGAGCATGTCGTCGAGATCGAGCGCGGCGTGCAGCTGTACGTCGGTCTCGAGGCGATCGGTGAAGCCGACGAGAAGGGCATGCGCACCGTCATGGCCACCCTCAACGGTCAGCTGCGTCCGGTCTTCGTGCGCGATCGGAGCATCACGGTCGAAGCGCGCCAGGCGGAGAAGGCCGACACCTCCAAGCCCGGCCAGGTCGCCGCCCCCTTCTCGGGCGTCGTGACGCTCAAGGCGGCCGAAGGCGACTCCGTCAGCGCAGGTCAGCCGGTCGCCTCGATCGAGGCCATGAAGATGGAGGCGGCGATCACCTCACCCGTCGACGGCGTGGTCGAGCGCGCGGCGATCCCCACGACCGCGCAGGTGGAGGCCGGCGATCTTTTGCTGGTCGTCCGGCCCGCCGAGTAGCCTAGATCTCTGGGCCTGCGGCTGGCATCGTTCTATCAGCCGCCGCCCTGAGACCACCTGGAGTGAGAAGCAGTGACGCCTGAGCGCAACGACAAGAGTCCCGACGACCTCGAAAACGGGGTGCTCACGACCGGGAGCATCGACACGGCCGGCATCGGTCTGGCCGCCGGGCCGACCGCGCAGGTCGACGTCGACCTCCCCACCCTTGCCGACGAAGACGACGACTACCTCGCCGACGACGACATCGACGGCGCGCACGCCGTGTTCGAGTCGACGAACACGGTCGAGGCGGAGATCATCGACGATTCCTCCACGGCATCCCTCGCCGCGCAGCCCGCCACGCGACGCGAGGCGCATCACCTCGACGAGCACGACTCCCGTCATGCCGTGGAGCGCGTGCACACCCGCACGGCCGACGTGCCGCTGCAGTCGCGTCGTCTCGGCGAGTTCGAAGCCGGGCGCGAGACGAGCGACCTGTTGACCGCGGATCGCCTTCTCGACCCCGCGCACGTCGTGCGCCCCGAGCCGGAGGGAGGCTGGCAGCGCTTCGTGTACTCGGTGACCGGTCACCGCGTGAACCTCGGCGACGGCAAACGCGCACGCGCCCGCAAGGAGCTCGACCGCCGCATCGCGGCGCCCCTGGGGGGAGGAGCGAAGTTCGTGCCGGTGATGTCGCGCAAGGGCGGTGTCGGCAAGACCACCGTCTCCACCCTCCTCGGAATGGCCCTCGCCGACGCCCGTGAGGACCGCATCATCGCGATCGACGCCAACCCCGACCGCGGTACGCTCGCCGACCGCATCGGGCACTCCAGCGGCAAGACCGTGCGCGATCTCGTGCGCGTACGCGGCGAGGTCGCAGGCTTCAACGACCTCTCCGCAATCGTCGCGCGAGACGAGACACGTCTCGACGTCCTCGCCTCGGACGCCGACCCCCGCGTGTCGGAAGCGTTCAACGACCGCGACTATCACGACGTCGCCACCGTCGCCGCCCATTACTACTCGATCGTGCTCACCGACACCGGAACCGGCATCGTCCACTCCGTGATGGAGGCGACGCTCGAACTGGCCGACGTGCTGGTGATCGTCGCGGGCCTCAGCGTGGAAGAGGCGCGACTGGCGTCCGAGACCCTCACCTGGCTGGAGACCAACGGGTTCGAAGACCAGGTGCGCAATGCCGTCGTCGTGCTGAACACCGCCCGGCCCGGAACGCCGCTCGTGCGGGCGTCGGAGCTGGAGGCCCACTTCGGCACACGGGTGCGTTCGGTCGTGCGGATGCCGTACGACCCGCACCTCGCGGCCGGCAGCGCCGTCTCGTTCCGCGACCTGCAGCCGGCGACGCGCCTGGCGGCGCGGGAGCTCGCCGCCACGGTCGTCGAAGGTCTCCGCATCCTGGCCGCCGCCTGATGGCCGTCCGTCCGATCCGTCTCTTCGGCGACCCCGTTCTGCGCGCGGTCGCTGCGCCCGTCAGCGAGATCGACGACGGCGTGCGGGCGCTCGTGCAGGACCTGCTCGACACGGTCGAGCTCCCCGGTCGCGCGGGCGTCGCCGCCCCGCAGATCGGTGTGAGCGTGCGGGCATTCAGCTACAACATCGATGGCGACATCGGCTATGTCCTGAATCCCGTGCTCGTGGAGGTGTCGGGAGAGCCCGAGCCGACCGGTGAGGGGTGCCTCTCGGTGCCGGGGCTCTGGCACGATGCGCTGCGCTACCCGCACGCGAAGGTGGTCGGCATCGATCTCGAGGGGAACGAGGTCGTGCTCGAAGGCGACGGGCTGCTGGCTCAGGCGCTGCAGCACGAGACCGACCACCTCGACGGAATGCTCTACCTGCAGCGCCTCGATCCGCAGACGCGTCGCGTCGCCATGCGGGAGGTGCGCGAGTCCGACTGGTTCTGACTCCGCTGGATGTCGTGTCGGCTCCGTTCGCCGGACACAGCAGAGGCCCGCCCGCTCACGCATCGTGAGGGGCGGGCCTTTCCGTTCCGACGTCAGCCGAGCGAGACGTTCGACGTCGAGACCGGCACGGAGTACAGCTGCTCGATGTCGCCGGCGAAATCGTCGAGGATGACGTTTCGCTTGATGCTCATCTTGGGGGTCAGGTGCCCGCTCGCCTCGGTCCACTCCGTGTCGAGGATCTCGAACTTGCGGACCGACTCGGCGCGCGAGACGCGCTTGTTGGCGATGTCGATCGCGCGCTGCACCTCGGCGCGCACCTTCTCGTTGCGGATCGCCTCCGGCATGGGCATATCGGCGGGAAGGCCGTTGTTGCCGAGCCAGGTCGGCAGCATCTCGCGATCGAGGGTGATGAGGGCCGCGATGAACGGCTTCTGGTCACCGACGACGACGACCTGGCCGACGATGGGGTTCGCGCGGATGGGGTCTTCGAGCGCGGCCGGCGCGACGTTCTTGCCGCCCGCCGTGACGATGATCTCCTTCTTCCGGCCGGTGATCGTGAGGTAGCCCTCGCCGTCGACCGACCCGATGTCGCCCGTCTTGAACCAGCCGTCGTCGAATGCCTCGGCCGTCGCCTCGGGGTTCTTCCAGTACTCCTTGAAGACGTTGACTCCCTTGACCTCGATCTCGCCGTCGTCGGCGAGGCGGATGCTGACGCCCGGGAGCGCCGGACCGACCGTGCCGATCTTGGACTTCGTGGTGAGGTTCACCGTGGCGGGCGCCGTCGTCTCGGTGAGACCGTAGCCCTCGAGGATGTGGACTCCGAGGCTGTGGAAGAAGTGTCCGAGACGGGGCCCGAGGGGAGCCGAGCCGGAGACCGCGTACTTCACGCGGCCTCCCATCGCCGTGCGCAGCTTCGAGTAGACGAGCTTGTCGAAGAGGGCGAACTTGATCTTCATCCCCAGCGGGATCTTCTCGCCGTCCTGAAGGCGGCGCGAGTGCTCGACGGCGGTGGCGGCTGCGGCGCGGAAGATCTTGCCCTTGCCTCCCGCCTCCGCCTTCTGCTCGGCCGAGTTGTACACCTTCTCGAACACGCGTGGGACGGCGAGCAGGTAGGTGGGCCGGAACGATCCGAGTGCCGCGAGGAGCTTCGTCGTGTCGGGCTCGTGACCGGTCTTGACGCCCGCATGCACGTTGAGCGCCGCGATGAAGCGGGCGAAGACATGGGCGAGGGGGAGGAAGAGGAGCGTCGATGCGCCGCCGGGCGTGTTGACGACGTCTTCCAGCGCCTTGGCGGAGTTGCGTGACAGCTCGACGAAGTTGCTGTGCGTCAGCACGCAGCCCTTGGGGCGACCGGTCGATCCCGACGTGTAGATGAGGGTGGCGATGTCGGAGCCGACAGCCAGGCGACGGCGACGCTGGATCTCCTCGTCGCTGATCTCGGAGCCCTTGGCGCGCACGGCATCGAGATCGCCGCCGGCCATCGACCACACATCGCGCACGAGCGGCACGTCGGCGCGGATCTCGTCGATGCGCGCGACGTGGTCGGCCGACTCCGCGATCACGGCCACAGCGCCGGAGTCGGAGAGGATCCAGTTGATCTGCGAGGGCGAGCTGGTCTCGTAGATGGGCACCATGACCGCGCCGGCGTAGAAGAGGGCGAAGTCGATCAGGCTCCACTGATAGGTCGTGCGGGCGATGAGTCCGACCTTGTCGCCGGGCTGGATGCCGGATGCGGCGAGCCCCTTGGCGAGCGCGATCACCTCCCGCTCGAACTCGGCGGCGGTGACGTCGCGCCACCCCTCGCTGTCAGGCACGGCGAACAGAGCCAGCGACGGCGTCGCCTTGACCCGCTCGGCGAGCAGGTCGCTCACGTTGGCCTGCGGGTCTGCAGGCACGACAGCAGGGACTTCGAATTGGACGGCGCTCATGGGCGGCAACTCCTTCGGTACCGGTACGGCGTCGGAAGTGACGGGTTGACATCGAGTGTAGTCGGGCGCGGTACCGGGTCCAGCTCTCGATATCGACGGTTTCTGCGGGACTAGACTTCTGCGGATGCCGGCGGTCTGCGCCGGCACGGGAGGAGAAGCGTGCACAGCGTCGGCATCGATATCGGCGGGACGAAGATCGCCGGAGGCGTGGTCGCCGAAGACGGCACGATCGTCGAGAAGCTGCGGGTCAGCACGCCCGAGAACGCCGACGCGCTCGCGGATGCCGTGGCCGACATGGTGCGTGACCTGGCATCCCGGCATGAGGTGCGCACGGTCGGCGTGGCTGCGGCCGGCTTCATCGACGCCTCGCGGTCGGTGATCGTCCACGCGCCGAACATCGACTGGCATGACGAGCCGCTGCGCGCAGAGCTCGAATCCCGACTCGACCGCTCCGTCACCCTCGAGAACGACGCGAACGCGGCGGGATGGGGCGAATACCGCTTCGGAGCCGGCCGAGGCTGCGCCAACCTCGTGATGCTGACCCTGGGCACGGGTGTCGGGGGCGCGGTCATCATCGACGGCCGACTGCTGGTGGGAGGCAACGGCAGCGGGGCAGAGCTCGGTCACGTGCGCTTCATCCGCGACGGCCGTGCGTGCGGCTGCGGGCAGAACGGCTGCCTCGAGCAGTACGCCTCCGGACGCGCCCTGCAAAGGGAGATCGCCGACATCGCGGAGGCGGGCGGTGCCGGTTCGTCGCTGGCGGCGGCGCGCGGTGAGGACGGCATCGTGCCGGGCGAGGAGCTGGCGCGACTCCTGTCCGACAACGACCCCGGCGCCCTGGAGGCCGTGCATCGTGTCGCGACCGCCCTCGGAGAATCGTGCGGCGGGTTCCAGGCGGTGCTCGATCCGGAGCTGTTCGTGATCGGGGGCGGTGTCGCCGACCTCGGCGAGCGGCTCCTCCAGCCGGTGCGCACCGCCTATCGTGCGTCGCTGTCGGGCCATGCCGATCGTCCGGTGGCCGACTTCGCCATCGCCACGCTCGGCAATGACGCGGGCCTCATCGGCGTCGCCGATCTCGCGAGGATGCGCGGCTGACGATGTTCTACTGGTTCATGAAGTACGTCGTGATCGGTCCGGTCGTGAAGGCGATCTTCCGTCCGTGGATCGTCGGGCGCAAGAACGTTCCGGCCACCGGGGCGGCGATCCTGGCGAGCAATCACCTGTCGGTGAGCGACTCGATCTTCCTGCCGCTCATGATCGACCGGCCGATGTCGTTCCTCGCCAAGAGCGACTACTTCACCGGGAAGGGCATCAAGGGCTGGGCGACCCGGATGTTCATGAAGGCGACGGGCCAGATCCCGATCGACCGCACCGGCGGTCGGGCTTCGGAGGACTCCCTCAACACGGGTCTCCAGGTGCTCGGCCGAGGCGACCTCCTCGGGATCTATCCCGAGGGCACCCGAAGCCCCGACGGCAAGCTGTATCGCGGGCGCACGGGGCTCGCGCGCATGGCGCTCGAAGCACGTGTGCCCGTCATCCCGGTCGTCATGGTCGACACGGGAGCGATCATGCCCATCGGGAAGACCGTGCCGCGCATCGGGCGCGTCGGGATGGTCATCGGGGAGCCCCTCGACTTCAGCCGCTTCCAGGGCATGGAGGGCGACCGCTACATCCTCCGTTCGGTCACCGACGAGATCATGGTGGCGCTGCAGCGGCTGGGCGAACAGCAGTACGAGGACGTCTATGCGTCGACCGTGAAGCACCGTCGCCCCGAGGGTGTCTGAACGCTGTCATACGGTCGGGCCGGGCACCTGCGCGCCGGTAGACTGAGCGGATGCCCGTCCCCACGCTTGACGCCCTCGACACCTGGCGCTCGCTTCCCATCAAGCAGCAGCCCACGTGGTCTGATCTCGACGCAGTGGCCGCCGTCTCTGCGGAGATCGCATCGCTGCCGCCCCTCGTCTTCGCCGGCGAGGTCGACAACCTCCGCGATCGGCTCGCACGGGCCGCCAGCGGCCAGGCCTTCCTCCTGCAGGGCGGCGATTGCGCCGAGACCTTCGCGGGGGCGACCGCCGAGCAGATCCGCAACCGCATCAAGACGGTCCTCCAGATGGCCGTCGTGCTCACGTACGGCGCCTCGATGCCCGTCGTGAAGATGGGCCGCATGGCCGGCCAGTTCGCGAAGCCGCGCTCGAGCGACACCGAGACCCGGGGCGAGGTGACCCTTCCGGCCTACCGTGGCGACATCGTCAACGGCTACGACTTCACCGAGGCATCGCGCACGGCCGACCCGGCGCGCCTGCTGAAGGGCTACCACACCGCCGCCTCGACGCTCAACCTCATCCGCGCCTTCACCCAGGGCGGCTTCGCCGATCTGCGCGAAGTGCACAGCTGGAACCAGGGCTTCGCGAAGAACCCCGCCAACGTGCGCTACGAACGCCTCGCGACCGAGATCGACCGTGCGATCAAGTTCATGGAGGCCGCCGGCGCGAACTTCGACGAACTGCGCGGGGTGGAGTTCTACACCGGTCACGAGGGTCTCCTCATGGACTACGAGCGACCGATGACCCGGATCGACTCGCGCACGGGTACGCCGTACAACACGTCGGCCCACTTCCTCTGGATCGGGGAGCGCACACGCGACCTCGACGGTGCGCACGTCGACTACTTCTCCAAGATCCGCAACCCGATCGGGGTGAAGCTCGGACCGACGACGTCGCCCGACACCGCCCTCGCCCTCATCGACAAGCTCGACCCCGAGCGCGAGCCGGGCCGCTTGACCTTCATCACCCGCATGGGCGCGGGCAAGATCCGCGATGCGCTTCCGCCGCTCCTTGCAGCGGTCAAGGACGCCGGAGCAACTCCGCTGTGGGTCACCGACCCGATGCACGGCAACGGCATCACCACTCCGACCGGGTACAAGACGCGTCGATTCGACGACGTCGT
This sequence comes from Actinomycetes bacterium, assembly GCA_023431405.1. Classification (GTDB taxonomy): domain Bacteria; phylum Actinomycetota; class Actinomycetes; order Actinomycetales; family Microbacteriaceae; genus Microbacterium. The sequence goes on from JAEYVZ010000009.1 coordinate 73,039, forward strand.
CGACGAGGTGCGCGGCTTCTTCGAGGCGCACCGGTCGGTCGGCACCTTCCCGGGCGGCATCCACGTCGAGCTCACGGGCGACGATGTCACCGAATGCCTCGGCGGGTCGGAGATGATCGACGAGGCGACGCTCGCCACCCGCTACGAGAGCCTGTGCGACCCGCGACTGAACCACATGCAGTCGCTGGAGCTCGCCTTCCTCGTCGCTGAGGAACTCGAGAAGCGCTGACGAGCTGAGGAGCACTGACGTGCCCGCCCCGGTCCTTCGCGGGCCGGGGCGCTGTCAGTCGCGGATGTCGATGGAGATCGTCACCGTCGTGCCGCGCTGCTGACGGGAGCCACCGCCGGGGGTCTGAGAGACCACCTCGGTGAGGCTGTTGACGGCGATGTTCCAGGGGAAGACCACCCCGCTCACCTCGAAGCCGGCATCGGTCAGGCGCTGGACGGCCTCATCGCGCGTCATGCCCACGACGCTCGGCACCTCGAAGAGCTCCGGGCCCTTGGACACGACGAGCGTCACGGTCTCGCCCTTGCGCCACGACCCGCCGCCCTCACGGTCGAGCATGCGGATGACGCGGCCCTCGTCGACGGTGGAGCTGTACTCGTCACGCCGGTCGACCTTGAGCCCGGCCTTCTCGAGCGTCGCCTGAGCATCGCTGAAGCGATCGCCGACGACCTCGGGCACCGGTCCGAGCGACACCCGGAGTTCCGCCGTGGAACCTTCGAGCACCGTACAGCCGTCGGTGCACTCGACGCGCTCCTCGGTGCCGTTCTGCATTACGAACACGCGCCGCACCTGACCCGCCGGGATGCTGGTGAAGTACTCCGGCTCGGCGGTCACCTCGATGCTGTGCGCCGCGAGGAGGTCTCGCACCTCCTCGACGGGCTTTCCGAGGAGGGTGGGCAGCTCCGCATCGGCGGGACCGAGCGAGAGGATGACGGTCACTTCCGCTTTGCGGTCGAGCGGCGTGCCGGCGGGTGGGTCGGTGCGGATGGCGAAACCCTCGTCCACGTCGAGACTGTGCTCGCCGCCGCGCACGGCGACCAGCTCGGCGTCGGCGAGCTGTGTCTCAGCCTCGGCGAAACTCAGGCCCTCGACCGGCGGCACGCTCACTCGTGAGCCAGGCCCGGAGCCGAACCACCAGCCGGCGCCCGCGCCGAGGGCTGCCAGCACGACGACGAGAAGCAGGAGCCAGGTGCCCTTGGTGGCGTTCCGGCGCGTGCGGGTGCGGAGCTTCGTCGCGTTGTCGACGTCTTCGCTCACCTGCGGGGCCGTGAAGCTGCCCGGCAGCACCTTCGTGAGTTCGCCCGAGTCGATCGTGCCGTCTCCCACGATCACGCCTGCGCCGACCGGAGCCTGGCGCACCACCTGCGGGTGGACACCCAGTTCCTTCTCGATCTCGCGCAGCCTTTCGAGCATCACCCGCGCATCGGTGGGTCGCTCGTCGGGCTGCCGCTCGGTCGCCCACAGCACGAGCTCATCGAGCGGCTCGGGGACGCCGGGGTTCTTGGCGCTCGGACGCGGCACGGAGTCGGTCGCGTGCTGGTACGCGATCTGCATCGGCTGCTCGCCCTTGTACGGCTGCTCGCCCGTGAGCATCTCGTAGAGCATGATGCCGAGGGCGTAGATGTCGCTTCGGGCATCGGCGGTGCCACGGGTGACGAGCTCTGGCGCCAGATAGGCGATGGTTCCGAGCAGCATCTGGCCGGTGGCGGTGTTGGCGCTCGTGGCGCGCGCGAGGCCGAAGTCGCCGATCTTGATGCGCCCGTCTTCGGCAAGGAGCACATTCTCGGGCTTGACGTCGCGATGCACGATGCCCGCGCGGTGGGCCGCGGAGAGGCCGGAGAGCACGGCATCCATGATCGTGATCGTCTGCGGGATGGTGAGGCGGCGCTGCTCCCGCAGGAGCTCGCGCAGCGTGATGCCGGGGAGGTACTCCATGACGAGGTACGCCATCTCGCCGTCTTGACCCTGGTCGAACACGTTGACCACGTGCGGGTCGGCGAGCCTCGCCGCCGCCCGCGCCTCCTGGATGAAACGGCTCTGGAAGACGGTGTCGTCGGACAGGTGCCCGTGCATGACCTTCAGCGCGACGCGTCGTTCGAGGCGCAGGTCGGTGGCGACGTAGACGGTGGCCATGCCGCCGCGCGCGATGCGAGCACGAACGCGGTATCGGCCGTCGACCAGACGGCCGATCAGCGGGTCCGTCTGCTGACTCGTGCTCACGCGTCGAGTCTACGGAGGGTGTGCCGTGAGCCGGGGGAGCGGCTCGCCCCCGATCGCTGTCCGTCACCGGGGGAGAGGCGCCGAAAGGTCATCCGTGCTTCTTCAGCCAGGCGTACGCCTGCTTCTCCCAGAGGGCGTAGCGGTCGGGGAAGGCGGAGATCTGCACGGCTTGAGCGGCGGCCCCGAACTCCATGTCCCGCCAGCCGGGGATGTCGAGGAGTCCGCGGGTCGCGGTGCCGTTCGGATCGCGAGGCCCGCCGAAGAAGGCGGCGGCGGAGCGACGCGCGTCGCGGACCTGGGCACGTGTGCCCCAGCCTGTCGAGGGGCGCTGCTGGAACATGCCGAGCGAGTCGTAGGTGCCGTGGTCGACGTTGCGGATGCCCGATTCGACCATTGCGGTGGCCAGAGCGATCGCGATGCCCTTGCGGGGGACGCCGCGCTCTCGCCCCACCGAGATGATGAGCTTGACGCCGGCGATCTGCTCTCGGTCGAGCGTCACGTGCGGCGCCGCGTGCGATCCCTTCTGCGATGTCTGCGCGCGTTTCGACGCCGAGGACGGCTTCTTCGTCGACGACGCCTTTTTCTGCGGGGCGGAGTCGCCGGTGCCGGGGATCCGGAGCTTCTCGCCGGGGTAGATGATCGCGCCCGCCGACAGGTCGTTGGCCCGCATGAGCGCGCTGACGCTCACGCCGTTGCTGCGGGCGATGGCCCAGAGCGTGTCGCCGCGGGAGACGACGTGCGTCGAGGCGGAGCGGGCCGACGCCGATGAGCCCGAAGCCGACGACGGCGCGGCCCGGCGGTCTCCCGAGCCGGGGGCCGACAGGCGGATCACGTCGCCCGGGCGGATGATCGATTTCCAGCCGAGGTCGTTCCAGGCGAGGACGTCCGCGGTGCGAAGCCCGTGGCGGGCGGCGATCCCGCTCACCGTGTCGCCTCGGACGACCGTATGCGTGCGGGGACGCGTCGCGGCCTCCGCCTTCGCAGCCGTGGGGGCGACCCCGGTCGGAAGTGCGCGCATCACGGGCTCACGGTCCGTGGTCACCGCCGCGTCGGCGTACGCCGGGGCGGCGGACAGAGACAAGGCGATCGTTCCGAGCACGGCGACCGGCGCGGTCGCGGTGGCGCGTTCAGTCCTGAGATTCACGTCGGTTCCCCTCTCGGCGGCCGAAGCCACGCTGTCACGGATGGTGAAAGGTGTCAACCAGAGTGGCGGGTGTGACATATGTGACGAATGTGACTCAGGTGGTGCACGACGGGTCCTCTCGCACGCGTCCGACGGGGGTGCGTGCGATGCGATAGTGGAAGGGTGACTGAGGAATCCGCCCCGAACGCCCGTGTCTGGCTGTCTCTCGCCGACCTGGTCGAGATCACCGGTGAACCGCTCGGAAGGGTGCGTCGCCTCCTCGATGAGAAACACCTCATCGGCACGCGACGCGACGGCATGCTGCGCGTTCCGTCCGACTTCCTCGTCGACGGGCACCCCATCGGCTCGCTCCGCGGCACCATCATCGTGCTGCAGGATGCCGGGTTCAGCGACGACGAGGCCATCGACTGGCTGCTGGAGCCCGAGGAGTCGATCGGGATCGCTCCGATCGAGGCCCTGCGGGCGGGTCGCAAGAGCGAGGTGCGGCGGGTCGCGCAGGCGCTGGCCTGACGCCGAGGGCGCCCTTCGTCGCGAGGTCGAGCCGTCGCGCGCCGCTCAGGCGCTGCGCGTCACGGCATCCCGCGCAAGATCGCGAAGGCTCGACACGGCGGCGTTGTCGAGGGCTGCCGCTCGCAGGGCCCGGTCGGCCTCGGCGGCGTAGTCGGCGATGAGGGCCTCGACGCGCTCGAGTGCGCCCGAGTCGACGATCGTCTCCTGCAGATGCGCGATCTGCCGGGCGTCGAGCCCGGGGTCGCCCAACAGCTCGTCGAGAGTGCGTCGCGCTCCCGCCGGCAGCGCTTCGCGGGCGTACGCGATGAGGAGAGTGCGCTTGCCCTCGCGCAGGTCGTCACCGGAGGGCTTGCCCGTCACGGCGCTGTCGCCGAAGACGCCGAGGACGTCGTCGCGCAGTTGGAACGCGAGCCCCAGGGGAAGGCCGAACGCGGCGAGCGCGTCGGCCTGCGCCTCATCGGCGCCGGCCAGCCGCGCACCGATGAGCAGCGGCTGCTGCACGCTGTAGCGCGCCGACTTGAAGGTGGCGACGCGCAGGGCTCGCTCGGCGTGCTCCTCGTCGGGCAGGGTCGCCGCGGCGGCCTCCTCGACGATGTCGAGGTACTGGCCGACGGTGACGTCGCGGCGCATGCGTGCGTACTCCTGGCGGGTCGCCGCCGCTCGTCGTGACGCGTCGTTCGTTCGCGCGTCGTCGGCGGCCGCCGAGTCGATGTCGGCCTGGAGCGACTCCTCGAACAGGTCGTCGCTCCAGGCGACCAGGAGGTCGCCGAGCAGGATCGCCGCCGAGCGTCCGAAGGCGGCTCCGTCTCCCCGCCAGGTGCCCGTGGCATGCACGGCCTCCAGCGCGCGGTGGGAGGACGGCCGGCCTCTGCGGGTGTCGGAGTTGTCGATGAGATCGTCGTGGACGAGGGCGGCGGCGTGGAAGTACTCCAGTGAAGCGGCGGTGCCGATGACGGCGTCGCCGGGGGCGGGCGCCGGCCGCGTGGCGGCGTGCGCCACGGCTTGCCATCCGGTGAGGCAGAAGCGGGCCCGCAGACGCTTGCCGCCGACGACGGTGGCGATGGCTGCTCGAGCGAAATCGCGGGCTTCGGGGCCGAGATGTTCGAGTTCGAAGAGGCGCTCGGAGGCGAACCTCTCCATCCGCTGGGAAACTGCGTCAAGAGCATCAGGAGAAGCGGTCACGGGCCTAGCCTAGTTCTCATGCTCCCGCGTAGAATCGGAGCACACGGTACGACCAAAGGGGGATGCATGCCACTGTCAGAGCAGGAGCAGCGTCTGCTGGACGAGATGGAACGCCATCTCATGCGCAATGACGCCGACGTCGTGAGTGCCCCCCGCGAAGGTCAGACCCTCAGCTACCGCAACATCGTCTACGGCAGCATCCTCGTCCTTCTGGGCCTCGCAGGCCTCATCATCGGCGTCTCGACGTCTCTCATCGTCGTGGGCGTCATCGCGTTCGTCGCGATGGTCGGCGGAGTCGTGCTCGCCGTGACGCCCGCTCGCGGGGCCGTCACCCGTCCGCGCACCGAGGGCACGCGCAAACCGCGAGCAACCGGCGGCACCTTCATGGACCGCATGAACGACCGCTGGGACCGTCGCCAAGACGGCCGCTGATCCGCGGCCGGCGCGGCCGGCAACGTCACCACCACCTCAGCACCGACCTTCGGGTCGGTGCTTTTTTTGTGCCTGCGCGCCGGTCGCGAGTCCTAGGGGAGCGAAGGGGGAGCGTGGTGCCGAGAAATTGATAGTTAAGTGGAGGAAAGTGGAGTAAAGTGGCGCGTACCTCAGGCGGCCGGGCAGAAAGGGGGTGGTGACGCGATGCTGTTGGGCACGTACACCCCCAAGCTCGACGACAAGGGGCGAGTCATCCTCCCGGCGAAGTTCCGCACCGACCTCGGCGATGGTGTGGTGGTCACGCGCGGGCAGGAGCGATGCCTGTACGTGTTCTCGACGAAAGAGTTCGAGCGCATCTACGAGCGCATCCGCGAGGCGCCCCTCACCAACAAGCAGGCCCGAGACTTCCAGCGCATGTTCCTGTCCGGCGCGAGCGACGAGAAGCCCGACAGCCAGAGCCGCATCACCCTCCCGCCGCACCTCCGCGCCTACGCCAACCTCGGCCGCGAGCTGGTCGTCACCGGCGTCGGTGCGCACGCGGAGATCTGGGATGCCGAGGCGTGGAACGCCTATGCCGAAGGAAACGAAGACAGCTACTCGGACATGGAGCAGGAGGTGATCCCCGGACTCTTCTGATGCCGTGGCTCTGACTCCCAGCCGCACGCCCTGACGCCACTTCCCCGGTGGCAGGTCGGAGCGGATGGGGATCAGGGCCCCGGACCCCGAGCCTCACACGATCATGGACCTCCGCGACATCCACACCCCCGTCCTCCTCGAGCGCTGCGTCGAGCTGCTGGCCCCTGCCCTGCACCGTGACGACGCCGTGCTCGTCGACGCCACCGAAGGAATGGGCGGGCACTCCGAGGCGCTGCTGGAGCGCTTCCCCCACGTGCATCTCATCGGCCTCGACCGCGACACCGACGCACTGCGGATCGCCGGAGAGCGCCTCGCCCGTTTCGGTGATCGGGTGACCCTCGTGCACACCGTCTACGACGGGATCCGTGAAGCGGTCGCCTCGACGGGGCACCGGCGCGTCGACGGCATCCTCTTCGACCTCGGCGTGTCCTCCCTCCAGCTCGACGAAGCGGAGCGCGGCTTCGCCTACGCGCAGGACGCGCCGCTCGACATGCGCATGGACCAGACCGCAGGCACGACCGCCGCCGACATCGTGGCCTCCTACGGCGAAGGCGATCTGCGCCGCATCTTCGAGCGCTACGGCGAGGAGAAGCTGGCCGGCCGCTACGCGCGCGCCATCATCGCCGCGCGCGCGGACCAGCCCATCACGCGGTCGCAGCAGCTCGTCGACATCCTGATCGCCGCGACTCCCGCCGCCGTCCAGCGTGATCGCTCCGGGCACCCCGCCAAGCGCGTGTTCCAGGCGCTGCGCATCGAAGTGAACAGCGAGCTGTCCGCGCTCGAGGCCGCGATCCCTGCCGCCATGGACCTCCTGCGCGTCGGAGGCCGGATCGTCGTCATGTCGTACCAGTCGCTGGAGGACCGCCTCGTCAAGCGCGCGTTCGCCGAGGCGACGGCGTCGACCGCCCCGGCCGGCCTGCCGTTCGAGCTGCCCGAGCACGCGCCCCGGTTCCGACTTCTCGTCAAGGGTGCCGAGGTCGCATCCGACGAGGAGAAGGCTCGCAATCCGCGGGCGAAGCCCGTGCGGCTTCGTGCTGCCGAGCGTGTGAGGGAGGCGTCATGAGCGCGAACACGGCCGCATCCTGGGACACCGACCTCATCGCGCCGCTCCCGGTACGCCCCACCGAGGCTCGACCGCAGCCGCGACTGCGGCCCGTCGAGCACCTGACACCCGTGCCGACGCGCCGCCCGAGGCTCGTGTACGGGCTCATCGCCGTCGCCGGTGCCCTCGCGATCGCGGGCGCTCAGCTCGGCCTGTCGATCCTCACGACGCAGGGCACCTACGACCTCAAGGAGCTGACCGCCGAGAAGCGCGCCGTGACGTGGGAGGTGCAGATGCTGGAGGACAAGGTCGCCGGCCTCAGCTCCCCGCAGTATCTGGCGGCCAACGCCGCCGCGCTCGGGATGGTCATCGGCGACACGCCCAGCTACATGAGGCTCAGCGACGGCAGGGTGACCGGCGCCGACAAGCCCGCCTCGTCGACATCGAACGTGCAGGCGCTGAAGAAGGCCGCAGTCGGCAACGCCCTCATCGGAGACGTTCCCCTCGTGACCGATCCCGACGCGAGTCTCGGCGCCGGCGCCGTCGCCGAGAACACGGTCGTGGTGAACCCGGCCGCTCCGCCCGCCGTCGCCGACGGCATCCCCACTCCCGAGACCCATTGACCGCCTGACCGAAGAACCCGGCTGAAGACACCGAACGCGACCAGACGCAGAGAACCGGACCATGACCACACGAGCCACCCGCAGCCCCCGTCGTCGCACCGTCGTCGCGCTGGCCGTCGTGCTGGCCGTGATCTCGGCGTTCGTCGTGCGTCTCGTCGACATCCAGGTCGTGAACGCCAACGAGCACATCCGCACGTCGCAGGAGCTCGCCAGCGGCACGAAGGTCACGCTGGCCGGCGCCCGCGGTGACATCGTGGATGCGAACGGCCGCGTGCTCGCCACGAGCACCCTCGTCTACGACGTGTCGATCGATCCGAAGCTCGCGGCGCTCGGCATCCGGCTGCGCGACGCCGACGGGAAGATCGTGCATGACGAGAACGGCGACCCCGAGATGGTGTCGTGGCCGGAACTGGCCGCGCAGATCGCCGAGATCACGGGGCAGTCCGCCGACGAGGTCACCCAGATCGTCGTCGACCGGCTGGCCGAGGATCCGGAGTCGCAATGGGCGTCGGTGAAGCGGTATGTCTCGACCGAGACGTACCGCGAGCTCGCGCAGCTGGGCCTGCCGTTCCTGACGTTCCGGGCGGTTCCCTCCCGGACATATCCCGACGGCGCCGTCGCCGGCAACGTGCTCGGCTTCGTCAACGCCGACGGCGACCCCTTGGAGGGTGTCGAAGACCTGCAGAACTCGTGCCTGCAGGGCACCGACGGCTCCCTGCGGTACCAGCGCGGCGCTGACGGTGTGATCATCCCCGGCACCGAGGTCGAGCAGCCCGCCGTCGACGGCGGAACGGTCAAGCTCACCGTCGACAGCGACCTGCAGTGGTACATGCAGCAGCTCATCGCGGAGGAGAGCAAGCGCTACGGGGCGGAGTGGGGCGGGATCATCGTGATGGAGGTGGCGACGGGCAAGATCCGCGCCTTCGCCGAGACCCCCACGGTCGACCCCAACGCGCCCGCCGCATCCGACCCCGCCGATCGCGGGTCGCGGCTCATGAGGTTCTCGTACGAGCCCGGTTCGACGTTCAAGCCCGTGACGGCCGCGACGGCCATGGAGGCGGCGGGGCTCACCCACATGTCGTCCGTCGTGACGCCGTCGAAGATGCGGTTCGACAACGGAGCGGTCGTGAACGACTCCGAGCTCCACGCCACCGAGACCCTCACGCTCACCGGCGGCCTCGTGCGCTCCTCCAACGTCGCCATGTCGCAGTTCGGCGCGAAGGTCGATCCGCAGACCCGCTACGAGTACCTGCGGAAGTTCGGTGTCGGCGATCCGACGGGACTGAACTGGTCGGGGGAGCCGAAGACAGGCTTCTCGCTGCTGCCGAAGGACTGGGACAACCAGACCTACTACACGACCACCTTCGGTCAGGCTTTCACGGTGACGGCGACGCAGGTGGCGAGCGTGTACCAGACCATCGCGAACGGCGGAGTGCGGATGCCGGCGCAACTGGTCGAGTCGTGCACGAAGTCCGATGGCACGGTCATCACGCCCGACCTCGCCGAGCCCGTGCGCGTCATCAAGGAGAAGACGGCGAAGGAGCTCGGTCTCATGCTCGAGAACGTGTTCGCGCAGGCGACGCTCGCCGACGACATCAAGATCGACGGCTACCGCATGGCGGGCAAGACCGGCACCGCCCAGATCAGCGACGGCAAGGGCGGGTACAAGAAGAACCTCTATTTCACGTCGCTCGTCGGTTACGCACCTGCGGAGGATCCGCAGTACGTTGTATTGACGGTCTTCGACGAGCCCAAGAAGGAGCGGATGTCGTCGGCCAACCGCTCGGTCTTCAAGAAGGCGATGACGCAGGTGCTGAAGCACTACCGCATCATGCCGTCCGATTCCGAGACGCCCCTGCTCCCGTTGCATCCGTGACGCGAGCGCGTTCGAGGAGCTCTGCACCATGATTCCGATGACGCTCGCCGAGACGGCTCAGGCCGTTTCGGGAACTCTCCACCTCTTCGGCGACGACACCCCCGAGACGGTCGTGTCGGGCATCGTCGACACCGATTCGCGGCTCATGGCCCCCGGCACGGTCTTCGTCGCGAAACCGGGCGAGGTCACCGACGGACACAACTTCGTCGGTGCCGCCGTCGAGGCGGGGGCATCTCTCGCGATCGTCGAGCGACGCGTCGATGCGCCGGTCTCGCAGATCGTCGTGCCGGATGCCGTTCAGGCCCTCGCCGATCTGGCTCGGGTCGTCGTGGCGCGCGTGCGTGCGGGCGGCGACCTTCAGGTCGTCGGCATCACCGGGTCGAACGGCAAGACCACCACCAAGAACATGCTGGCGCGCATCCTCGAGGCGGAGGGTGAGACGGTCGCCCCTCGCAACTCCTACAACAACGAGGTCGGCGCGCCCGTGACGATGCTCCGGGTGAGCCCGTCGACGCGTTACCTCGTGAGCGAGTTCGGAGCATCGCGGATCGGACGGATCGCGGAGCTGGCAGGACTCGTGACCCCCGACATCGGCGCCGTCCTCATGGTCGGGCTTGCTCATGCCGGCGGCTTCGGCGGCGTGGATGCGACTCAGCGGGCGAAGACGGAACTCGTCGAGGCGGTGCGCCCCGGCGGCACCGCCGTGCTCAACGCCGACGACCCACGCGTGGCGGCCATGGCCGCAGTCGCCGAGGCGCGGGACGTCTCGGTGCGCTGGTTCGGTCGCTCGGCGGGGGCACAGGTGCGCGCGGAGGACGTCGAGGTCACGGCGTCCGGCACGACGTGCGTCGTGGTCGCCGGCGAAGAGCGTCATCCGCTCCGCCTGCGAGTGCTGGGCGAGCACCACGTCATGAACGCCCTCGCCGCGATCACGATCGCGCAGGTGCTGGGCGTCGCGGTCACCGCGTCGATCGAGAGGCTGGAGACCGTGGAGCTGGCGGAGCGCTGGCGGATGCAGCCGCTCGGCTCCGATCGCGTGCGCATCATCAACGACGCCTACAACGCGAGCCCCGACTCGATGTCCGCGGCGCTGCGCACCATCGCCCAGATCGCCGAGCCCGGTCAGCGCAAGGTCGCCGTTCTCGGCGCGATGAGTGAGCTGGGGGAGCAGGCGGGCGAGGAGCACGACCGAGTGGGCCTGCTCGCGGTGCGTCTGCGGTTCGAGCGCATCGTCGTCGTGGGGCGTGATGCCCGACGCCTCTACCTCGCGGCGATCGGCGAGGGCTCCTGGGACGGCGAAGCCGTGTTCTTCGAGACGCAGGACGAGGCGTTCGACTACCTGCAGGGCGAGCTGCGAGACGGTGACCGGGTGCTCGTCAAGTCATCCAACTCCGCCGGGCTCCGTCATCTGGGGGATCGTCTGGGAGAATCGTTCTCGTGAGATCTCTGCTGGCGGCCGCGACGATCTCCCTCGCGTTCACGCTCTTCCTGACCCCGCTGTTCATCCGGCTCTTCGAGAAGCTCGGGTGGGGGCAGGTCATCCGCACCCCCGAAGACGGCAACAATCCCAGCCACCAGCGCAAGCGCGGCACCCCCACGATGGGCGGCATCGTCTTCATCGTGGGTTCGCTCGTCGGCTACTTCGTCGGAAGCTACGCCGGCGGCACGCCGCCCACCACCTCGGGGCTCCTCGTGGTGTGGATGATGGTGGGCCTCGGCCTCGTCGGCTTCATCGACGACTACATGAAGGTGCGCCAGCAGCGCAGCCTCGGGCTGTCGGGATGGCGCAAGGTCGTCGGTCAGATCCTCGTGGCGGTGCCCTTCGGCATCCTTGCCCTCAACTTCCCCAACGCATGGGGGGAGACGCCCGCGTCTCCGTACGTCTCGTTCTTCCGCGACATCCCCGCCCTGTCATTCATGGCCCTCGGCGCTGTGGTCGGCTGGATCCTCTACCTCGCGTGGATCTCGTTCATGTCGGTCGCCTGGTCGAACGCCACGAACCTCACCGACGGTCTCGACGGACTGGCCACCGGTGCCGGCATCTTCACCGTCTCGGCCTACAGTCTCGTGACCTTCTGGCAGTTCCAGCAGCGCTGCCACACCTCGGCGCTCGTCGAGGCGTACGCCAACGCCTGCTACCCGACCCGCGATCCCATGGGTCTCACGATCATCGCCGCGTCGTTCGTGGGGGCGCTCGTCGGTTTCCTGTGGTGGAACGCGCCGAAGGCGAAGGTGTTCATGGGCGACGTCGGCTCGATGTCGATCGGCGGCGTGATCGTCGCGATGGCCGTGCTGTCGCGCACCGAGATCCTCGCGGTCATCATCGCGGGCGTCTTCATCATCGGTCCGGGGTCGGTCATCCTGCAGCGCTACTACTTCAAGGCCACGGGGGGTAAGCGGCTGTTCCTGATGAGTCCGTTCCACCACCATCTGGAGATGCGCGGGTGGCCGGAGATCACGATCGTCGTGCGCATGTGGATCATCGCCGGCATGCTCGCCGTGACCGGTGTCGGCCTCTTCTACGTCGCGTGGCTCGCAGCGCTATGAACGCCGCCTCGCCTGCTCAGCGTCTCGACACCCTCACCAGTTGGCATGCCGACTGGTCAGGGCTTCGGGTCGTGGTGCTCGGTCTGTCGATGACGGGGTTCTCGGTCGCCGACACGCTCGCCGAGCTCGGAGCCGACGTGCTCGTCGCCGCGGAATCGGCCGACGAGGAGTACGCGCGGCTCGTGCCCGTCGTGGGGGCGCGACTGTGGACGGGGCCTCTCGAGGTCGTACCCGAGGAGATCTCCGCCTTCTCGCCCGAGGTGGTCGTGGCCTCTCCCGGATTCCCTCCGCACCACCCCCTCATCGCGTGGGCGCGAGAACAGGGGATAGCCGTGTGGGGCGACATCGAGCTCGCCTGGCGCGTGCGCGACAAGGTGCTGCGTCCCGACGGCACTCCCGCGGAATGGCTGCTGATCACCGGGACGAACGGCAAGACGACCACCACGCAGCTGACCGCGACGATGCTCCTGGCCGGCGGTCTGCGCGCCGCCCCGTGCGGCAACATCGGCGTTCCGGTGCTCGATGCCGTCCGCGACCCCGCCGGCTTCGACGTGCTGGTCGTGGAGATCTCGAGCCATCAGCTCTGGTACCTCAGCCTGCAGGCCGGCCCCGACCGGGTCTCCCCGTATGCGAGCGTCTGCCTGAACCTCGCCGACGACCACCTGCAGTGGCACGGCTCGTTCGACGCCTACCGTGACGCGAAGGCGTTCGTCTACGAGAACACGCGCATCGCGTGCGTGTACAACAAGGCCGATGTCGCGACCCGCGAAATGGTGGAGGAGGCCGATGTCGTCGAAGGATGCCGTGCGATCGGCTTCGACCTCGGGGTGCCCGGCCCGAGCGATCTCGGCATCGTCGAGGGGCTCCTCGTCGACCGGGCCTTCCTGGACGACCGTCGCACACAGGCGCTCGAGCTGACGACGGTCTCAGAACTCGCGTCCCGCGGACTGGCGGCTCCCCACATCGTCGCCAACATCCTGGCCGCCAGCGCGCTGGCCAGGTCTCTCGGGATCGCGCCGGAAGCGATCCATGATGCCCTCGAGGCCTTCCGGCTCGATCCGCACCGCATCGAGGTCGTCGCCGTCGGTGAGGGCGTGACATGGGTGGACGACTCCAAGGCCACGAATCCCCATGCCGCCGCATCCTCGCTCGCCGCCTATCCGGGTGCCGTGTGGATCGTCGGCGGCGATCTCAAGGGCGTCGACATCGCCGCGCTCGTCCAGTCGCGCGGTGGCGCCGTGAAGGCGGCGATCGTGATCGGGGTGGAGCGCGACGAGATCACCGCGGCGTTCGCACGACACGCGCCGTCGGTTCCGGTCTTCGAGGTCGACCACGCTCAGACTGAAGACGTCATGGCGGAGGTCGTCGAGCTGGCGGCGGGTGTCGCCCGTGACGGAGACACGGTCCTCCTGGCTCCGGCGGCGGCATCCTTCGATCAGTTCGCGTCCTACGCAGACCGCGGCATCCGCTTCGCCGAGGCGGTGCGGGCGCGACTGTCGGGTTCCGGCGGCGGCCCACGAGACCATCGCACGCAGGAAGGGGAGGATGCCGGTGACGACGACCGACCGACCCCCTCTGGAGAGCGCTGACGACTCCCGCGGGTTCTCGGCGCGTGTGTCGCTCGGGCGGGTGTTCGCTCCCGTGCCGAACGAATTCCTCCTCATCGCCTCGACGGCGCTGATCCTCACGCTGTTCGGGCTCGTGATGGTGCTGTCGGCGACGATGGCCGCCTCGGTCTCCCGAGGCGACAGTCCGTTCGACGTCGTGCTCAAGCAATCGGTCTTCGCGGTCGTGGGCGTGCCGCTCATGTTCGTGCTGAGCAGGTTCCCGGTGACGTTCTGGAAGCGGATGGCGTGGCCGGCGCTGATCGGTGCGACGGCTCTGCAGATGCTCGTCTTCGTTCCCGGTGTCGGCATCCTGAACGACGGCAACCGCAACTGGATCTCGGTGGGCGGTGCGCAGATGCAGCCCTCCGAGTTCCTCAAGCTCTCGCTCGCACTGTGGCTCGCTTACGTGCTCTATCGCAAGCGCACGCTCCTCGGGCTCTGGCGCCACGTGTTCATCCCGGTGGTGCCCGTGGGTGCACTCGTGATCGGTCTGGTCGCGGTGGGAAGCGGCGACCTCGGCACGGGGCTCGTGCTCATGGCGATCCTGCTGGGGTGTCTGTTCTTCTCGGGCGTCAAGCTGCGGATCTTCGTGCTCCCGCTCGTCCTGGTCGCGGGGGCCGCAGCGGTGTTCGCGGCGACGAGCCCCGACCGCATGCGCCGCATCATGAGCTTCCTCGACGTCGACTCGGTCGCCTGCTACCTCGCAGAGACGGGTGACTGCTGGCAGGCGCTCCACGGCGTGTGGGGCCTTGCGGGCGGTGGGATCTTCGGCCTCGGCCTCGGCAACTCGCGGGAGAAGTACGACTGGCTTCCCGCCGCCGAGCACGATTACATCTTCGCCATCGTCGGCGAGGAGCTCGGCCTCATCGGATGCATCGTGGTGCTGGGACTGTTCACCCTGTTCGCCGTGGGTGCCTTCCACGTCATCCGCAAGACCGACGACCCGTTCATCCGCATCGCCGCCGGCGGCATCACCGTGTGGATCGTGGGGCAGGCGCTCGTCAACATCGGCGTCGTGCTGCGCGTGCTCCCCGTGCTGGGTGTCCCGCTGCCCTTCCTCTCGCAGGGAGGCACGTCGCTCCTGTCCGTGCTCATGGCATGCGGCGTGCTGCTCTCGTTCGCGCGCACCCTTCCCGACGCGGCGGCACGCCGGGCGGCGGGGCTCCCCGCGGCGGCCGCGCTGCGCTGAGGCGCGGCACAGATCCTCGTCGACCCGTGCTGCGCCGGCCCGCGCCTCGTGGCGCGATCGAGGCC
>JAEYVZ010000032.1 GCA_023431405.1 Actinomycetes bacterium
CCGTAGCACGACGCGATCAGCCAGCTTCCGCCCGGCTCCACGGCGACGTGACAGACCGTCTCGCCGACGACGATCGGCATTCCTGCGGCGACGAAGGATTCAGTGCCGGTGCGGCGGAACGCCTGGACGGTGCCGGCGTCTTCGAGCGCCGCGTAGAGGACGTCGAGAGTCGGATGCCACGCGAGCCACGAGGCGGAACCGGCGAAGGACACCGCATCGGTGTGCCGAGACAGGGAGCCGCCGGCGAGCGCCGCGTCGGGGTCACCGGCGTGGAGCACGCCGATGCCGGTGGCGTGACCGTCCATGCCGGCCGCATAGCCGCCGACGAAGAACCGCACCGCGGGTCAGTCGACGAGGTCGTGGCGGACGACGACCGCGTCGCGGGCGGGGCCGACCCCGATCACCGAGATGCGGGTGCCGCTCATCTGCTCGAGCGCGAGCACGTAATCCTGCGCCTCCAGGGGGAGGTCGTCGAAGGTGCGGGCGGCGGAGATGT
The DNA here is from genome assembly GCA_023431405.1 of Actinomycetes bacterium. GTDB lineage: Bacteria > Actinomycetota > Actinomycetes > Actinomycetales > Microbacteriaceae > Microbacterium. Next base: position 497 of record JAEYVZ010000032.1, read on the forward strand.
CCTGCTTCCAGCCCGGGAAGTACTCGAAGATCGGGCGTGCGTGGTGGAAGTCGGTCTGGTTGACCGGCACCTCGTCGAACCGCTTTCCGTCGACGTCGTACGCGACGCAGACGGGGATCTCGTCGAGCCCGGTGAGGATGTCGAGCTTCGTGAGCACGAGATCGGTGATGCCGTTGATGCGCGTCGCGTAGCGCGTGATGGGAGCGTCGTACCACCCGACCCGGCGAGGGCGACCGGTGGTCGTGCCGAACTCGAAACCGCGGGTGCGCAGCCAGTCGCCCTTCTCGTCGAACAGCTCGGTCGGGAACGGACCCGACCCGACGCGGGTCGTGTACGCCTTCACGATGCCGACGATGCGGTCGAGGCGGTTGGGCCCGACGCCCGAGCCGGTGGAGGCTCCGCCGGCGGTCGCCGACGACGACGTGACGAACGGGTATGTGCCGTGGTCGACGTCGAGCATGGTGGCCTGGCCACCCTCGAAGACGACGACCTCACCGGCATCCAGCGCGTCGTTCAGCAGGAGTCCCGTGTCGCACACCATCGGGCGGAGGCGCTCGGCGTACGACAGCAGGTCGTCGACGACCTCGTCGACGGTGATGGCCCGGCGGTTGAACACCTTCACGAGAAGGTGGTTCTTCTGATCGAGCGAGCCCTCGACCTTCTGGCGCAGGATGTTCTCGTCGAACAGGTCTTGCACGCGGATGCCGACGCGGTTGATCTTGTCGGCGTAGGTGGGTCCGATGCCGCGACCGGTGGTGCCGATCATCCGCTTGCCGAGGAAGCGCTCGGTGACCTTGTCGAGCGTGCGGTGGTACTGGGTGATGACGTGCGCGTTGGCGCTGACCCGCAGGCGCGACACGTCGACTCCGCGTGCCGACAGCGCCGACAGTTCGGCGAACAGCACTTCGAGGTCGATCACGACGCCGTTGCCGATGACGGCGTTGACCCCGGGCGACAGGATGCCGGAGGGCAGCAGGTGCAGGGCGTACTTCTCGTCGCCGATCACGACCGTGTGCCCGGCGTTGTTGCCGCCGTTGAACTTCACCACCCAGTCGGTGCGGTCGCCGAGCAGGTCGGTGGCCTTGCCCTTGCCTTCGTCTCCCCACTGGACTCCGACGATGACGATGCCTGGCATGGGTGCTCCCTTTCAGTGGCGGAGGGGCGTACACCCCATCCTATCGAGCGAAAGCGCACCCACCCCCGTCACCCCACCCCGTCACCGTTGCGCGGTGACGTTCGTCACGAAGCCGACCCCGATCCGGCGACGACCGGCGGCGCCCGTAGACTTGAGGGCATGTCGAAGGTCCTTCAGTCCCTGCCCGTCGGCGAGCGCGTCGGCATCGCCTTCTCCGGAGGGCTCGACACGTCGGTCGCCGTCGCATGGATGCGCGACAAGGGCGCCGTGCCCTACACGTATACGGGCGACCTCGGCCAGTACGACGAAGACGACATCGCCTCGATCCCGGGTCGCGCGCTGCAGTACGGCGCGGAGGCCTCGCGGCTCATCGACTGCAAGCCGCTACTGGTGGAGGAGGGGCTCGTCGCGCTGTCGTGCGGCGCCTTCCACATCCGCTCGGCCGGACGCACCTACTTCAACACGACCCCGATCGGCCGCGCGGTGACCGGCACGCTGCTCGTGCGCGCCATGAAGGAGGACGGCGTCGACATCTGGGGCGACGGCTCGACCTATAAAGGCAACGACATCGAGCGGTTCTACCGCTACGGCCTCCTCGCCAACCCCGCCCTGCGCATCTACAAGCCGTGGCTCGACGCCGACTTCGTCACCGAGCTCGGCGGGCGCCAGGAGATGAGCGAATGGCTCGTCGCCCACGACTTCCCCTACCGCGACTCCGCGGAGAAGGCGTACTCGACAGACGCGAACATCTGGGGCGCCACCCACGAAGCGAAGACGCTCGAGCACCTCGACGTCTCGCTCGAGGTCGTCGAGCCCATCATGGGTGTCCGCTTCTGGGACCCGTCCGTGGAGATCGCCACCGAAGACGTGTCGATCACCTTCGAGGCGGGTCGCCCCGTCGCGATCAACGGCGTCGAGTACACGGATGCCGTGGCGCTCGTGCAGGAGGCGAACGCCATCGGCGGACGCCACGGCCTGGGCATGAGCGACCAGATCGAGAACCGCATCATCGAGGCGAAGTCGCGCGGCATCTACGAGGCCCCCGGCATGGCCCTGCTGTTCATCGCCTACGAGCGGCTCGTCAACGGCATCCTGAACGAAGACACCCTCGCCACCTATCACGAGCAGGGACGCCGCCTCGGGCGCCTCATGTACGAAGGCCGCTGGCTCGAGCCGCAGTCGTTCATGCTCCGCGAGTCGATCCAGCGCTGGGTGGGCTCGGCGATCAGCGGCACCGTCACGCTGCGACTGCGCCGAGGCGAGGACTACACGATCCTCGACACCACGAGCCGCAACCTGTCGTACTCGCCGGAGAAGCTCTCCATGGAGCGCGTGGGCGACGCCGCCTTCGGGCCCACCGACCGCATCGGCCAGCTCACCATGCGCAATCTCGACATCGCCGACTCACGTGCACGCCTCGAGCAGTACGCGGGCCTCGGGCTCATCGGCGGGGCGACCGCCGAGCTCGTCGGCGAACTCGCCTCCGGAGGGTCGAGCGAGATCACCGAGCACGCTCAGCCGTACGACGCGGCCCGCGAGGAACTCGCCGAGGCCCTCGACGGTGCTTCGGAGTCGGCGTCCTTCGATTTCGGCGCCGACTGACCCGCCGTCCACGCGCCGCGCAACGGCTGCGCCACTCAGTCGAGCAGCCGCACCAGCCGACGCGGCGCGGTCACCCGGTATGACGCGTCGATGAGCTCCTCGATCTCGTCGGGTTCGGCGGCGGCGAGATCGATGCCCAGCCACCCGGACGCGCCGAGATAGGCGGGCACGAAGAACCGTTCGTCCTGGCGGAGCGCGGGGGCGTCTTCGGCATCCGGTCGGATGAGGATGGCGTGGTCGTGACGCGGCTGCCGCTCTTCGCCTTCACGTCGCCGTTCGCCGCCGCCGAAGTAGCAGAAGGTGACGGTGGTGTAGAAGTTCGGCCTCCCGTGGCTGACCCGCTCCTTCGCCTCCGGGTATGCGAGGCACACCTGGCGGACCCAGCCGAGCTGGGGGTCGGCGTCGTCGAACATCAGCGGATGCGACATGCCGTCATCCTCTCCGACCGGCCACCGCGCGACAAGGCGGGCACGACGCCGGGCGGGGGTGTGAGAGGTGCGAACGATTGCGTTCCTCGCCGCTACGATGCCAGGAGGTCGCGTTCACTGAGGCGCGCGACCGACGCCGCACCCGAAGCGGATGAAGCCGAGGCCTCAGAGGAGTCCCACCACGATGTCCGACGCGACCGACGCCGCTGTCCCCGCGGATCCCACTGTCCCCGCGGATCCCACTGATCCCGCTGTCACCGCTGATTCCGTCGGTGACCAGCCGAGCGGTCCCGCTCAGCGCCGCAGCCGCTCCGTCGGGCGCACGATCGGCATCACGCTCTTCAGCCTCGTCGCGGGGGTGACGGTGCTGGCGCTCATCGCCGCCGGCGTCGTCGTGTGGAACGTGCAGCGGTCGTTCCCGCAGGTCGATGGTGAGATCGCGGTGCCCGGCCTCGGCCAGAGCGTGACGGTGCACCGCGACGACCTCGGCGTGCCGACGATCGTCGCGGAGAACACCCACGACCTGTTCTACGCCCAGGGCTTCGTGCACGCTCAGGATCGTTTCTGGGAGATGGACTTCCGCCGCCACGTCACCTCCGGTCGCCTCTCCGAGCTGTTCGGCGAATCGCAGCTCGGGACCGACCGGTTCCTCCGTGCGCTGGGTTGGCACGACATCGCCGCGCAGGAGGTGGAGGCGCTCGACGACCGGTCGCTCGCGTACTACGAGGCCTACACGGAGGGGGTCAACGCCTACCTGGCCGACCGCGACGGGAGCGCGGTCTCGCTCGAGTACGCCGTGCTGGGCCTGCAGAACAGCGACTACGAGATCGAACCGTGGACTCCCGTCGACTCGATCGCGTGGTTGAAGGCGATGGCCTGGGACCTCCGCAGCAACGTCGAAGATGAGACGGCGCGGGCGCTGCTGGCGCAGGACCACTCGGCAGAGGAGATCGCCGAGCTGTACCCCGACTACCCCTTCGACCGGAACCCGGTGATCGTGCCGACCCTCACCGAGGTGGCCGACGACTCCCCCGTCACCCCCCTCCAGACCGCCACGGCGAGCTCCGGCATCCGCTGGACCGAGGTCGGCAGCGTCGTCGAGGCGGCCAGCGCACTTCTGGGCGGCGTCGGCGAGGGCGTCGGCTCCAACTCGTGGGTCGTCTCCGGCGCCCTCACCGAGAGCGGGATGCCGCTGCTGTCGAACGACCCGCACTTGGGCGCAACGCTCCCGAGCGTGTGGCACCAGATCGGCCTGCGCTGCCGAGTCGTGACCGACGCGTGCCCGTTCGACGTCTCCGGCTTCGGCTTCTCAGGGATGCCGGGCGTGATCATCGGACACAACGCGAGCATCGCGTGGGGGTTCACCAACCTCACGACCGACGTCACCGACCTCTACGTCGAGAAGCTCCAGGGAGACCAGTACTGGCGCGACGGAGAGCTGGTCCCGCTCGACGTGCGCACCGAGACCTTCCGGGTCGCCGGCGGCGACGACCAGCAGCTCGAGGTGCGCTCGACCGTACACGGTCCGATCGTGTCGGGGCTGTCGGGAGACTTCACCGCGATCGCCGACGACCCCTTCTTCGGTGAGAAGGATGCCGCAACGGCACCCGGGAGCGTGCCCAGCGGCGACTACGCGGTGTCGCTGAAATGGACCGCCCTCGAACCGGGCACCACCGCACGAGCGATCTTCGCCCTGAACACGGCGCGCAACTTCACGCAGTTCCGCGAAGCGGCGGCGCTGTTCGACGTGCCCGCCCAGAACCTGATCTATGCCGACGTCGCGGGGAACATCGGCTACCAGACGCCGGGCCGGCTGCCGATCCGCGGGGCGGGCGACGGCTCGATGCCGCAGCCCGGCTGGGATTCCGCGTACGACTGGCAGGGTTTCATCCCCTTCGACGACCTCCCGGTGTCGTACAACCCCGAGTCGGGATACATCGTCACGGCCAACAACGCGATCGTCGACGACGACTACGACTACTTCCTCACCCGCGACTGGGACTATGGCTGGCGTGCCGCCCGTATCGTCGACCTCATCCAGCGCACGGCCGCCACGAAAGAGCTGACGGCCGACGACATGACAGCCATCCAGGCCGACGATGACTTCTGGATGGGCCGGCGCCTCATCGCCGCCTACTCCGACGTCGAGGTCGAGTCGAAGGGTGCGCAGGCGGCGCTCGACCTCCTCCGCGGCTGGGACGCACAGAACGCATCCGACAGCGCCGCGGCGGCGTACGCCAACGTGCTGTGGGACGAGCTCGCCCAGAACCTGTTCTCGCGGCGGGAGAAGCCGGTCGGGCTCGCCAACCACGGGCGGCTGTTCCTGGTGGTCGACCGGCTGCTCGACGATCCGGCATCCACATGGTGGACCAACGACGACATCGGCGTCGCGGGCCGCGACGAGATGCTCGCCCAGACGGCCGAAAAGGCATACGCCCGCCTCGTGACGCTGCAGGGCGACAACCCGTCACGGTGGAACTGGGGCGACCTCCACGCGATCACGTTGACGAGCGACACCTTCGGCGCGAGCGGCATCGCTCCGATCGAGTGGCTGTTCAACCGAGGGCCTTTCCCCGTCTCGGGCGGCGGATCGGTCGTCAACGCCACCGGCTGGACCCTCGGCGGAGGCTTCGAGACGACGACCGTCCCGTCGATGCGGATGACCGTCGACCTGTCGGACCTCGACGCCTCGCGCTGGAACCACCTGACGGGCGCCAGCGGCCACGCCTTCCACCCGCACTACGCCGACCAGTTCGCGGCGTGGCAGGAGAAGCGCCAGACGCCGTGGCTGTTCTCACCCGAGCGCATCGAGAAGGCTGCCGCCAGCACGCTCGTGCTGACTCCGGCATCCTGACCCCGGCATCCTGACCCCGGGTCCTGTCAGCCGGTCGCCGCAAGACGCGGGGTCAGCCGCCGGCGGCGGGAGGTGTGCGCTGATCGTCAGCGAACTCGTCGACCACGAGCGACTGCTCATCGATCGTGCCGTTGCGGTAGGCCTGCCGGCCGACCATGTGCGCCGACATGGGGGCGGTGGCCAGCTGGATCAGCACGACCGGCACGAGGAAGGCGGCAACCGCCCACGACTCCAGCGACAGCGCGATGGCGATGCAGATGAGGATGAGCCCCAGCACCTGCGGCTTCGTCGCGGCGTGGAGGCGGGTGGGCACGTCTCGGAAGCGCAGCAGCCCGATCGCAGCCGTCAGGCACAGGAGCGCACCGATGAGGATGAGGATGACGACGGCGTACTCGCGGATCTCGTTCATCGGTCTGCTCCGTCTCGACGGGCCACGAACCGCGCGATCGAGATCGACCCGAACACGCCGACCGCGGCCACGATCAGCAGCAGGGGAAGGGTGCGGGTGTGCTGGTTGATCGCCATCTCCGCGCCGAGCGCGCAGATGACGAGGGTGAGAAGAACGTCTGAGGCGACGGCACGATCGAGGATCGAGGGACCCTTGACGATGCGCCACATCGTCAGCAGCGCGGCCGCCGCGAACACGACATAGGTGATGAACAGCAGAACGGGGATCATGCGGCGGTCCTCCTCTCCTCGGCGGCTGCTCGGATGGCCTCCAACTGCGCCTTCGATCCGACGGCGCGCACGATGCGCTCCTCCCAGTGCTGGACCGCCCGACGCTGCGCCTCGACGTCGTCGGCGTCGCGCGCCCCGATGATGTGCAGGTAGAGCACCCGACGGTCGCGGTCGATGTCGATGATCAGCGACCCGGGGATGAGGGATGCCGTCACGGCCACGTGCGTCATGATGAGGTCGTCGTCGGTCACCATCGGCACGGCGATGATCGCCGCACCCGGCTGCCGGCGCACGTCGAGCACCTGCCAGGCGACGATGAGGGAGCCGCGCACCACCGAGAGCAGGAACTCGAGGAAGAAGATCGTGCCCCACCAGAGGTTGACGCGACCCGACAGCTCGACCGGCGGCAGACGGAACACGCGCGTGACGAAGATCGCGACGGCGAGGCCCGTGAGAGCGGACAGCGCCGTGAACTGGCCCCACAGCAGCATCCACAAGGCGACCAGCCACACGAAGAACGGCAGCTGACGCCACACCGCGGTCAGGACGGCGGCCGCTCCCGTCTTGCCGGTCGGGCTCACGGGGCCACCTCCCCACGGGAGTCGACGAGCACCACCGGGTCTTGCAGCGCCTCGCCGATGTTGGCGCAGAGCTGGTAGAGGGGGCCGGCGAACACGGTCAGCGCGACCGTGACGGCGACCATGCCGGCCGTTGCGGCCGTCATGATGCGCGGGATGACGCGACGCTCGGTCTGCGTGGACGCCGCCGGGGCACCGCCGAGGTAGGTGATGCGGTCAGCGACCTCGGTCTCGTCGCCGTGCTCCTCCTCCTCGCGCCAGAACGACAGGTTCCAGGCACGCATGAGCGCGTACAGCGTGAGCAGGGAGGTGACGATGCCGCCGATGATGAGCACGTACATCAGCGGTGTCCCCACCTGCGCCGCCGCGTCGAAGAGCGCGAATTTGCCGATGAAGCCCGAGAACGGCGGGAGTCCGCCGAGGTTGATCGCGGGGATGAAGTAGAGCACGGCGATCACCGGCGCCGCCTTCATGAGCCCCTTGACCTTGAGGATCGACGTCGACCCGGCACGTCGCTCGACGAGACCGACGGCGAGGAAGAGGGTCGTCTGCACCACGATGTGGTGGACCATGTAGTAGATCGTCGCGCCGAGGGCGGCCGGGGTCGCGACGGCCAGGCCGAACACCATGTAGCCGATGTGGCTCACGAGCGTGAACGACAGGATGCGCTTCAGCTCCGCCTGCGCGACCGCGCCGAGAACCCCGACGATCATCGTGGCGAGCGCGACGATGAGCAGGAGCGTGTTCACGTCGTTGTCGCGGAAGATCTGCGTCTCGGTGCGGATCATGGCGTACACGCCGACCTTCGTCAGCAGCCCCGCGAACACGGCGGTCACCGGCGCAGGGGCCGTGGGATACGAGTCGGGGAGCCAGAACGACAGCGGGAAGACGGCCGCCTTGATGCTGAAGGCGAGCAGCAGCATCAAGTGGAGGACGAGCTGCACCTCCTGCGGCAGCTCCGACATCCGTTCGGCGAGCTGTGCCATGTTCACCGTGCCGAGCGCCCCGTAGATCGCCGCGATCGCCGCCAGGAAGAGGATCGACGACACGAGCGACACGACGATGTACACGACGCCGGTGCGGATGCGGTTCTCCGTCGACCCGAGGGTGATGAGCACGTATGACGCGACCAGGAGGATCTCGAACCCGACGTAGAGGTTGAAGAGATCGCCTGCGATGAAGGCGTTGAAGATACCGGCCGCGAGGATCAGGTACGACGGGTGGAAGATCGTGACGGGGGTGTCGTCATCGCCGTCGGCGGCGCCCTGCCCCACCGAGAAGAGGAGGACGGCCAGCAGCACGATGCTGGAGACCACCACGAGAAGCGCCGAGAGTCGGTCGACGTACAGCACGATGCCGAACGGGATCGGCCACCCGCCCACCGACACCGCGAGCGCTTCGCCCGTGGAGTCGACCGAGTAGAGGAGCACGCCGGCGATCGCGAGCACGAGCGTGAGCGTCACGGTCGACACCCCCACCTGCACCCGGCGCTGGCGGCCGAAGATGAGGGCGATGGCGGCGCCGAGGAGCGGCAGTGCCACCAGGAGCGGAACGAGGACGCTCATCGGTCATCACCTCCGGAGGGGGTCCCGTCGTCGCGGCGATCGTCGTCCGCCTCGGAACGCCGGCGCACCGGCGCGTCGACGGGGGCGTCGTCGCGGATGGCATCCATGTCGCGGTGATGGAGCACGAGGATCGGCGCGGTCTCGGTGCCGATGAAGTCTGTCGTCGCGTCGTCGTCTTCTTCGGTGATCTCGTCGTCCATCGTGTCTTCGTCTTGAGCGCCGCGCTCACGCAGGGCGAGGTCGGCCTCGTCGTCGTGCACGGTGTCGGCCTGGCCGAGCTGCCACGAGCGGTAGATGAGCGCGAGGAGGAATGCGGAGACGGCGAAGGTGATGACGATCGCGGTGAGCGTGAGCGCCTGCGGCAGCGGGTCGCTCATCTCGTCGGGCGAGGAGGCCGCGCCGAAGAACGGGGCGACACCGGGGTCTCCCATGACGACGAGGAGGAAGAGGTTCGCCGCGTTGCCCAGCAGCAGGAACCCGATGAGGACGCGGGTGAGGCTGCGTTCGAGCATCGCGTAGACCCCTGCGGCGAACAGGGCTCCCATGATGATGATCAGGACCAGCGAGACGTTCATGCCACGCTCACCCCGCGGTCACGCTGCTCCTGCGTCTGACGGTCGACCTCGCCGCCGAGCGAGCGCAGGACGTCGAGGACGAGGCCGATGACGACGAGGTACACGCCGACGTCGAAGAGGGTCGACGTGACGAATTCCACATGGCCGAGCCCCGGGATCTCCGTCTCCCAGAATGTGCTCGTCAGCGGCGCCTCCCCGAAGAACAGCGGCACGATGGCGCACGCGACGGCCAGGGTCATGCCGGCACCGAGGAGACGTCCGGCATCGGTGGGCGCGGCGGCGCCGAGCTCGTACCGTCCGCCGGCGACGTAGCGCATGACGAGTGCCATGCCCGCCACCAGGCCGCCAGCGAAGCCGCCGCCGGGGAGGTTGTGACCGGCGAAGAGCAGGTAGATCGATACGACGATGATCGTGTGGAAGAGGATGCGCACGATCACCTCGAGCATGATCGAACGGTTCTCCGGGCGCAGCTTCGGCCCACCCACCAGCCACGCCTGCCGCGTGCTGCCGGGGGCGCTCGTGCGGGGGCGGGGTCCTTCGCTCGTCTCGACGAGAGGGCGGCGGGTGCGGATGACGGATGTCGGCAGCGGTGAGATCGCGCGCGAGAGCAGATCGGAGCGGTGCGTGACGAACACGAGCGAGGCCACGCCGGTGGCGGCGAGGATCAGCACCGAGAGCTCGCCCATGGTGTCCCACCCGCGCAGGTCGACCAGCGCCACGTTGACGACGTTCTTGCCGTGTCCGAGCTCGTACGCCAGCTCGGGGAAGCGGTCGGAGATCGGCTCGGCGACGCGGGCACCGGTGGCGACCATCGCCACGATCGCCATCGTCGCGCCCACCGCGATGCCGAGGATCGCGCGGACCACGGGCAGCACGGAGGCGTTGTGCTCCCCCATGCGCGCGGGGATGCGGCGCAGCACCAGCGCGAAAGTGACGAGCGTCACCGTCTCCACGAGGATCTGCGTGAGAGCGAGGTCAGGGGCGCCGCTCGTGGCGAAGAGCATCACCATGCCGAGGCCTGTCACCGACACGAGCACGACGCCGGTGTACCGCTTGCGCGCGCGCACCGCGATGATGCCGGCGATGATCATGATCGGCGCGACGACCAGCTGCATCGGCGTCTGCCAGGCGTCGAGCTCGATCTTCCACTGTGTGCTCGCCAGCAGCGCCGTCGCCTCGGCCGCGACGAACACGACGAAGATCGTGCCGACGTACAGCGGCAGCGATCCTCGTTGCGTGAGCGTGGTCGTCCAGACCGAGACACGTGCGATGCCTCGGAGTACGAGGTTGTACACGTCGGCCGCCGTGAAGGGGAGGACGCGCGTCTTCCACGCGGTGCGCTGCACGACCCAGAACAGCACGGCGCCGGCGGCGATCGCCCCGAGCGACAGGAACAGCGCCGGTTCCCAGCCGTGCCAGAGCGCCAGATGGTACGGGCTGTGCTCGCCGCCCGCCTCGGGCATCGAGTCGGCGTAGCCCGACAGGGCGGCGTCGAGCCAGGGCGAGGCGATCCCGCCGACGACGGTCAGTGCGCTCAGCAGCACAGGTGCTGCGAGGAAGCCCATCGGGGGGTCGGGCCATTCCGTGCGCCGCATCGGGAGGCCTGCGGCATCCTTCTTCGTCCAGAACGCGCCCCACACGAAGCGGATGCCGTACGCGGCCGTCAGCACGGAGCCGAGCAGGATGCCGATCAGCGGCACCCACGCGGCCGGGTCGCTGCCGCCCTCCAGGAGCGAGGTGAGCGTCGCCTCCTTGGCGACGAAGCCGATGGTGGGCGCGACACCCACCATCGAGGCGATCGCGACGATGGAGAACACGGCGAGAGTGGGTGCCTGACGCCCGACGCCGGAGAGCTCGCCGATGTCGCGCGTGCTGAGCTGGCGGTCGATGACGCCGACGACGAGGAACAGCGACGACTTGAAGAGCGCATGGCCGATGAGCAGCGCGAGCCCGGCCAGCGCAGAGTTGCGCTCTCCGTAGCCGAGGACGACGGTGAGCATGCCGAGCTGGCTGACCGTGCCGAAGGCGAGGATGCGCTTGAGGTCGGATTCGCGGAGCGCCTGGAGCCCTCCGAGGAGCATCGTGAACAGGCCGAGGGTGATGACCATCGGGCGCCACGGCTCGGTGTCGGCGAAAGCGGGTGCGAGGCGAGCGATGAGGTAGATGCCGGCCTTCACCATCGCGGCGGCGTGGAGGTACGCGCTGACGGGGGTGGGCGCGGCCATCGCGCCCGGGAGCCAGAAGTGGAACGGGAAGATCGCCGACTTGCTGAGGGCGCCGACCAGGAGGAACGCGACGGCGATGTTCAGCAGCGACGCCTGACCGTCGGCCGACGGAAGCGGCGAGGTCAGGATGGTGCTGAGGCTCGAGGTGCCGTAGAGCACGACGAGCATGACGGCCCCGACGAACATGATGAGGCCGCCGAGCGTCGTGACCAGCAGCGCCTGCAGGGCGGCTCGGCGGCTCGCACCGCGGGCGTGGTAGAAGCCGATGAGCAGGTACGAGAGGACGCTCGTGACCTCCCACAGCATCACGAGCACGATGAGGTCGTCGGTGAGGACGAGCCCGTACATCGCGCCGGCGAAGGCGAGCAGGACCGCTGAGAACAGTCCGACACCGTCTTTCTTGCCGTCGAAGTACCACCGGCAGTAGATCATGACGAGGGCGCCGACGCCGGTGACGATGAGCGTCATGACCCAGCCGAGGGTGTCCATCTTCATCGACAGGTCGATGCCGAGGGAGGGGATCCAGGCGAAGGTCTCGAACGGTGCCGTTCCGGAGATCACCTCGGGCGCGGCCAGGGCCGCGTGCACGAAGGCGGCGATGGGCACGAGTGCCGCGACGAAGAACGCCCGAGAGCCGATCCGTGCCACCAGCCATGGCAGCGCCAGCGGAATCACCGCGAACGCAGCCAGGAGCAGAAGCAAACGGGCCTCCTGAAAGGTCGCGGGTGGAATCCCTATTCTACGGGGTCGATTCCGCGCCCCCGGGTCGGGGACCTGTCGTATTGCCCGAACGGAACACGCTCGTGAACCGGACGGATGCCGGCTGGCCACCCGTCAGCATCGCGACGAGGGCCGCTCCTGCGGCGCGTCCCTTCTCGGCGGCGGGCTGCACCATGGTGGTCAGCTCGTAGGGGGCGAGACCGTCGACGGGCACGCCGTCGAAGCCGGAGACGCTCACATCTCCGGGCACCGACAGGCCCGCCTCCTCGGCCGCGCGGATGACGCCGGCGGCGAGCAGATCGCTCTGCGCGAGCACGGCGGTGGGGCGCCGGTGCGCGAAGATCTCTCGTCCGATCCGCAGCCCCTCGTCGATGGAGCTCGCCAGCGACGGATAGGCGGGGGCGTCGGGGAACACCTCGCGCGCGCCGTCGAGGCGGTCTCGCGTGATGTTGAGCTCGGCGCGGAGGGTCACCAGCACGACGTCGGTGTGCCCGAGCCGTCGCACGTGGTCGGCGATGCACCTCTGGGCATCGAGGTTGTCGAGCGCGATCTGGGGCACCCCCTCACCGGCCTCGCCTTCGATCACGACGACGGGCACGCCCCGGGCTCGCAGGGTCGCCACGTCGTCGGCCGCTTCGGGGATCGAACCGATGAGCACCGCGGCGTCGATCGGAACGGTCGCGAGCGTCGCGTGGGGCGGCCGAGCGACCGCGGAGCCCTGTCCGTGGTCGCCCGCGTCGTCATCGCTGCGCGGGTCGTCGCCGGCTCGGGAGGGCAGCGAGCGCAGCAGAAGGAGGCTCGCGTCGATGACGGCGACGGCGTCGGCGAGGCCGTCCATGGTCGTCCGCTGCACAGGGTCGCGGAAGGCGATCCCGAGGGGGCCGCGCTGGAGCACCCCGACGATGCCGGTGCGCCCGCGCCGGAGCGAGGCGGCCAACGGGTCGGGGCCCGTGTACCCGAGCGCGGATGCCGCGTCGAGCACGCGCTGGCGGGTGGCATCGGAGACGGGGGTCTTGCCGCTGAACACGACCGACGCGGTCGACGGCGACACGCCCGCCTCGCGGGCGACGTCGGAGATGGTGGCGCGTCGTGTCTGCATCGACTCGATCGTATCCCGCGCGGCATGAAGCGTGTCGAATCGATTCGACGAGGGATGCCGCACGCCGCTACAGTGGGGCGGTGGAAACCGCTCTCACCCGACGCCGGCTCGTGCGCTGGCGCGCCGCGATCTTCGCGATCTTCTTCGTGACGGGCCTCGGCTTCGCGTCGTGGGCGTCCCGCCTGCCCTCGGTCAAGACGGCCCTCGGCATCGACGACTTCGGCATCGGGGTGCTGCTGTTCGTCTCCGGCGCGGCAGCGCTCGTCGGCCTGTCGCTCGCGAACCTCGCGATCGCCCGCTGGGGCGCGCGGCGGAGCATGTACGGCACGCTCTCCTTCTTCGCCGGCGGTGTCATCGTCGTCGGTTACGGCGTGCAGTTCGCCGAGTCGTACGTCATCGCCGCTGTCGGCCTCGCGCTCATGGGCATCGGGATGGCCTCGACCGACGTCGTGATGAACGTCGAGGCCGCCGCGGTGGAGCAGAGCTTCGGCGTCACCCTCATGCCCCTGTTCCACGCCTTCTTCAGCTTGGGCACCGTCGCCGGCGCGGGGGTCGGGGTCGCCATGGCCGCCTGGAACGTCGGCGTCGCGTGGCACCTCTGGGCCGCGGGCGCCGTCGCCTTCGCCGTCGGAATCCTCTCGCTGAGCGCCGTCCCCACGCGCGAGCTCGTTCACGACGATGACGCCGGCACCGCCCCGACACGCAGCGAGCGCTTCCGTGAGCTCGTGGCGGTGTGGCGCGACCCCCGCACCTACGCGATCGGCGCGATCATGCTCGGAATGGCCTTCGCCGAGGGGAGCGCGAACGACTGGCTGACGATCGCCGTCGTCGACGGTCACGACGAGAGCGAGGCCACCGGCGCCGTCGCCCTCACGGTGTTCTCGGTCGCGATGACGGTCTTCCGCGTCATCGGCGGTCCGATCGTCGACCGCATCGGGCGCGTCTGGACGCTGCGCATCCTCGCGATCATGGCGGGGGCAGGCCTCATCCTGTTCATCCTCGCCCCGTCCACCCCCCTCGCCTTCGTCGGCGTCGCGCTGTGGGGGGCGGGCGCGTCGCTCGGCTTCCCGCTCGGCATGTCGGCCGCCGCCGACGACCCCACCAAGGCGGCGGCATCGGTGTCGGCCGCCGCGACCATCGGCTACCTGGCGTTCCTGTGCGGCCCTCCGGTGCTCGGCTGGGTGAGCCACCAGATCGGCATCCTCCCCACCCTGTGGGTGATCGTGGCGCTCATCGCGATGTCGGGCTTCGCCTCGGGCGCCGCCAAGCCGATCGCAGGGTCCACCGTCGGCGCGGGTCACCACTGAGCGCGTTCCCGCTCGCCCCTGCCGGCGACGCCGCCCGCCGCAGGTAGGCTCTTCGGGTGCGTCTTGTCATCGCCCGCTGCTCCGTCGATTACACCGGCCGACTCAACGCGCATCTGCCGCTGGCCACCCGCCTCCTCGTCCACAAGGGCGACGGCTCGCTTCTCGTGCACTCCGACGGCGGCTCCTACAAGCCGCTCAACTGGATGAGCCCGCCCTGCACGCTCACCGTCGAGGAGCCGGACACCGAGTCGGCGTCCGCCGGGGTCCTCGAGCACTGGCGTGTCACGCATGCCAAGACCGGCGATGCGCTGCTCGTGCGCATCTACGAGGTCCTCCACGATTCGTCGCATGAACTGGGCATCGATCCCGGGCTCCAGAAAGACGGCGTCGAAGCCGACCTGCAGCGCCTGCTCGCTGAACAGGTCGAGGTGATCGGCGACGGTCTCACGCTCGTTCGCCGCGAGTTCCCCACAGCGATCGGACCGGTCGATCTGCTCCTGCGCAATCCCGAGGGCGGCACCATCGCCGTCGAGGTCAAGCGCCGCGGCGACATCGACGGCGTGGAGCAGCTCACCCGCTACCTCGAACTGCTCGGCCGCGATCCGCACCTCGCGCCCGTGTCCGGCGTCTTCGCCGCACAGGAGATCAAGCCGCAGGCGCGCGTGCTGGCCACTGACCGCGGCATCCGTTGCGTCACGCTCGACTACGAGGGCATGAAGGGCATCGAGTCGGGCGCACCGCGTCTGTTCTGACGTCTCACTCGCCGCAGCCCCGGCTCTTCGGCGGCCTGGGTGTTCGGGTGACCGGCTGTTCGGGTGCCTGGCTGTTCGGGTGCCTGGCTAGGCTGGCTGCATGACGACGAGATCTCCGTGGACGTGCATTCTGTGGGACGTCGACGGGACCGTGGTCGATGCCTCCGAAGGCATCCTGCGGCGTCTGACGCTCTGCCTCGCCGACTTCGGCCTGCCGGCACCCCAGCGTGAAGAGCTCGTCCACTGGATCGGGCCGCCCATGTACGAGTCGTTCCAGAACAACGTCGGCATGACTCCCGAGCGGGCCGCCGAAGCGGTCGCGCATTACCGGCAGATCGGCCGCGCCGAGGGATACGCCGCCGGGGCGCGTCTGTACCCGGGCATGGGCGAGCTCATCGCCGACGTGGCAGCGGCCGGCGTCCCGCAGGCGACCGCCAGTTCGAAGCCCGAGAACCAGGTCGAGTTCCTCATGGACCACTTCGATCTCGCGCCCCACCTCCAGGTGATCGTGGGTGCGACGCCCGATGAGAAGACGCGCGCCACGAAGGCGGCGGTCATCGCCGAGGCGCTCCGTCAGCTCGCCGAGGGCGGCCACGACGTCAGCCGTCCGGTGCTGATCGGCGACCGCCACCACGACATCGACGGCGCCGCCGAGCACGGCGTGCCGGTGATCTTCGTGCGATGGGGGTTCAGCTGGCCGCACGAGTCGGAGGGGGCCCAAGCGGTCGTCGACGACGTCGACCAGCTGCGAGAGCTCCTCCTCATCGACGACCACGACTGACCGAGGACGACCCGTGAACGAGACCCTGGAGGCGGTGCTGCAGTGGGGTGTTCCGGCGGCTGTCGTCTTCGGAGTCACGGCCCTCGTCGTCTGGGGCATCACCTGGGGCGTCCGCAGGTCGCGGAGCGGCCCCCGTGCACGGGCGGCCGCGGACGACGAGCGGTCGCGGGCCGGGATCGCGCTCGTCGAGCTCGATGACGCCGTCGCCGAGCTCGAGCTCGAGGTCGGGCTGTCGGGCGCCCTCTACGACGGCACCGCTCCGCCCACACTCCGCCGCGCACGGATGAGCGCCCAACACGCTCGGGATGCCGCATTCGAGCAGCTCCGGGAGCTCGCCCCCGACGCCCACCCCGATCTCGTCATGCGCGTGAGCCGCGGCATCCGTCGCCGCGCAGAGGCGGCCTCCACCGGTATCGCCCACGCCCGCGCGGAACACGCCGAATGGATGGCGGCGCACCGATCGGCGGCCACGCAGATCGCCGACGCGCGTCGCCGAGCTGCGGAGATCCGGGCCGACATGGGCGACCCGGCGGCTCTGGTGGCCGACCTCGCCGCCCGCTTCGATCCCGAGGAGGTGGCGGAGGCCCGCCGCGCGGCCGCGGATGCCGCCGAGGCCCTCGCCGAGGCCGACGCCCTCCTTGCCGAGGCGGAGAGACTCGCTGCCGACCCGACCCGTTCCGCCCTCGCCTCCGTCGCGGCCGCCGAGCGCGCCCTGCGCACCGCGCAGAACGCCGCCCGCACGCTGGAGGAGCAGCATCGGCTCGTGACGGATGCCGCGCGCGCCGTCAGTGACGAGATCGCCGCCGCCCGCACCGCCCTGCGGCAGGCGGAGGCTCTGCGCAAAGACCTCGAGCCGGGCGACGCGGAGCGCCTGGGCGGCGAAGTGCGGGAGCTTCTCGTGCGGCTCGACGCGTGGGAGCCCGACGCGGCTCGGCGCCCGGCGGCGA
>JAEYVZ010000042.1 GCA_023431405.1 Actinomycetes bacterium
GCGGGGCCCCCGGCGGCGCGCGCCCCCCCTTCCGTCGTATCCGGTGCGAGGATGCCGGCAAGCGGTGAGTGTCGGGCGCGGCCGCGTCATGCTCCCGGGTGCGGGAGGTCTCCGGCTCTACACTGAGAACGTGCTCGAGAACCCCCGTTCCCCGCGTGTGCGCGCGGTCGCCAAGCTCACCAAGCGCAGCGCTCGGCAGGAGACCGGTCTGTTCCTGCTCGAGGGGCCGCAAGCTGCGCGCGAGGCGCTCGCCTACCGCCCCGACACGATCGTCGAGGTCTTCGCGACGCCGACGGCGATGGAGAAGCACCAGGACATCCGAGAGGCCGCACGGGACGCGGGCATCGAGGTCGTCTTCACGGCGGAGCCGGTGCTCGACGCGATGGCAGACACGGTGACGCCTCAGGGCATCGTGGCGGTCGCGCGGCAGTCGCCGACCTCGTTGCGCGATGTGTTCGCGGCCGGACCGCGACTCCTGGCGATCTGCGAGGAGGTGCGCGACCCCGGCAACCTCGGCACGATCATCCGAGCCGCCGATGCCGCCGGCGCCGACGCGGTCGTGCTCACGGGCCGCACCGTCGACCCGTACAACCCGAAGGTGGTGCGTGCCACGACCGGTTCGCTCTTCCACCTCCCGATCGCGGTCGGAGCGGAGCTGTCCGACACGGTCGAACGAGCCCATGCCGTGGGGCTCACGGTGGTCGCCGCCGACGTGGGGGGAGAGGACTTCCTGGCACACCGTGCGCTGCTCGCCCAGCCGACCGCGTGGCTCTTCGGCAACGAGGCCCGCGGCCTCGACGACGACGCCCTGCGTCTGGTCGACCGCACTCTGCGCCTGCCCATCTACGGCCGGGCGGAGTCGCTGAACCTCGCGACCGCGGCGAGCGTCTGCCTGTACGAGAGTGCCTTCGCTCAGCGTGCGTCCTACTGACCCACCTGCCACGACGCCCGCCGGCCCGTCACGATCGCGTGCGTGATGTCACGATTCGGTGAGAAATGCTGTGCAGAACTTGAACTGCACGGGCGTTTTCCGCGTAGCCTGTCCGGATGACGGGCTCTGAGAACGCCGAAACCGCACACGCCGCAGCGCCGGCGACGTCCAACATCTCGGTGCGACGCGGCGACCCGCTCGTCGTCATCAGAGATGTGCAGAAGCACTACGGCGATTTCCAGGCGCTCAAAGACATCGACCTCACCGTCAACCGGGGCGAGGTCGTCGTCGTGATCGGGCCCTCCGGCTCCGGCAAGTCGACGCTCTGTCGCACGATCAACCGGCTCGAGACCATCACGAGCGGCGACATCTCCATCGACGGCAAGGCGCTGCCGAGCGAGGGCAAGGCGTTGGCCGCCCTGCGCGCCGATGTCGGCATGGTGTTCCAGTCGTTCAACCTCTTCGCGCATCTCACGGTGCTCGAGAACGTGACGCTCGGCCCCATCAAGGTGAAGGGCATGAAGCGCGATGAGGCGGGCGCGCTCGCGATGCAGCTTCTCGAGCGGGTCGGCGTCGCGCAGCAGGCGGCGAAGCTCCCCGCGCAGCTCTCCGGCGGGCAGCAGCAGCGGGTCGCGATCGCGCGGGCGCTCGCCATGAAGCCGAAGGTCATGCTCTTCGACGAACCCACGAGCGCGCTCGACCCGGAGATGATCAACGAGGTGCTCGACGTCATGATCTCCCTCGCCCACGAGGGCATGACGATGATCGTCGTGACCCACGAGATGGGGTTCGCCCGTAAGGCTGCCGACCGCGTGGTCTTCATGGCTGACGGGCAGATCGTCGAGGAGGCGACGCCTGAGCAGTTCTTCACGACCCCCCGGAGTGATCGCGCCAAAGACTTCCTGTCGAAGCTGATCACCCACTGAAGGCGTCCGCGCTCCGGCGCGACGATACGGAAAACACGACACGAGACCAGGAGGACCACATGCGAACGTCACGGATCGTCGGCGCACTGGCCGGGATCGGCATCGCCGCCCTCGCCCTCGCAGGCTGCAACAGCGGAACCCCGGGCGCCGCCCCCGGCGCGACCGGAGACGGAGACGGCACCACCGAGAACCCCTGGACCGTCGAGACAGATGTCACGCTGGAGGGGAGCCCGACGTTCGACAGCATCAGCGAGCGTGGCAAGGTGCGCGTCGGTGTGAAGGAAGACCAGCCGAACCTCGGTTACCTCGACCCGACGACCGGGCAGCGCAGCGGCTTCGACGTGGACATCGCGCGGTGGATCGCGGCTTCCCTCGGGTATGACGAGGCCGACATCGAGTTCACCGCCATCGACTCGAACGCACGTGAAGATGCCATCAAGCGCGGGCAGGTCGATTACTACGTCGGCACCTACTCGATCACCGACAACCGCAAGGAGCAGATCGACTTCGCGGGGCCGTACTTCATCACCGGTCAGGGGCTCCTCGTCGCCGCCGACAACGACGAGATCACCGGCAAAGACTCGCTGACGGCCGACACGACCGTCTGCTCGGCGACCGGCTCCACCTCGATCCAGCGCATCAAAGACGAGACGCCCGCCAAGACGGTCGAATTCGGCAAGTACTCCGAGTGCGTCGAGGCGCTCAAGAACGGCCAGGCGGATGCCGTCACCACCGACGAGGCGATCCTCATCGGCTATGCGGCGCAAGACCCCGACAACCTCAAGGTGACCGGTGAGGTCTTCAGCGAGGAGCGCTACGGCGTCGGCATCGCCAAGGGCGACACCGTGCTTCAGGAGCACATCAACACGCTGTTCACCGACGGTGGCGACGTCTGGCAGGCCATCTTCGACAAGAACCTCGGTGCTGCCGGGGTGGAAGGCACGCAGCCGACCGTCGACCCCGCAGGGTGAGTCGGTGCGGGGCGGCGCGTGCCGTCGCCCCGCACCCTCGCCGTCCCTCGACCTCACGGCCCGTCTCGGACGGGCGCCGATCAGGTCGTGAACCGTACGTGAAACGAGCGCGATGAACCAGATCTTCGATTACCCCGACCTGTGGCAGCAGGCGCTGGTCGGCACCCTCGTGCTGTTCTTCGCGGGCGGGGCGCTTGCGCTGGTGCTCGGATTCATCGTGGGCGCCATGCGCGTCTCCCCGATTCCGATCGCCCGCGCGGTCGGCGCCGTGTACGTCAACTGGGTGCGGAACACCCCGCTCACCCTCGTGCTGTTCTTCTTCGCGTTCGCCGTCCCGCTGCTGATTCCCGTGCCCCGCGGCAGCTTCCTGCTGCTCGCGATCCTCGGACTCGGCATCTACACCGCCACCTATGTCGCCGAGACGCTTCGATCGGGCATCAACACCGTCCCGGTGGGGCAGGCGGAGGCCGCACGCGCACTCGGGATGACCTTCTCGCAGGTGATGGGACTGGTCGTGCTTCCACAGGCGGCGCGCTCGGTGATCCCGCCCATGATGAGCGTGCTCATCGCTCTGCTGAAGAACACCACGGTCGCCTCGGGCTTCTCCGTGATGAACCTGGGCAGCATCCGCGCCAACATGAGCGAGAACGGCGAGAACCAGATGGTGACGATCCTCCTCGTCATGCTCGTGTTCGTGGTGCTCGTGCTGGTCCTGGCCTGGGTTCAACGCGCCCTCGAGAAGAAATGGCGGGTGGCGCGATGAGCGGCTCGGTCCTCTACGACGTGCCCGGTCCGCGCGCGCAGGCGCGCAACCGCATCCTCGGTGTCCTCACGGTCCTGGTGGTCATCGCCGGGGCGGCTTTCGTCGTGTGGCGCTTCTTCGAGACGGGGCAGTTCAGCCCGGCGAAGTGGGAGATCTTCACCTACGCCCTCGTGTGGAAGCTGATCGGCGAAGCGACACTGGCGACACTGGCGGCCTTCGGCGCCTCGGCGGTCGGCGCCCTGATCCTCGGCTTCGTGCTCGCGATCGGGCGTCTCTCCGATCACGCCTGGGTGCGGGGACCGGTGGGCGCCATCGTCGAGATCCTCCGAGCGATCCCGGTGCTGGTCTTCATGCTCCTGCTCTACTACGGGCTGCCCGTGGTCGGCATCCGTCTCGACAACTACTGGTCGGTCGTCATCGCCCTGATCGCCTACAACGGGTCGGTGCTGTCGGAGGTCATCCGCGCGGGAGTCGAATCGCTGCCACGCGGTCAGAGAGAAGCCGGCTATGCCATCGGACTGCGTAAATCAGGTGTCCTGCGGCTCATCCTGCTGCCGCAGGCGATCCGGGCCATGATGCCGGTCATCATCGCCCAGCTCGTGGTCACGCTGAAGGACACCGCTCTCGGCTTCATCATCACGTACCCCGAGCTTCTCTACACCGCGAAACTGCTCGGCTCCAACGCGAACTTCAACTCGCCGCTCATCCCGTCGGCGATCATCGCCGGATCCATCTACATCGCCATGTGTCTTGC
This sequence comes from Actinomycetes bacterium, assembly GCA_023431405.1. Lineage (GTDB taxonomy): Bacteria > Actinomycetota > Actinomycetes > Actinomycetales > Microbacteriaceae > Microbacterium. The sequence goes on from JAEYVZ010000042.1 coordinate 4,346, forward strand.
GCTCAGCTATGTCGCCTACCGTGCCGAGAAGCGCCTCTCGCGTTCTCCGCGTGTGATCGGTGTCACGCGCGCCGACGCGGCCGCGCAGGAGGTCACCGACACGGAGCTCATCAGCACGCAGCGCGTCGCCGACCGCCGCCGCGACACCTGATCCGTGCTGTCCGCTGCTGCGCGGACAGCACGGGGGCGGCACCGCCCGCCGGTAGACTCGACTCTTGTGTCTGACGCACCCTTGAACGACCCGATGCCGATCACCCCCGAGGCGGTCGAGTCCGCCGTCGACGCCGCACTCGCGGCGATCGCCGCGGCCTCGACGACCGCAGAGCTGAAGGCGGCGCGCGGCGCGCACATGGCGGAGCAGTCGCCGCTCGCTCAGCTCAACGCTCAGCTGCGGCACGTGCCCAACGAACGCAAGGCCGAGCTCGGCAAGCTCGTCGGACAGGCCCGCGGGCGGGTCACGCAGGCGCTCGCCGCTCGAGAGACCGAACTGGCCGAGGCGGAGACGGCAGCCCAGCTCGAGGCCGAGCGGGTCGACATCACCGCGCTCCCGCAGCGAGCACGCATCGGCGCGCGGCACCCCCTGACCCTCCTGCAAGACCAGATCGGCGACATCTTCGTCGGCATGGGGTGGGAGGTCGCCGAGGGGCCAGAACTCGAGCACGAGTGGTACAACTTCGACGCGCTCAATCTCGATGCCGACCACCCTGCGCGACAGATGCAGGACACGTTCTACGTCGACCCCGTCGCCGCTCATCTGCTGCTTCGCACCCAGACGAGTCCCGTGCAGATGCGGTCGATGCTCACGCGCGAGCTTCCCATCTACATCGTCTCGCCCGGTCGTGTGTACCGGACCGACGAGTTCGATGCCACGCACCTTCCGGTGTTCAGCCAGTTCGAGGGGCTCGTGATCGACAAGGGCATCACCATGGCGCACCTGCGCGGCACTCTCGACCACGTCGCACGTGCTCTGTTCGGCGACGAGGCGAAGACCCGCCTGCGCGCCAACTACTTCCCCTTCACCGAGCCCTCCGCCGAGCTCGATCTGTGGCACCCGACCTTCAAGGGCGGTGCCCGGTGGATCGAGTGGGGCGGATGCGGCATGGTCAACCCCAACGTCCTGCGCGCTGCGGGCATCGACCCGGAGGAGTACTCCGGGTTCGCATTCGGCATGGGGATCGAGCGGACGCTCATGTTCCGCTCCGATGTGAAAGACATGCGTGACATGGCCGAGGGCGATGTCCGCTTCAGCGAGCAGTTCGGAATGGTGGTCTGATGCGCGTCCCGCTTTCGTGGCTCCGCGAGTACGTCGACGTCGCGGAGGACGCGACGCCCGAAGACGTCCTGGCTTCGCTCGTGTCGGTCGGCTTCGAGGAGGAGGACGTGCACGGGTTCGGCCTCACCGGCCCGATCGTCGTCGGCCAGGTCGTCGATTTCGTCGAGGAGCCGCAGTCCAACGGGAAGACCATCCGGTGGTGCCAGGTCGATGTCGGCGAAGCCCACGGCGGGGTGCGCGGGATCGTGTGCGGCGCCGGCAACTTCTTCGCCGGTGACAAGGTCGTCGTCACTCTCCCCGGAGCCGTCCTTCCCGGTCCGTTCCCGATCGCCGCGCGCAAGACCTACGGTCATGTCTCCGACGGCATGATCGCGTCGGCGCGCGAACTCGGGCTCGGCGAGGAGCACAGCGGCATCCTGCGCCTGGTCGAGCTGGGGCTCGACCCCGAGGTCGGCACCGATGCGATCGCGCTCCTCGGCCTCGATGACGTCGCCGTCGAGATCAATGTGACGCCCGACCGCGGATACGCGCTGAGCCTGCGTGGCGTGGCGCGCGAGTACTCCCACGCCACGGGCGCGAGCTTCCGCGACCCCGCCGACCGGCCCTTCGAGGAGCTGCAGCAACCGACGAGCGGCTTCGAGATCTCCGTCGTCGACGATGCCCCCATCCGTGGGCGCGTCGGTGCCAGCGAGTTCGTCGTGCGCGTCGTCCGCGACGTCGACCCGACGAAGCCGACCCCGGCCTGGATGATCGCGCGCCTGTCGCTGGCGGGCATCCGCTCGCTCGGAGTGCTCATCGACATCACCAACTACGTCATGCTCGAGCTCGGCAACCCGATCCACGGCTACGACCTCGACCGTCTGTCCGGGGGCATCACGGTCCGGCGCGCGTCTGCGGGGGAGAAGCTGACGACGCTCGACGGCAAGGAGCGCACGCTCAGCCCTGAGGACCTGCTGATCACCGACGAGTCCGGTCCGATCGGCCTTGCGGGGGTCATGGGCGGGGGCACGACCGAGATGTCGGACGCGACCCGCAACGTGCTGATCGAGGCGGCGATCTTCGACACGGTGTCGATCGCGCGCACCGCCCGCCGGCACAAGCTGCCGTCGGAGGCGTCCAAGCGCTTCGAACGCGGGGTCGATCCGCTCATCCCGTTCGTCGCCGCCCGCCGCGTGGCCGACCTCATGGTCGAGTACGCCGGCGGCACGCTCGACACCGACGTCGGCGGCGCGCTGTTCGCCGAGGTGTTCGTGGAGGCGATCGAGCTTCCGGTCGGGTTCGTCTCACGCCTCATCGGCGTCGACTACACCGACGCCGAGGTCATCGGCGCGCTGGAGACCATCGGCTGCGAGGTCGAGGTCTCCGCTGCGGATGGCGCTGCGGAGACGGATGACGCTGCGGCGACGTGGACGGTCATCCCGCCCTCGTGGCGCCCCGATCTCACCGACAAGTGGACCCTCGCTGAGGAGGTCGCTAGGATCACCGGGTACGACCGGATCCCCTCGGTGCTTCCCGTGCCTCCTTCGGGTCGCGGGTTCACGTCCGCGCAGGCGGGCCGGCGTCGTGTCGCGAACGCGCTGGCGGCTGCCGGCTTCGTGGAAACGCCCTCCTTCGGCTTCACGACCGAGGAGCAGAACGACCTGCACGGCTCGGCAGGCGGTGAGCACCTGCCGAGCGTCAAGCTCGCCAATCCGCTCGACGGCCAAGCCCCCTTCCTTCGTCGCTCGCTCATCCCCGGACTCCTCCAGGTCGCGCATCGCAACATCGCCCGCGGCATCACCGACGTGGCGCTGTTCGAATCGGGTGCCGTGTTCCTCCCGGAGCCGGGGGTCCGTTACGGCACCGACGTGGTGCCTCCCGCCGCGGTGCGTCCGGATGCCGCGACACTCGCCGCGCTCGATGCGGCCATCCCGCCGCAGCCGCGGCATGTCGCGGTGCTCCTCACGGGCAACCGCGTCGCGAAGCAGGCGGGTGCCGTGGCCGAGGCCTTCGACCTCGCGGACGGGATCGACGCGGTGCGCACGGTTGCGGCGGCCGCGGGCGTCGACGTCGAGATCACGCAGACGCAACGGGCCGCTCTTCACCCGGGTCGGGCGGGTGCGGTGCTGGTCGGAGGGGAAGAGGTCGGCTACGTCGGTGAGCTGCTTCCCACCGTCTCCGCCGATGCGGATCTGCCCGGACGCGTCATCGTCGCCGAGCTCGACCTCGACCGTCTGTTGGCGGCGGCAGGCACCCGTGTCGTCGCAGAGACGCTCTCGGGTTATCCCGCAGCGACGCAGGACGTGTCGCTGGTCGTCCCCGCCGACGTGCCCGCCGGCGAGGTGCGCCGTGCGCTCGTCTCGGGCGCGGGAGAGCTGCTGGAGTCGCTGCGCCTCGTCGACGACTATCGCGGTCACGGCATCCCGGAGGGGACGAAGAGTCTCACGTTCGCTCTGCGCTTCCGGGCCGATGACCGCACACTGACGGCCGCCGAGGCGACGGACGCCAAGCTCGCGGGTGTCGCGGTGGCGCGGGAGAGGTTCGGCGCCGCGCTGCGCGAGTGAGTGGGCGCGCGGTCGCCTCACGGTGACGCGCGGCCGCCGACGTGCGGATGCCGCGACGGTCAGCGTGTGCCCCAGTGCCACGCGGGGGCGTCGAGCGTGCCCTGGCCTTCCACGGTCGTCCCGGTGCTGCCAGGGCGGAGTTCGACGCGCGCCGACTCGGGAAGAGCGTCCACGAGTGGCGCCGCGTGCGACACGACGATCACCTGCGTGCGCTCCGACGCCGCGCGGATGAGTTCTGCCAGCGGCGCCAGCAGGGAGACGTGAAGGCTCGCCTCGGGCTCGTTCAGCACGAGGAGCGGGGCGGGCCGCGCGGGCAGGAGGGCTGCGCACAGCAGCAGATAGCGCAGGGTCCCGTCGGAGACCTCGCTCATCTCCAGCGGCCGGAGGAGCCCGGGCTGATGGAGAAGGAGGCGGAACACGCCGTCTTCGGCCCTGACGTGTGCGCGAGCACCGGGGAACGCGGTGTCGACGGCGTGGTCGAGTGCGTCCCCGAAGCCGGCATCGACGATCGTGGCCCAGACGGCCGCGAGGTCGGCGCCATCGCCCGACAGCGTCTGGGAGCGCGTGCCGACCTGCGGGCGCCGCGCCGGAGCGTCGGGGTCCACGCGGAAATGGTCGTAGAAGCGCCACCCTGCGAAGGTGCGTCGCAGCAGGAGCAGTTCCGGTCCGATGTCGCCGTCGGCGAGGTCGGTGACGATGCTCTCGTAGGGGGCGAGCTTCTGCGCGAGCGACCCCCAGCTGTCGTCGCGCACACGTGTGTGCGCACGTGACCGGTCGATGAGAAGCGTCGACGGTTTGGCCACCGGTCCCGCGAACACCTGCTCGCGCTTGATCTCGGGATCTCGCGCGAAGGGGCTGCGCTGGTCGCTCTGGGGGATGCCGAGATCGACGAGGTACCCGAGTTCGTCTGACGCGAAGCCCAGCTGCACAGCGACCGGACGCGACCGCCTCGTGCCCTGGGTCGCTGCGCCGCCGGAGTGTCCGTTCTCCGGCCCCGCCCACAGCACGGAGGGAAGTCCGCCTTCGCGGGCGACGGCGCCGACGACCTCGCCGCGCCCGGCCGCGGCGAGGAGACCGAGCGCCCGATAGAGGTTCGACTTGCCCGCACCGTTCGGACCGGTCAGGAGGGTGAGTCGATCGAGCGGGACGACGACGTCGCGGAGGGAGCGGTAGCCGGAGACGGCGACGGTGCGCAGCATCCTCACACCCTCTCATCCGGCGGCGACACCGACGCTAGGCTCGTGTCGATGAGCGAGACAGAGGCGGCCGCAGCGCTGCAGATCACCGGCCTGGTGAAGCGATTCGGCGAGAAGGTCGCGGTCGACGGCATCGACCTGGAGGTGCCCACCGGGTCCTTCTTCGGTCTCGTCGGCCCGAACGGCGCGGGCAAGACCACGACGCTCTCGATGGCGACCGGGCTTCTGCGTCCGGATGCCGGGGCGGTGCGTGTGCACGGCGTCGATGTGTGGGGCGACCCCGTGCGCGCCAAGCGCATGATCGGCAACCTCGCCGATGGGGTGCGCCTGTTCGACCGCCTCACGGGCGAGCAGCTCATCACCTACACGGCGATGATGTTCGGCGTGCCGCGTGGGGAGATCCCTTCGCGCGTGGCCGACCTCATCGCGCTCATGGACCTCGGCGAAGACGCCGGTACCATCGTCGCCGATTACTCGGCGGGCATGACGAAGAAGGTCGCCTTGGCGTGTGCGCTGGTGCACGCCCCGCGCCTGCTCGTGCTCGATGAGCCGTTCGAGTCGGTCGATCCCGTGTCGGCGGCCAACATCGAAGACGTCCTGCGCGGCTACACCGCCTCCGGCGGCACGGTCATCGTGTCCAGCCACTCCATGGATCTCGTGCAGCGGATGTGCGATCACGTCGCGGTCATCGCCGCCGGTCGCGTGCTCGCCGCGGGGTCGGTCGATGACGTGCGGGCGGGGGAGACGCTGCAAGACCGGTTCGTCGCGCTCGTCGGGGGCCGGCACACCTCGCAGGGGCCGCAGTGGCTGCGGCCGTCGGGCGCATGAGTGCGGATGCCTCGACGGCGGTGACCGCGACGGTCCCGATGCCGGGCACGGTGGCACTGTGCCGTACCGTGCTGAAGCTGCGGTACCGGGCGCTGGGGAACAACCTGTCGCGGCGTCCGTGGCAGCTGGTCGGCTTCCTGTTCGGCGCCGTGTGGGCGCTGTCGGCGCTCGCCCTCGTGGTGACGGCGATGGTGCTCGTCGGCGCGACCCAGTCGCGGGCGGTGATCACCGTGGTGTCGGTGCTCGCCGGGTCGCTGCTGATCCTCGGGTGGCTGCTCGGTCCGCTGCTGCTCGCCGGACTCGATGCCACCGTCGACGCGAAGCGGCTCGCGCCGTTCCCGCTGCGGCGCTCCCAGCTCATGTCCGCGCTCGCCGCGACGGGGCTCACCGGCATCCCGGGCATCCTGACCGTCGTGGCCTCGGTGGCCTCCGCGGTGCTGTGGCTGCGCTGGCCGGCGGCCGCCGTGGTGGCGGTGCCATGCGCGCTGCTGGCGGCGGTGACGTGCGTGATCGCGTCGCAGACGATGTCGGCGCTCGCCGATGCGCGCGGCGGTGGCAGGCGGGGGCGTGAGGTCGCGGGCACCGTCGTGCTCGTGCTCGTCATCCTGTCGGGCCCGATCATCACCGGCATCCTGTCGCTGGTCGACAGCGCCGCTGGCGATCTCGGCTCGCGCTTCGCCGACGCCGCCGCCGTCCTGGCGTGGACCCCCCTCGGGGCTGCGTGGGCGGTGCCCGCTGACGTCGCCGCGGGGGCGTGGGGCGCGGCGGCAGCACGGTTCGCGATCGCCACGGCGACACCGCTCGTGCTCGCGCTCGTCTGGCGGCGGGCCGTCGACACGGCCACCACCTCGCCCGCACGTCAGACGGTGAAGGCGGTTCCCACCGGCACGCTGCGGCTGTTCGGGATCATGCCCACCGGTGGAGTCGGCGCGACCTGGGCCCGATCGCTCACGGCCTGGGTGCGCGATCCGCGGTACCTTCGCCAACTGCTGGTCGTGCCGCTGTTCCCGGTGCTGTTCGCGTTCGCGGGCGGGGTGGACAGCTGGCTGTTCGCGTCCTGCGCCGTGCTCGTCGCGCTCGTCCTGGCGATCGCCGGCTACTCCGACATCTCCTACGACGGCACGGCTTTCGCGTCGGTGCTGGCCACCGGCATCCGCGGACGCGACGACCGGCTCGGGCGGATGCTCGGCGCCGCGTCGCTCGGCGTGCCGCTCCTGCTGATCGTCGCGCTCGGCACGACGGCCGTCGCCGGCACCTGGCGTGAGCTTCCCGCCCTCCTCGGCGGCGCGCTGGGGCTGCTGCTGGCGGGCTATGGCGTGACGGCGGTCTCGTCCGCGCTGATCGTGACCCCGGTCGCCGCACCCGGCGACAGCCCGTTCCGCTCGGTGCCCGGGCAGACGTTCGTCAACAGCCTCCTCGTGTTCGTCGTATGGGGCGCCTGTCTCCTGGTGGCATCCCCGTCGATCGTCCTCGCCCTCCTCGCCGTGACCCTCCCCTCGGAGGCCCTCGCCTGGGCGTCGCTTGCGACCGGGGTGGCGGTGGGAGTCGCCGCGATGGCCGTGGGTGTCATCGTCGGTGGGCGCATCCTCGAGCGCACAGGCCCCGACCTTCTCGTGCGCATCAAGAACTTCCCGGTCTGAGCGTGCTGCGTCGGCGGCGGTGAGCGCGGCGGCACCGCCCGCGCTTCGCCGGACGCGAACAGCCTTTCGGCGCCGGTCTCCGCGTGCTGGACTCTGACCATGACCGATGTGCTCGTTCTGGGCGGAACCGGATGGCTGAGCGCCCGCATCGCCGAACTCTGGCTGCAGCGCGGCGCCGCGGTGACCTGCCTTGCCCGCGGCTCGCGCCCGGCGCCCGAGGGAGCGGAGCTCGTCGCCGCCGATCGCGGCAGCAGAGAGCCGTACAGCGAGGTGGCGCGTCGCGAGTGGGACGAGGTCGTCGACGTCTCCTCGCATCCCGGGCAGGTGTCGGATGCCGTGGAGGTGCTCGGCGATCGCGCGGCGCACTGGACGTACGTGTCGAGCCTGTCGGTGTATGCGGACAACGACCGCGTGGGCGCCGACGAGACCGCCGCGCTCGCCGAGCCGGCACGGGGCGGCGACCCTTCCGACTATGCGCGCGCGAAGTCGGCCGCCGAGGCGGCGGTGCGGGGGCTCGGTGCCCGCGCCGCGATCGTCCGGCCCGGGCTCATCGTCGGACCGGGCGATCCGACCGACCGCTTCGGGTACTGGCCCGCCCGATTCGCCGGCGCAGCGACCGAGCCTGTGCTCGTGCCGGCCGGCGAAGGACTCTCCGCGCAGGTGATCGACGTCGACGACCTCACGGCCTTCGTTGTCGAGGCCGCGCAGCGCCGGTGGCACGGGGTGGTCAATGCGATCGGGCCGTCCCAGCCGCTTCACGAGCTTCTTCGCACGGTGGCCGATGTCGTCGGGCACACCGGCTCCGTCGTCTCCGCTCCGGCGCCGTGGCTCGTCGATCACGGCGTCGCGCACTGGGCGGGACCGCGCTCACTTCCGCTGTGGCTGCCCGCCGACATGCCCGGATTCGCGACCCGCTCGGGGGAGGCGTACCTCGCCGCAGGCGGGCGGGTGCGAGAGATCGGGGAGACGATCGAGCGGGTACTGGCCGACGAGCGTGACCGCGGCTTCGCGCGCCCGCGGCGAGCGGGCCTGACTCGCGAAGAGGAGCGGGAGCTCCTCGCGCTGCGCTGACCGCGGTGGGGCGCGGGCGCCCCCCTGACGATCACGTGCGGTGCGGCCGCCCCATCCGACGATCAGGTGCGGCGCGGCCCCGATTTGCGCAGGTCGCGGTCTCGGAGCTATCGTCACGACATGCCCGCGGCCGTCACGAACACCGTTTCGACGGTCTTCCGCGCGCGCCGACGTCTGGGCGGACGCCGAAGCTAGGCGACGCCGCACGCTCCCCGCCTCTGCCGGGTGGAGCGACCGGTGTCGCCGTCATCGGCCCCCTCTCCCAGACAATAAGGTTGAACAATGACCTATTCGGTCGCCGTCTCCGGCGCTTCCGGCTATGCCGGCGGCGAGATCCTCCGCCTGCTCGCCGCCCATCCCGACATCGAGATCCGCACGGTCACCGCGCATTCCAACGCAGGCCAGCCGCTCATCGAGCATCAGCCGCACCTGATCTCGCTCGCGCATCTGACGCTCGCCGAGACGACGCCCGAGGTGCTCTCGGGGCACGACATCGTGGTCCTGGCCCTTCCGCACGGACAGTCGGGCCAGTACACCGATGCCCTCGGCGACGTGCCGCTCGTGATCGACGCGGGCGCCGACCACCGGCTCACCTCGCCCGAAGCGTGGGAGGCGTTCTACGGCGGTCCTTTCCACGAGCCGTGGGCGTACGGCGTGCCCGAGCTTCCGATCGACGGCGGCGTGCAGCGCGAGCGGCTGGTGGGCGCGACCCGTATCGCGGCTCCGGGATGCAACGCCTCCACCGTCTCGCTGAGCCTTGCACCGGGCGTCGCTGCGGGCGTGATCGATCCGGGCGACATCGTCACCGTGCTGGCGGTGGGTCCGTCGGGGGCGGGCAAGAGCCTCAAGACCGACCTGCTGGCATCCGAGATCCTGGGCAGCGCCAACCCGTATGCCGTCGGGGGCACGCACCGCCACATCCCGGAGATCCGCCAGGCGCTCGTGGATGCCGGAGCGCCGTCGGCAGACGCGGTGCGCATCTCGTTCACCCCGGTGCTGGTTCCGATGGCACGCGGCATCCTGGCGACATCGTCGGCCCCGATCTCCCCAGACGTCAGCGACGAGCAGATCCGCGAAGCATGGGAGTCGGCCTACGGTGACGAGACCTTCGTGCGCCTCCTTCCGGCCGGACGCTTCCCTCGCACCTCCGACGTGATCGGGGCCAACACGGCGCTCATGGGTCTCGCGATCGATCGGGCCGCCGGACGCGTCGTCGTGGTGACCGCCGTCGACAACCTCGTCAAGGGCACCGCCGGCGCCGCCGTCCAATCCATGAACATCGCCCTCGGCCTTCCCGAGGCCACGGGCCTGACCGTGAACGGAGTCGCCCCGTGAGCGTCACCGCAGCGCAGGGATTCGAAGCGGCGGGTGTCGCCGCAGGCCTCAAGTCGAGCGGGGCGCCCGACGTCGCCGTGGTCGTCAACCGGGGCCCGCGCAAGGCCGGTGCCGCCGTGTTCACGAGCAACCGGGCCAAGGCGAACCCGATCCTGTGGTCGCAGCAGGCCATCGGCGACGGCGTCGTGGAGGCGGTCGTGCTCAACTCCGGGGGTGCGAACTGCTTCACCGGCAGCTTCGGCTTCCAGACGACCCACCAGACGGCTGAGACGGCCGCCCGCCTGCTCGGGGTGAGCCCCGGCGACGTGCTCGTGTGCTCGACCGGACTCATCGGCACCGGTGACGAGGTGTTCCGTGCGAAGGTGCTCCAGGGAACCGAGCAGGCGATCTCGACGCTCAGCGCCGAGGGCGGCGTCGATGCGTCCCTCGCGATCATGACGACCGACTCCCGCCCCAAGCGCGCCGTCATCACCCGGGACGGGTGGACGGTGGGCGGCATGGCCAAGGGGGCGGGCATGCTCGCGCCGGGCCTGGCCACGATGCTCGTCGTCATCACGACGGACGCCGACCTCGCCTCCGCCGAGCTCGATGCCGCACTGCGTGCAGCGACGTCTCGCACCTTCGACAGGCTCGACTCCGACGGGTGCATGTCGACCAACGATCAGGTCACGCTCCTCGCGAGCGGGGCCAGCGGCATCCGACCTGACTTCGACCGGTTCGCCGCTGCGCTCGCGGAGCTCTGCGACGACCTCGCCGCGCAGCTGCAGGGCGACGCGGAGGGTGCGAGCCACGACATCACGATCCGGGTCGTGAACGCCCGCAGCGAAGACGACGCCGTCGTCGTCGGGCGCTCGGTCGCACGGAACAACCTCTTCAAAGCAGCGATCTTCGGCAACGATCCCAACTGGGGCCGCGTGCTCGCCGCGATCGGCACGACCGACGCCGCCTTCGACCCGTACGACGTCGACGTCTCCTTCAACGGTGTGAGGGTGTGCAGCGCCGGAGGGCCCGACCGCCCGCGCGAGGAGGTCGACCTCACGCCGCGAGCCACCGACATCCTCATCGACCTCAAGGTCGGCGGGGCGGCTGCGACCATCCGCACCAACGACCTCACCCACGACTACGTCCACGAGAACAGCGCCTACTCCTCATGACCGACCTGCAGCAGACCACTCCCGAGGAGGCAGCCGAGAAGGCGGCCGTCCTCATCGAATCGCTGCCCTGGCTGCAGCGGTTCCGCGACCAGATCGTCGTGATCAAGTACGGCGGGAACGCGATGGTGTCGGAGGAGCTGCAGGAGGCGTTCGCCCAGGACATCGCCTACCTCCGCTTCGTCGGAGTGAAACCGGTCGTCGTGCACGGAGGCGGTCCGCAGATCTCCCAGATGCTCGACCGCCTTGCGATCCCCAGCGAGTTCAAGGGCGGCTACCGCGTCACCTCGACCGAGGCGATCAGCGTCGTCCGGATGGTGCTCACCGGTCAGATCAATCCGCAGCTCGTCTCCAAGATCAACGCCTACGGCCCCCTCGCGACCGGACTGTCGGGTGAAGACGCGGGACTGTTCCGAGGACGCCGCCGCGGAGTGGTCATCGACGGCGTCGCGCACGATCTCGGCTTCGTCGGCGACGTCGTGGGCGTCGACCCGCAGCCGGTGCTCGATCAGCTGCGCGCCGGACGCATCCCCGTCGTGTCGTCGATCGCCCCGGATCTCGACAACCCCGGGCACTCGTTGAACGTCAACGCCGACGCGGCGGCCGCGTCGCTGGCCGTCGCGCTCGGAGCGTCGAAACTCGTCGTCCTCACCGACGTGCCCGGTCTTTACGCCGACTGGCCGAACCGCGATTCGCTCGTGTCGCACCTGACGGCATCCGCGCTTCGCGACATGCTGCCCCGGCTGGAGTCGGGCATGATCCCGAAGATGCAGGCCTGTCTGGATGCCGTGGACGGCGGCGTCGACACGGCGGCGATCATCGACGGGCGCCAGCCGCATTCGGTGCTGGTCGAGATCTTCACGGAGCAGGGAATCGGAACAGAGGTCGTGGCGGGATGAGTGAGACGGTGATGCAGGCTGCATGGCAGGAAGATGCGACGCGCGACCTGGTGCGCAACGCCGGTGACCGGCTGGCGCTGTTCACCCGCGGCGAGGGTGCCTACCTGTGGGACGACGCCGGAAGGCGCTACCTCGACTTCCTCGGCGGGATCGCGGTGACCTCGCTCGGTCACGCGCACCCCGTGTTCGTGGACGCCGTGGCACGCCAGGCCGCGACGCTGGCTCACGTGTCGAACTTCTTCGCGACCCCGCCCCAGCTGCAGCTCGCCGCGCTCCTGAAGCGCCTGGCCGGCACCGGCGACCGTGGGCGGGTCTATTTCGCCAACTCGGGCGCTGAAGCCAACGAAGCCGCCTTCAAGCTCGCTCGTCTCCACGGCACCGCACGCGACGGTGCCTCCGCCCGCCCGCGGATCCTCGCCCTGAAGAATGCGTTCCACGGCCGCACGATGGGCACCCTCGCCCTCACCGGCAAGCCCTACATGCAGGAGCCGTTCCTCCCGATGGTTCCGGGAGTCGAGTTCATCGACACCACTGAGGAAGCGCTCGAAGCGGCGATCGACGACCGCGTCGCGGCGCTGTTCATCGAGCCGATCAAGGGCGAGGCCGGCGTCATCGACCTCCCCGAGGGTTTCCTCGTCGCCGCCCGCGAGCTCACCGCGCGTCACGGCGCGCTGCTGATCGTCGACGAGATCCAGACCGGCGCAGGACGCACGGGGGAGTGGTTCGCGTTCCAGCACGCAGGCATCACGCCCGACGCGATCACGGTCGCCAAGGGCATCGGCGGAGGCTTCCCCATCGGGGCACTCATCACCTACGGCGACGCCAGCGACCTCTTCTACCCCGGCACGCACGGATCGACGTTCGGCGGCAACGCGCTCGCGACGGCCGTCGCGATAGCCGTGCTGGAGGAGATCGAGCAGGCGGGACTGCTCGCCAACGCCACCGAGCGGGGCCGCCAGATCAGAGACGCGGTGACCGGTCTCGGGTCGGCGCTGGTCACGGAGGTGCGCGGGCAGGGCCTTCTCATCGGCATCGGTCTTCGGCACCCCGTCGCCGGCGCGGTCGTCGCCGCCGCTCAGCAGCACGGGCTCATCGTCAACGCGGCGAACGAGGAGACGGTGCGTCTGGCGCCCGCGCTCACGATCGGCGACGTCGAGGTCGACGAGTTCGTCGCCTTGTTCGCGCGCGCTCTCCACACCGTGGAGGACTCCCTTCTGCTCGACGAAAGCCCCACGACCCCCGAGGAGCACGCATGACCCGCCACCTGCTGCGCGACGACGATCTGAGCCCCGCCGAGCAGAGCGAGATCCTCGATCTCGCTCTCGCACTGAAGAAGGACCGCTGGAAGCTCAAGCCTCTCGAAGGTCCCCAGACGGTCGCGGTGATCTTCGACAAGTCCTCCACCCGCACGCGGGTCTCGTTCGCCGTGGGGATCGCCGACCTGGGCGGCTCGCCCCTCATCATCTCGACCGCCAACAGCCAGCTGGGCGGCAAGGAGACTCCGTCCGACACGGCGCGTGTGCTGGAGCGTCAGGTCGCGGCGATCGTCTGGCGCACCTACGCTCAGGCAGGTCTGGAGGAGATGGCCCGCGGCACCCGTGTGCCGGTGATCAATGCTCTGAGCGATGACTTCCATCCCTGCCAGCTGCTCGCCGACCTCCTCACGATCCGTGAGCACAAGGGCGACCTGCGCGGGCTCACGCTCACGTTCTTCGGCGACGGTGAATCGAACATGGGTCACTCCTACGTGCTGGCGGGAGTCACCGCGGGGATGCATGTGCGTGTGGCTTCGCCGGAGGCGTACGCGCCGCGCGCGGATGTCGTGTCGGATGCCGACCGCATCGCCTCCGAGACGGGCGGGTCGGTCACGCTCTACACCGATCCCCTCGAGGCGGCCGCGGGTGCCGATGTGATCGTCACCGACACGTGGGTGTCGATGGGCAAGGAGGAGGAGAAGCTCGCCCGGCTTCGCGACCTCGGGTCCTACAAGGTGACGCAGGAGACGATGGCGCTCGCGAAAGACGACGCCATCTTCATCCACTGCCTCCCCGCCGATCGCGGCTACGAGGTCGACGCCGAGGTGATCGACGGTCCGCAGAGCGTGGTGTGGGATGAGGCGGAGAACCGTCTCCACGCGCAGAAAGCGCTTCTCGTGTGGCTGCTGCGTCAGCAGTGAGCGCCGGTCGCTGAGCTGGGCAGGTGGCGCTCGTGAGCACACGTTCCGCGACGGCGAGCCGCCTCGCTCGCGGCTCGGAGTGGTTCCTCTCGCCGTCGCGCATCGCGGGGGTCGACCTTGCTCGCGGACTCGCCGTGATCGGGATGCTCGCCGCGCACCTGCTCACGATCGATGCGTTCGACGCCGGACGCCCCGAGACGTGGATCGACATCGCGAACGGCAGATCATCGATCCTCTTCGCCACGCTGGCCGGGGTCTCCATCGCGCTCGTCACCGGTGGGGTCGTCCCCGTGGGCGCGCAGCAGATGGCCGTGCGGCGTCGCCGGCTGGCGATGCGGGCGGCGCTCGTCTGGTTCATCGGAGTGCTGCTGGTGCTCACCGGTGTGCCGGTGTACGTCATCCTTCCCGCCTATGCGGTGCTGTTCCTGCTCGCGCTTCCTCTTCTGCGCCTGCGGGCGCGCAGCCTGTGGGCGCTCGCCGTGGTGCTGGGCCTCGTCATGCCGTGGCTCCAGCCTGCGTGGGATGCGCTCCCGGTGTGGGACGGGGTCGTCGGCTCGGACCTGTCGCTCATGCTCGGGTGGCACTACCCCTTCACCACGTGGATCGCGTTCGTGGTCGCCGGTCTCGCCGCGGGGCGCTCGGATCTGCGCCGGCTTCGCACGGCCGTGATGCTCCTCGGCGGGGGTGCGCTCGTGTCTGCCGTGGGCTACTCGGTGACGGCGGTCGACCTCGGAAGCGCCGGCGGCTACGTCGCTCAGGTGTGGACGGCCGATGCCCATTCGAGCGGCCTGCTCGAAGTCGTCGGCTCCGGTGGCTTCGCTCTCGCGGCGATCGGCGGGTCGCTGCTGGTGTGCCGCACACCCGCGTCGTGGTTCGTGCTGCCGATCCGCGCGGTCGGTGCCATGCCGCTGACCGCCTACGTGGGGCAGCTGGTCGCCTGGGCGGTCGCAGCGTGGTCGCTTCTGGGCGGCACAGCCGACCTCATGGGCTTCCGCGACCTCGAGACCTTCTGGCCGTTCGTCGTCACGACGGTCGTCGCCTGCACGGCTTGGGCGATGCTCGTCGGACAAGGGCCGATGGAGCGGCTGATCGCCTGGGTGGCAGCGCTCGGCACCGGCCCGGGGGGTACCGCGCGACGCCGCTAGGCTGGAGCGGTGACCGATTCAGCAGCGCATGGCACGAACGAAGGCGCCCTCTGGGGCGCCCGTTTCGCGACGGGACCTTCCCCTGAGCTTCAGGAGCTGAGCCGTTCCACGCACTTCGACTGGGCCCTCGCGCTCTACGACATCGCGGGTTCTCATGCGCACGCCAAGGCGCTCGCCGCCGCCGGGTACCTCACTCCCGACGAGGAGGAGCGGATGCACGCCGGGCTCGACGCGCTCGCCCGGGCGGTCACCGACGGCTCTCTGGTGGCGCAGCCCGGCGACGAAGACGTGCACGGAGCGCTCGAGGCGGCGCTCATCGCCGAGGTCGGGGCCGAATTGGGCGGCAAGCTCCGTGCGGGCCGCAGCCGCAACGACCAGATCGCGACCCTGGTGCGCCTGTATCTGCTCGATCACGCGCGGGTGATCGCTCGTGACCTTCTTCGTGTCGTGGATGCCGTCGTGGCGCAGGCCGAGTCGCACCCTGCGGCGATCATGCCTGGTCGCACCCACCTGCAGCACGCGCAGCCGATCCTCCTCGCCCATCACCTGCAGGCGCACGCGTGGCCGCTCGTGCGCGACCTCGAGCGCCTGCGCGACTGGTCGGTGCGCGCGAGCGTGTCGCCGTACGGCGGGGGAGCTCTGGCCGGTGCGACGCTCGGTCTCGACCCGCAGCTGGTCGCTGCAGAGCTCGGGCTGGCGCGCCCCGCGGAGAACTCGCTCGATGGCACCGCCGCGCGCGACGTGGTGGCGGAGTTCGCGTTCATCGCTGCCATGATCGGCGTCGATCTGTCGCGCTTCGCCGAGGACATCATCATCTGGAACACGCGCGAGTTCGGCTTCGTCACGCTCGACGACGGATACTCGACGGGCTCGAGCATCATGCCGCAGAAGAAGAATCCCGACATCGCGGAGCTCGCCCGCGGCAAGGCCGGGCGCCTGATCGGCAACCTCTCGGGTCTGCTGGCGACTCTCAAGGCGCTGCCTCTCGCGTACAACCGCGATCTGCAGGAGGACAAGGAGCCGGTGTTCGATTCGGTCGTCACCCTGGAGGTGGTGCTTCCTGCTTTCGCCGGCATGGTGGCCACGCTCCGCTTCGACACCGAACGCATGGCGGCGCTCGCACCGGAGGGGTTCTCGCTCGCAACGGATGTGGCGGAGTGGCTGGTCAAGCGCGGCGTGCCGTTCCGCGACGCGCATGAGATCTCGGGCGCGCTCGTGCGGGCATGTGAGCAGCGCGGAATCGGACTCGAGGATGCCGATGATGCGCTTCTGGCATCCGTGTCGCCGCAGCTCGAACCGTCGGTGCGTGAGGTGCTGTCGATCGAGGGATCGGTGGCCAGTCGCACCGGTGCAGGCGGCACGGCGCCGGTGCGGGTGGCCGAGCAGCGGTCGGAGCTGGTGGCTCGCGCGCAGGCGGCGGCGCGTGACCTTGCGCTGGGGTGATCAGGGGTGATCATCAGCTCCAGACTGATATCGCCAAGAAATAAGCAAAAGTCTTCTTTTCAGAGAAAATAAGCTCTAGACTTCTCTGCATGACCATCGCCGTCATCGCAGACATCGTCGGCTCCCGGCGCCTGCCCGACCGGGAGGCCGCCCAGCGCGAGCTGGATGCCGCCATCGAGCACGTCGAGGAGGCATTCCCCCTCGCGCTCCACCCTCTGCGGCCCGTCGTGGGCGATGAGCAGCAGGGGATGTACGAGACTCTCGACGACGCGCTCGCCTCGACGCTCCTCATCAGGCTCGCGCTGCCCGATGGCATCGATCTGCGCTTCGGCATCGGCGTCGGGCGCGTGGGCACGGTCCCCGGTCCCGCCGGCGGGATTCCCGAAGGCCCCGGCTGGTGGGCCGCGCGCGCAGCGATCGAGCATGTCCACGCCCTGCAGAAGCGCAACGCGCCGAGCGCGCGGACCTGGGTCGAGCTCGCGGACGGTGAAGCTGAGCACATGAGGGCACTGGTGACGATGGCGAACGCCTACCTCCTCTCGCGCGATCACATCATCGGCGCGATGAGCGAGCGTGCGCGGCGTCTCACATACGGACGGCTGGCGGAGAAGACGCAGAAGCAGCTCGCCGCGACGGAAGGGATCAGCCAGTCGGCTGTCTCTCAGGCGCTGACCGCGTCCGGCGCCCAGGCGCTGATCGAGGGATGGGCAGCCCTCACGGTCCGCAGGGGACGACGCGGCTCATGATCCTCGCCGCTCTCGCTCTCCTCGCCGTCGGCGGTGCGGACCTCATCCGGCAGTTCTCGTCCGGCCGCCGCCGTGTCATCGGGTTCATCGCCGGGGCGGTGGCCCTGTTCGTCGGCGCGATCGTCGTCGACGCGGCAGTCTGGGCGATCGCCGCGCTGCTCGTCGCCGCTCTCTGGGTCGTGCTCGTCGGTCCCGACGGTCGAAGCCGCGGAGGCCTGTGGCCGGTCGGTCTTCTGGGTGTGCTGTGCGGTGTCGCCGTGGTGGCTGCCGGGCCACGTGTGGGCACACGCGCCCTCGGCGATCTCTGGGAACTCCCCGCGCCCGGGCAGTCCGTGCCGGTCGACGTCCTCGTGCTGACGCTCGGCGCGGCGGTCTTCCTCCTCGAATCGGCGAACATCGTCGTACGCATCGCGCTGCGCGCCGAGCACCTGCAGGCCGACGGCGACACGGCGACCGTCCCGGCATCCGAAGGGGAGAGCACCCGCGTCTCCGTGCGGGACTCCGGCCGCGAGGCGGCGGTCGCGATGCGGCAGCGGCCGGGGCTGAAGGGTGGGCGTCTCATCGGCCCGCTCGAGCGCATCATCGTCTTCGCGCTCACCCTCGCGGGGGCGTACACGCTGATCGCGGCGGTGTTCGCGGCGAAGGGGATCGTGCGATTCCCGGAGATCTCGCGCGATGACGAAGAGAACGGCAGCCGTGCCGAGACGTTCCTCATCGGCAGTCTCGTGAGCTGGGTGATCGCCTTCGGAGCCGCTTTCCTGGTGTGGTGGGCGGCACGCTGATCGGTCCGACGGGCGGGAGGTCTCGAGCGCCGCTGATAGCCTGGAACTTGTGTCTGAATCCGTCGTGAGCGCCCTCGCGCCGGCCAACGATCCCTCCTTCGAGAACATCTGGGACGAGATCGTGTGGCGTGGCCTGGTGCACGTGTCCACCGACAAGGAAGCGCTGCGTGCGCTGCTCGGCGGGGAGCCTGTCACGTATTACTGCGGGTTCGATCCGACCGCGCCGAGCCTTCACCTCGGAAACCTCGTTCAGCTTCTCCTGCTTCGCCGGCTGCAGCTGGCAGGCCACAAGCCGCTCGGCCTCGTCGGCGGCTCGACAGGCCTCATCGGCGACCCTCGGCCCACGGCGGAGCGCACCCTCAACACGCGCGAGACGGTGGCCGACTGGGTGGCCAGGCTCCGCAGCCAGGTCGAGCGCTTCCTGAGCTTCGAGGGGGAGAACGCCGCCCGCATCGTCAACAACCTCGACTGGACCGCGCCGATGAGCGCGATCGACTTCCTGCGCGAGATCGGCAAGCACTACCGCGTCGGCACGATGCTGAAGAAGGATGCCGTCGCCGCTCGCCTGAACTCTGACGCCGGCATCAGCTACACCGAGTTCAGCTACCAGATCCTTCAGGGGCTCGACTACCTCGAGCTGTACCGCCAGTACGGCTGCATCCTGCAGACCGGCGGCAGCGATCAGTGGGGGAACCTCACGAGCGGGACCGACCTCATCCATCGGGTGGAGGGAGTCTCCGCGCATGCCATCGGCACGCCGCTGATCACCAACAGCGACGGGACGAAGTTCGGCAAGAGCGAGGGCAACGCGATCTGGCTCGACCCTGAGATGTGCAGCCCGTACCGCATGTACCAGTTCTGGCTGAACACCGATGACGCCGATGTGATCGCGCGCCTCAAGGTGTTCACCTTCCTCACGCGCGCCGAGATCGAGGAGTACGAGGAGCTGGTGCGCACCGAGCCGTTCCGCCGCGCGGCGCAGAAGCGGCTGGCGCTCGAGGTGTCGACGACGGTGCATGGCGCGGAGGCTACGGCCGCAGTGGTCGCGGCATCCGAGGCGCTGTTCGGGCAGGGCGATCTGGCGTCACTGGATGCGGCGACTCTCCGCTCCGCCCTCGAAGAGCTCCCGCACGCGCGTGTGGCGAAGGGCGCGGCGGTCACGACGGCGCTCGTGGAGACCGGTCTCGTCGCGAGCCTGAGCGAAGCGCGCCGCGCGATCGCGCAGGGCGGGGTGTCGCTCGACGGCGCGAAGGTCGACGACGATTCCGCTGTCGTCTCGGGTGCCCTCCCGGGTGGGGTCTCCGTCCTCCGCCGTGGCAAGAAGACCCTGGCCGGGCTGTTCGTCGACTGACGGTCGGCTCTCGCACCCATGCCGTTCACTCCGTCGCATGCCGTCGTCGCGCTGCCGTTCGTGCGCACACCTCTGCTGCCGGCGGCGGTGGCGGTCGGCGCGATGGCTCCCGACCTGCCGCTCTTCGTGCGCGGCACGCCCGTGACGTATCACCTGACGCACACGAACCCGCTGGTGGCGGCCGGCGTCGCGGCGGTGCTCCTCCTCGGGTGGTATGCGCTGCTGCGACCGGCGGCACGCGAGCTTCTTCCCGCCGCGATCGCCCGTCGCCTCCCGGCGGAATGGGACGTGACGGGACTTCGCGTGTGGTCGGCGATGCGAGAGACGCGTTTTCCCGCCACCGGTCGGCGCGCGGCCGACGCCGCCTTGGCCGCGGTGATCGTGGTGTCCGCGCTGGTGGGCGCGCTCACGCATGTCGTGTGGGATGCCTTCACGCATGAGGCGCGCTGGGGTGTCGCGGTGGTGCCCGTCCTCGACCAGGAGTGGGGGCCGCTCCTCGGCTACAAGTGGCTGCAGTACGGGTCCGGCATCCTGGGCCTCGGGGTCCTCGCCGTGTACGGACTGCTGTGGTGGCGCCGGCGCGCGGTCTCGACGCTTCATCGTGTGCTCCCGGATGCCGTCCGTGTCGTCTGGCTGGTGACGCTCCCGCTGATCCTGGCGATCGCGTGGTTCGTCGGTCTCGCCGTGCTGGGTCCGTTCCGCGACGACTTCACGCCTGCGCACCTGGGGTACCGGGTGCTCCCGCCGGCGTGTGCGGTGTGGGCGCTGGTGACTCTCGCGCTGTGCGCCGTGGTCGTGCTTCGTCGTCGGCGTCCGACCGGTTCTCCATCGGTGTCCCGCGAGGCCCCGGATCTTCAGGGGCGCGGGAGCCAGTGAGGCAGGTCGCTTCCCCACGTGCGAGGGGGAGCGAAGACGGTGGGGGCGCCCTCGTAGGCGATCGCGGGCGCCGACGTCGTCAGCGGGGTTCCGTCGACGATGAACTCCTGCAGGTGCCCGGTGGGATCGATCGGGGAGACCGGGGGCGGATCGGGTTCGCGTGGGAGCCCGAGCAGTTCGGCGGCGATGCGCCGGAGACTCGTCTCGGCGAGCCAGGACCCGCCTTCGGCGGCGCGCCGGCGCAGAAGCGTCATGATCTCAGCGGCGAGCAGATAGCCGGCACTGTGGTCGAGCGCCTGCACCGGGAGGGCTCCGGGGGCGTGCCCGGATCCTTCGACCGACGCGATGCCGCACGCCGCCTGGACGAGTGAGTCGAACCCGCGGCGGTCGGGGTCGTCCCAGGCGCTCAGCCGACCGACGATCAGGCCGGGCCTGCGGGCGACGAGTTCGGCGGGTGACAGGCCGAGGGCATCGAGGCCGCGCGGCCGGTAGCCGAGCACGACGACATCGGCGGTGTCCAGAAGCTCGTCGAACCGCGCCCGGTCGGTGGGGCCACGCAGGTCGAGCAGCGTCGAGCGCTTGCCATGGCCGGTGTCGAGGTGCTGCCACGGGAGCTCGGGCAGGTGCGGGTCGTCGATACGGAGCACGTCGGCGCCGAGCAGCGCGAGGGTCCGCGTCGCGACGGGACCCGCGATGACGCGGGTGAGGTCGAGTATCCGGATGCCGGACAGGGGAGCGGTTGCCGGACCGGCAGCCGTCGCCGTCGCCGGTGCGCTGCTGTGCGCGGTGGTGCGGACGAGGGGAGTGGCCCGGAGACGGGCGTCGGTGTCAGGATCCTCGGGAGCGACCGCCACGCACAGTCCGCCGGCCGCGGTGACCCGCTGGGCCGCGAGCGTCGACGGCATCTCGTGCAGACGTGCCGCCACCTCCGTCTTCACCGTGACGATGTCGGCCGGGTCCTGTGGGGTGCGCACGCCGAGTGCCTTCGTGAGGGCGCGCGCGTGGTGGGGGTAGTTGCCGTGTGTGCGCACCCAGCCGTCGAGCGTCGGGAAGAATCCCGACAGCGGCGCGAAGGCTGTGGGCCGGTCGCCCGCCACACGGAGCCACCGTTCGCTCGAGTAGGCCACGGCGATGCGCATCCCGTCGAGGGGGACGGTGGCCGCACCTGTCAGAGCAGCGGCTGCGGCGGAGGCAGCCGAGACGCTGGCTTCGGCCAGGCGGGCGACGGCGGTGCGCGCCGAAAGGGGCACGGGGGAGCCGTGATCAGGTCGGTGTGCCATGACCTGACGGTACGCGTGACGCGTTCGTCGTGAGGCGTGGCAACCCAGGATTGGCGGAATTCCGCGGAAACACGGCGCGACACGCCCGGGATGCAGTCTGGATTTGCCCGATCCCCGGAACCCACGTAACTTATTACTTGTTCGCCCCACAGGGAAGAGCGAGAAGGCCGGAAGGCCTCGCCCCCTCAAGCGGAGAACCACCATCCCAAACCTCTCCTAGAGAGAACAAGACCTCTGGTCTAGGATGGATCTCACTCCTCGAAGCAATCGATGAGTGCTGCTGGAGACGCCAAATAACAGTCACAGCGGCCGATTTGACAGGCTGAGCGAGAGAGATAAGATAGAGAAGTTGTCCGGAGCGGACAGGCCGACAGGCCGGGATCGCTTCGAACCACTCCTCGATCTTCGTGAGAAGCGCGTCTTCGGCGCGTCCGATTCACTCGGAAAACGCCGATTTGACAAGCGGAAAACGAAGAATAAGATAGAGAAGTTGCCCTGCGGGCGAGGCTGAGAGGCCAGACAGCAGGAGCATCCGATCCTTGAGAACTCAACAGCGTGCACTTGTCAAATGCCAAATAACCTCGATTCAGCTTCGGCTGAATGAGATTCCTTTGGATCAAAGACCGGCACTTCGGTGCCGGCAACGGATAGTCAGCAATGACATCCCTTTGGTCAGATCAAACTCGCTACTTCGGCCTTATTCCGGCTGATCGTAGCAACATTTCTTTACGGAGAGTTTGATCCTGGCTCAGGATGAACGCTGGCGGCGTGCTTAACACATGCAAGTCGAACGGTGAAAGCGGAGCTTGCTCTGCTGGATCAGTGGCGAACGGGTGAGTAACACGTGAGCAATCTGCCCCTGACTCTGGGATAAGCGCTGGAAACGGCGTCTAATACCGGATACGAGCTGCGAAGGCATCTTCAGCAGCTGGAAAGAATTTCGGTCAGGGATGAGCTCGCGGCCTATCAGCTTGTTGGTGAGGTAACGGCTCACCAAGGCGTCGACGGGTAGCCGGCCTGAGAGGGTGACCGGCCACACTGGGACTGAGACACGGCCCAGACTCCTACGGGAGGCAGCAGTGGGGAATATTGCACAATGGGCGAAAGCCTGATGCAGCAACGCCGCGTGAGGGACGACGGCCTTCGGGTTGTAAACCTCTTTTAGCAGGGAAGAAGCGAAAGTGACGGTACCTGCAGAAAAAGCACCGGCTAACTACGTGCCAGCAGCCGCGGTAATACGTAGGGCGCAAGCGTTATCCGGAATTATTGGGCGTAAAGAGCTCGTAGGCGGTTTGTCGCGTCTGCTGTGAAAACCCGAGGCTCAACCTCGGG
>JAEYVZ010000063.1 GCA_023431405.1 Actinomycetes bacterium
CGCAGGCTCACGGGACGAACCCGGAGCCGCAGGCTCACGGGACGAACCCGGAGCCGCAGGCTCACGGGACGAACCCGGAGCCGGAGGCACTGCCAGTCCGTCCCCAGAGATACGAAGGAGTACCCGACGCATGAGTGAGATCACGCGAGACGTCGTCATCGTGGGAGCCGGTGCCGCCGGCCTCACCGCCGCCAACCAGCTGAAGAAGGCAGGGCTGTCGGTCGCCGTGCTCGAGGCTCGCGACCGCGTCGGCGGCCGCCTGTGGACCGACGTCATCGACGGCGCGATGCTCGAGATCGGCGGTCAGTGGGTCTCGCCCGACCAAGACGCGCTCATCGACACACTCGACGAGCTGGGCCTGGAGACCTACTCCCGTTACCGCGAGGGCGACAGCGTCTACGTCGGGCCCGACGGCACGGCCACACGCTTCACGGGCGAGATGTTCCCCGTCTCCGCCGAGACGGAGCGCGCGATCGCCGAGATCACGGAGCGGCTCGACGCGATGGTCGCCGAGATCGACCCCGACCGGCCGTGGGAGCACCCGAAGGCGGCCGAGTGGGACAGCATCTCGTGGGATGCCTGGCTGCGGGCGCAGACCGACGACGATGAGGCGGTGCGAAACCTCGCCTTCGCCACCGGGTCGGCGATGCTCACCAAGCCGACGCACGCGTTCTCGCTGCTCCAGTCGCTGCTCATGGCGGCATCCGCCGGGTCGTACTCGCACCTGGTCGACGCTGACTTCATCCTCGACAAGCGGGTCGTCGGCGGGCTCCAGCAGGTGCCGCTGCTGCTGGCCGAGCGGCTCGGCGCCGATGTCTTCCTCAACCAGCCGGTGCGTTCGATCGAATGGTCGGATGCCGAGCGCGGCACCGTCACCGTCACCAGCGACGGCATGACGGTCCACGCACGGCAGGTCGTCCTCGCCCTCGCGCCGATCCTGTACAACCGCATCTCGTTCGTTCCGGCGCTCCCGCGCCTCCAGCACCAGATGCACCAGCACATCTCCATGGGCTTCGTGATCAAGGTGCACGCCGTCTACGACCGTCCGTTCTGGCGGGAACAGGGCCTGTCGGGCACCGCGTTCAGCCCCTACGAGCTGTCGCACGAGGCGTACGACAACACCAACCACGGTGACGAGCGCGGCACGCTGGTCGGCTTCGTCTCCGACCGCAACGCCGACGACCTGTTCACGCTGAGCGCCGAGGAGCGCAAGGAGCGCATCCTGGAGTCGCTCTCGCACTACTACGGACCTGAGGCGAAGAACCCCGTCGTGTACTACGAGAGCGACTGGGGCTCGGAGGAGTGGACGCGCGGCGCGTACGCGGCGAGCTTCGACCTCGGCGGCCTCCACCGCTACGGCGCCCATCTGCGCAGCGCCGTCGGTCCGATCCGGTTCGCCTGCAGCGACATGGCCGGGGCCGGCTACCAGCACGTCGACGGCGCCATCCGCATGGGCCGGCTCGTCGCCGACCAGATCGTCGCGGAGCTGCGGTCATGACCGGTCACGTCGTCGTCGGGTACACGGCGACCAAGACGGGCAGGGATGCCGTCGCGTTCGCGTCCCGGCTGGCCGCCGCGACCGACGCGGTGCTCGACGTCGTCGTGGTGCTCCCCTCGGAGGGCCGCAGCGTCATCACCCCGCCCGACGCCTCGTACCACCGTTACCTGCGCGAGCAGGCGCAGCAATGGATCGCCGCAGCGATCGACCGGGTGCCGGCGGATGTCGTCGCCCACGCGCACGTGCGGACGGCCGATTCGTTCGCGGAAGGCCTCATCGCGATCGCCGGCGAGCTGGCGGCCTCGTGCATCGTCGTCGGCGCCGCCGACGGCGGCTCCCGCGGACGCCATCGCCTGGGAACGACCACCACCGAGCTCCTCCACTCCTCCGACGTGCCCGTGGCGCTCGTGCCGCGAGGGGCGCGCAAGATCGCGGCCGACACCGGCATCACACGGCTGACGGTCGCCGTCGGCACGCGGCCGGGCGCCGACGTGCTGATGGAGGACGCGGCATCCCTCGCCCAGGCGGCCGGGGTGCCGATGCGTCTGCTGTCGCTGCTCACCGTCGACCTGCCGCCGTCTGCCGACACCGGCGCCATCCGGCTGTCGGGCACGACGGAGGTCGACGAGGTGCTCGCCGCGGCCAAGGCGAGCCTGCCCGCGAACATCGACGCCGAGGTGGTCGTCGCCGAGGGTGAGAGCATCGAGGATGCCGTCGCGCACCTCGACTGGCAGCCCGGCGAAGTGCTCGTGGCCGGCTCCAGCCGTCTCGCCCAGCCGCGCCGGCTGTTCCTCGGCTCCACCGCCGCCAAGATGCTCCACGAAGTCCCCGTGCCGGTCATCGTCGTTCCGCGCACGCGTCACAAGGAAGGGGTCTCCGCATGACCCAGTCAGGCCCCGCCGCGACCGGTGAGGCGCTCACCGGCGGCATCTCGAAGAAGGGCCTGAGTGCGGGCACGGTGGGCATGATCGGTGCCGTCGTCATCGGCATCTCCACCATCGCCCCGGCCTACACCCTCACCGCATCCCTCGGCCCCACGGTCTCGGCCGTGGGCGTGCAGGTGCCCGCCGTCATCCTCATCGGCTTCATCCCGATGCTGCTGGTCGCCTTCGGCTATCGCGAGCTCAACCGGATGATGCCCGACTCGGGCACGAGCTTCACGTGGGGTGTGCGGGCGTTCGGTCCGTGGATCGGGTGGATGACCGGGTGGGGCCTCGTGGCGGCCACGGTCATCGTGCTCTCCAACCTCGCCGGCATCGCCGTCGACTTCCTGTTCCTGCTGATCTCGCAGATCACCGGGCAGCCGGGCATCGCCGATCTGGCGGCCGTCCCGATCATCAACGTCACCGTGTGTCTGCTCTTCATGCTGGGGGCGACGCTCGTGTCGTACCGCGACATGCAGACGACGCAGAAGTTCCAGTACGTGCTCGTCGGCTTCCAGGTCGTCGTGCTCGTGCTGTTCGCGACCGTCGCGATCGTCAAGAGCCTCAGCGGCGACGCGATCGAGCACCTCGCCTTCGACTGGTCGTGGTTCAACCCGTTCGAGGTCGAGTCGTTCAGCGCCATCGCCGCAGGTCTGTCGCTGTCGATCTTCATCTTCTGGGGCTGGGACGTCGTCCTCACCATGAACGAGGAGACCAAGGACCCCGATCGCACGCCGGGTCGTGCCGCCATGGTCACGGTCATCCTCGTCGTGGCGCTCTACCTCATGATCTCCATCGGGCTCATGATGTTCGCCGGCGTCGGCACGGGAGAGTACGGGCTCGGCAACGAGGAGATCTCCGACAACGTGTTCTTCGCGCTGTCCGATCCGATCCTCGGTCCGCTCGCGTTCCTCGTCTCGCTCGCCGTGCTGTCGAGCTCGGCCGCGTCGCTGCAGTCGACGGCCGTGGGCCCTGCGCGGACGCTCCTGGCGATGGGGCACTACAAGGCGCTCCCCGACAAGTTCGCGAGCGTCAGCCCCCGGTTCTTCACGCCCGGCTTCGCCACGATCGTGTCGGCCGTCGTCGCATCGGTGTTCTACGCCGTCATGCGTGTGGTCAGCAACAACGTGCTGAGCGACACGATCCTGTCGCTCGGCATGATGATCTGCTTCTACTACGGCCTCACCGCGTTCGCGTGCGTGTG
The DNA here is from genome assembly GCA_023431405.1 of Actinomycetes bacterium. Lineage (GTDB taxonomy): Bacteria > Actinomycetota > Actinomycetes > Actinomycetales > Microbacteriaceae > Microbacterium. The sequence continues at coordinate 3,626 of JAEYVZ010000063.1, forward strand.
GTACTTCCGCAAGCAGTGGTTCGACTCGGCCCGATCGTTCTTCTTCACCTTCCTGTTCCCGCTCGTCGGCGGCGGCATCCTCGCGGTGCTGTTCGTCACGACCCTCATCGACTCGATGGACCCCGCCTACGGCAGCGGTTCGGAGATCGGCGGGGTCGGCCTCGTGGGAATCCTCGGACTGCTCATCATCGGAGTGGGCATCGTCATCATGATCTGGCAGGCCATCCGTCGACCCGCCTTCTTCCGTGGGGAGACCCTCACGATGGAGGCGCCGGCGAGCCTGCGTCGTCGAAAGGAGGCGGCCCGATGAGCCGCGAAACCGAGCAGGCCCTGCTCGCACAGGTGCCCACCGGACTGTTCATCGGAGGCGAGTGGATCTCCACCGGAGCCACCTTCCCGGTGAAGGACCCGGCCACGGGCGACACGCTCCTCGAGATCGCGGATGCCGGTCCCGAAGACTCCGTGCGCGCCCTCGACGCCGCCGTCGCCGCGCAGGAGGAGTGGGCTGCGACCCCGCCCCGCACGCGCAGCGACATCCTCCGCCGCGCTTTCGACCTCGTGCAGGAGCACCGTGAGGACCTTGCACTGCTCATGACCCTCGAGATGGGCAAACCGCTCGCCGAGGCGCGCGGCGAGGTCACCTACGGCGGCGAGTTCCTGCGCTGGTTCAGCGAGGAGGCCGTGCGCATCGCGGGCCGTTACGGACTGAACCCCGAGGGCACGGGCCGCATGGTCGTCTCGCAGCGCCCGGTGGGTCCGTCGTTCTTCATCACGCCGTGGAACTTCCCGTTCGCGATGGCCACCCGCAAGATCGCCCCTGCGCTGGCAGCCGGGTGCACCGTGGTCATCAAGCCGCCGGAGCTCACGCCGCTCACGACGCTCTTCTTCGTGAAGCTCCTCGTGGAGGCGGGTCTTCCTGCCGGTGTCGTCAACGTGTTCACCACGACGCGGTCGTCGGGCACGTCGGCGCCGGTGATCGCCGATCCGCGCCTGCGCAAGCTGTCGTTCACGGGCTCCACCGAGGTGGGCCGCAAGCTCATCGCACAGGCCGCCGAGGGCGTGCTGCGGGTGTCGATGGAGCTCGGCGGCAACGCGCCGTTCGTCGTCTTCGACGACGCCGACCTCGACAAGGCCGTGGAGGGGGCGATGGCGGCGAAGTTCCGCAACATCGGTCAGGCCTGCACCGCCGCCAACCGGTTCATCGTGCACGAGTCGGTCGCCGACGAGTTCGCCCGCCGCATCACCGAGCGCGTGAACGCGATGAAGCTCGGCCGCGGCACCGAGGACGGCGTCCAGATCGGACCGCTCATCGACGAGAAGGCGGTCGCCAAGGCCGATGAGCTCGTGCAGGATGCCGTGTCGCGCGGCGCCTCGCTCCTCACCGGTGGCGCCGCCCCCGACGGACCCGGCACCTTCTACGAGCCGACCGTCGTCAGCGGCGTCGCCGCAGGCAGCGCCATCCTCCGCGAGGAGATCTTCGGACCGGTGCTCGCGATCGCCACGTTCTCCGACGAGGACGAGGCGGTCCGGCTGGCCAACGACACGGAGTACGGCCTGGTGTCGTACGTGTTCACGCAGGACCTCGCCCGCGGCCACCGCATGATCGATCGGCTCGAGACCGGCATGATGGGACTGAACGTCGGTGTCGTCTCCAACGCGGCGGCACCGTTCGGTGGCGTCAAGCAGTCCGGCGTCGGCCGCGAGGGCGGACTGGAAGGCATCCACGAGTATCTGTCCACCAAGTACACGCTGATCCCGGTCGACTGACCGGAAGCAAAGGAGCACCATGAGCGACTATGCCGTCGTAAACCCGGCCACCGGGGAGACGCTCGCGACGTATCCGACGACCAGCGACGCCGAGGTCGAGGCGGCCATCGCCGCCGCCGACGAGGCGTACCGGTCGTGGGGCCGGTCCACGACCCCGGCGCAGCGGGCGGAGCTGATCCGCAACGTCGCCCGCCTGCACCGTGAGCGCCGCGACGAGCTCGCGGCCATCATCGTCCGCGAGATGGGCAAGCCGCTGGCCGCCGCGGAGGGCGAGGTCGACTTCGCCGCCGACATCACGGAGTACTACGCCGACCACATCGATGCCATCACCGGTGACACGCCGCTGAACATCGACGGGCAGGGCACGGCGATCATCCGCAAGGCGCCGCTGGGTGTGCTGCTGGGGATCATGCCGTGGAACTTCCCGTACTACCAGGTGGCGCGGTTCGCCGCTCCGAACCTGGCCCTCGGCAACACGATCCTCCTCAAGCACGCTCCGCAGTGCCCGGAGTCGGCGGCCGCCATCGCGCAGATCTACGCCGATGCGGGCTTCCCGGCGGGGGCCTACGCCGACGTGCGCCTGACCAACGAGCAGGCGGCGGCTGTGATCGCCGACCCGCGCGTGCAGGGCGTCTCGGTCACCGGCTCGGAGCGTGCAGGCGCCGCGGTGGCGGAGATCGCGGGTCGTCACCTCAAGAAGGTGGCGCTCGAGCTCGGCGGCTCCGACCCGTTCATCCTCCTGTCGACCGACGATCTCGATGCCGCCGTGCAGGCGGGCGTCGAGGCGCGGCTCGACAACACCGGCCAGTCGTGCAACGCGGCCAAGCGCTTCATCGTCATCGATGACCTGTACGACGCCTTCCTCGAGAAGTTCACCGCGGCCATGACGGCGGCGAAGGTGGGCGACCCCTTCGCGGAGGACACCGTGCTCGGACCCCTCTCGTCGCTCACGGCCGCCGAGCGCCTCGAGGAGCAGGTGAACCGGGCTGTCGCCCAGGGCGCGACGCTCGTGGCCGGAGGCGTGCGCGACGGCGCGTTCTACCACCCGACGGTGCTCACCGGCGTGACGCCCGAGATGGACGCCTACCGTGAGGAGTTCTTCGGCCCGGTCGGCACCGTGTACCGGGTCTCGAGCGAGGAGGAGGCCATCGAGGTCGCCAACGGCACGCCGTTCGGCCTGGGCTCCTACGTGTTCACGACCGACGCCGAGCAGGCCGAGCGCGTCGCGAACCAGATCGAGGCGGGCATGGTCTACGTGAACCTCGTGCTGGCCGACGAGCCCGCGCTGCCGTTCGGCGGCGTGAAGCGCAGCGGCACCGGTCGTGAGATGGGACTGCTGGCCGCCGACGAGTTCGTCAACAAGAAGCTCATCCGCGTCGCGTGACGAGCTGACGCCGAGAGGCTGATCGGATGCCGGGTGCCGTGTGCGCCCGGCATCCGTGTTCTCCGCGCCGGACACAGCACGCTGTGCCGCGGCCGATGGGGCTTCCGGCGACGAGGCGCGAGCGGAAGAATGGAGCCATGGATGACATGGGTGGAGTGATCTCGTATCTCGACGACCAGGAGTGCCTCGACCGGCTGTCGACGCAGCAGCTCGGGCGGCTGGTGTCGCAGGCGGCGGGCGTGCTCGACATCTTCCCCGTCAACTACGTGGTCGACGGTCGGGACATCGTCTTCCGCACGGCCGAGGGCAGCAAGCTCACCGAGTTGACGATCCACGACGAGGTGCTGTTCGAGGTCGATCACCACACCGACGATGATGCGTGGAGTGTCGTCGTGCGCGGCAAGGCGCGGCGCCTCGACACGAGCGCGGAGGTCGAGGCCGCTGACGCCCTGCCGCTGCGACCGTGGATTCCGACGCTCAAGTACAACTACGTGCGCATCACCCCCGATTCGCTCTCCGGCCGGGCTTTTCAGCGCGGTGAGGAGCCGGATCGCTACGGCGTCCAGCAGTACTGAGCAGGGCTCGTGGGGGTCGGCGTGATTCGCGCCGGGTCGAGCCATGCCGTACACTCGAAGGCGCAGTTGTCTGCATTCTTTCGCCGTGCCTTCGGGTCTTGACGTCTCCCAGAGCGTCTACGGTGGAGGTGTGGGCACCCGGGGTCGTGAGGCTTCGGCTGCACACCCGGGTAACAACCTAGGGCGGTAGCTCAATTGGCAGAGCAGCGGTCTCCAAAACCGCAGGTTGCAGGTTCGATTCCTGTCCGCCCTGCGCGTCAGCGTCCACGCTGACACAGCGCGTCAGCACCGAGCTGGCGTGAGAAGTCATACAGGTGGGTACATGGTCCAGGATGAGGCGAACGGCGAGGTCGTCGCGGTCGGTGGCGCCACTCGCGAGAAGAAGCTGAACTTCTTCCAGCGCATCGCCCTGTTCATCCGCCAGGTCTTCGCCGAGCTTCGCAAGGTCGTCACTCCGACCCGTCAGGAGCTGGGTAAGTTCACGGCGGTCGTCCTCGGCTTCGTCGTCGTGATGATGGCCGTGGTCTACGGACTCGACCTGCTGTTCACCTGGGTCGTCGAAGTCGTCTTCGGCGTGCCGAGCTGAGCGGATTCCCCCGCACGCTCGTCGCCCCGCGGATGACGGCATCCGACCATCCAATGGAAGAGAAGGCAATTGTCTGAGAAGTATGTCGACGACGCCGACTGGGCGACCGCTGCAGAGCAGTCCAGCGAGGACGACGAGGCCCAGGAGGGCAACTACCTCGCCGGCCAAGAGCGCTCGGTGGAGCCCGCGGAGCACGTCGCCGTCCACATCGTCGACGAGAACGGCGAGGACGACGTCGACGACTCCGACCTCGACGACATCGAAATCAGCGACCCGGAGGCGGATGCCATCGTGAACGACGCACTCGAGATCGACGACACCGCCGAGGCGGAGGCTGCCGCCGAGGTGCTGAACGACTCTCTCGCCGAGGAGGAGGCCGAGGCCGCCGCCAAGGCCGCCGACGAGGTCACCCCCTACGACGGTCCCGAGCTGGGAGATGACGAAGACGAGACGGCGGATGCCGCCGACCTCGACCCGTACGAGGCTTTCCGCGCCGAGCTGCGCAGCCTCCCGGGCAAGTGGTACGTCATCCACTCCTACGCCGGCTTCGAGCGCAAGGTGAAGGCCAACATCGAGCAGCGCAAGTCGACGCTCGAGGTCGAAGAGGACATCTACCAGGTCGAGGTCCCCATGGAGGACGTCGTCGAGATCAAGAACGGTCAGCGCAAGATGGTCACGCGCGTCCGGATCCCCGGCTACGTGCTCGTGCGCATGGAGCTCAACGAAGACACCTGGTCGGTCGTCCGTCACACGCCGGGCGTGACCGGCTTCGTGGGCAACGCGCACAACCCGACTCCGCTGCGCTTCGAAGAGGCGTTCAACATGCTGAAGTCGCTCGTGCAGGTCAACGAGGTCGCCCCCGCGAAGGGCGGCGCCGCGAAGGGCCAGGCCACGCAGGCCCGCAGCATCCCCGCGGAGGTCGACTTCGAAGTGGGCGAGACCATCACGATCAAGGAAGGCTCGTTCGCGGGCCTGCCGGGCACGATCAGCGAGATCAAGCCCGAGAGCGGCAAGCTCACCGTGCTGGTGTCGCTCTTCGAGCGCGAGACCCCCGTCGAGCTCTCGTTCGACCAGGTCACCAAGCTCTGACACACGTACCGCCGGTCCGTCTGGGCCGCGGAGCGCGAGCGGGACGATCCACGCGGTCGTCCCGTTCGTCATTTCCGCTCCTCGCCCTGTGCGGAGAGCGGATGCCGGATGCAGCGGCATCGGGTAGAATCGAGAGGTTGCGCGCCCGTCGCGCGACGAACCCACCACCTTCAGGATCCGCCTGATCGTGGAAGCGCGCCCGCTGCGCCCACAGCGCACGGGTGCTCGACAGAAGGAAAACTATGGCACCGAAGAAGAAGGTGACCGGCCTGATCAAGCTCCAGATCAACGCCGGAGCCGCCAACCCGGCGCCGCCGATCGGCCCCGCGCTCGGTCAGCATGGCGTCAACATCATGGAGTTCTGCAAGGCGTACAACGCGGCGACCGAGTCGCAGCGCGGCAACGTCATCCCCGTCGAGATCACCGTCTACGAAGACCGCAGCTTCACCTTCATCCTGAAGACCCCGCCGGCGGCGGAGCTCATCAAGAAGGCAGCGGGCGTGCAGAAGGGCTCCGCGACGCCGCACACCACCAAGGTGGCCAAGCTCACCAAGGAGCAGGTGCGTCAGATCGCCGAGACCAAGCAGCCCGACCTGAACGCGAACGACATCGAGGCCGCCTCGAAGATCATCGCCGGCACCGCCCGTTCCATGGGCATCACGGTTGAGGACTGAGGGGAACACGCACATGGCTAAGTCCAAGGTTTACGAAGCAGCCGCGGCCAAGATCGACCGCGACAAGTTCTACACGTCCAACGAGGCCGTCGCCCTCGCCAAGGAGACCGGCTCGAAGAAGTTCGACTCCACGGTCGAGGTCGCGCTGAAGCTCGCGGTCGACCCGCGCAAGGCCGACCAGATGGTCCGCGGCACGGTCATCCTGCCGCACGGCACGGGCAAGACCGCCCGCGTCATCGTCTTCGCCACCGGCGCGGCGGCCGAGGCCGCCATCGCCGCGGGTGCGGACGAGGTCGGCGGCGCCGAGCTCATCGAGAAGGTCGCCGGCGGCTGGACCGCGTTCGACTCGGCCGTCTCGACGCCCGAGCTCATGGGCCAGGTCGGTCGACTCGGCAAGGTCCTCGGTCCCCGTGGCCTCATGCCGAACCCCAAGACCGGCACCGTGACCCCCAACCCGGCCAAGGCCGTGGAGGAGATCAAGGGTGGAAAGATCGAGTTCCGTGTCGACAAGCACGCCAACGTGCACTTCGTCGTCGGCAAGGCCTCCTTCACCGCCGAGCAGCTCGCAGAGAACTTCAACGCCGCTCTCGAAGAGATCGTGCGTCTGAAGCCGTCGAGCTCGAAGGGCCGCTACATCCAGAAGGGCGCCGTGTCGACCACGTTCGGCCCCGGCATCCCGCTGGACGTCAACACGCTCGCCTGACGATCGTCAGACACGCGAAGGGGCTCCACCTCCGGGTGGGGCCCCTTCGTCGTTCCCGCGCTCGTCCGATCGCTGTCGCGACTCACCGATCGCGGCGCACCTCGAACCCGGCCTTGGTCGCGTCCACCCCGAGCGGCGTCATGTCGGTGACCTGAGCCGATCGCACCGCCGCCCCGGGCGGCCCCTCGGCCATCCACGCCAGCACCGCATCGACGTCGGGGTCGGCGCCTTCGAACTCCGCCTCGACCGTGCCGTCGCGGCGGTTGCGCACCCAGCCCGCGACCCCCTGCTCGCGCGCGATCATGCGCATCGTGTAGCGGTAGCCGACACCCTGCACCCCGCCGCTGACGATCACGTGCACGCGCCTCATGAGGCTCATCCTGGCATCCGGGGCCCAGTGCCGCGAGGCCGACTCCCCATCCAGCAGCGTGCCGCGAGAGCTCGCCCTCCGCTGTCTCGACTGACAGGATGCCGCTATGGGCACGATCGACGACTATCTGGCAGGGCTCGACGAACACGATGCGGCGATGATCGCGCGCGCGTACGACGCCGCCCGCGCGGTCGTGCCGGAGGCGGAGCAGGGCCTCGGGTACGGGATGCCGGCGCTCACCTACCGCGGCAGGCCGCTGCTGTCCCTCATGCGCGCGAAGAAGCACATCGGCCTCTACCCGTTCAGTCCCGCCGCGATCATCGAGGTCTCCGACCTCCTGGAGGGCATCGAGACGGCCAAGGGCACGATCCGGATCGACCCGTCGTCGCCTCTTCCCGACGAGACCATCCAGGCGCTCGTGGTGGCGCGCAGGCGTCAGATCGACGGCTCGTGAGTCGCCGGGCGGTCACGGCCAGACGAGGCTCACGGCGATCGAGATCATCACCACCGCGATGAGCCCGTCGAGGATGCGCCAGGCCCGCGGCGCCGACAGCCACCGCCCGAGGTAGCGGGCGCCGAAGGCGAGCCCGAAGAACCAGGCGAGGCTCGCGGTGGCAGCGCCGGCCGCGAACCACCAGCGGAGTTCGCCGTGTGTGCTGGCGACCGATCCGAGCAGGAACACGGTGTCGAGGTATACGTGCGGGTTCAGCCACGTGAGAGCGAGGCAGGTGAGCAGCACGGGCGCGAGACGGGTGGCCGTGCGGGCGGTCTGGTTCGGGCGCCCCGTGGCGGGGGCGGATTCGTCGATGTCCGGTTCGAAGGCCTGTGCCGGGCCGAATGCGCGTCGAGCGGCGAGGATGCCGTAGGCGAGCAGGAAGACGAACCCTGCCCACCGCACGACGACGATGAGCCACGGCGCCGCCTGCAAGGCCAGCCCGAGCCCGGAGACGCCGACGGCGATGAGCGCCGCGTCGGACAGTGCGCACACGAGCGCGACGGCCAGCACGTGCTCTCGTCGGACACCCTGTCGCAGCACGAAGAGGTTCTGCGCACCGATCGCGACGATGAGCGACAGCCCGAGCCCGAAACCGGCGACGAGTGAGGCGAACACCCCTCGACGCTAACGCCCCGTGATGATCAAGACCAGCTCACGCATCTTCACATGCGTAAGCTCGACTTATGTTCCTGTCCACTGACCTCGCGCGCACGCTCGCGACCGTTCTCGACGAGGGGAGCCTGGATGCCGCCGCCCGTCGTCTCCACATCACCCCGTCCGCGGTCAGCCAGCGCATCAAAGCGCTCGAAGAACAGGTCGGCCGGGTGCTGCTCGTGCGGGCCAAGCCGGTGCGGCCCACCGACGCCGCCCACGCCGTCGTCCGTTACGCCCGCCAGGTCACGCTCCTCGAGCACGACGCGCTGCGCGACCTCGGCGCCGAGGAGTCACGCACGACTGTGCCGCTCGCCGTCAACGCCGACTCGCTCGCCACGTGGTTCCTGGAGCCGCTCGCCGCGCTCTCGCAACGGCATCCGGTCGATTTCGACATCCATCGCGACGATCAGGACTTCACCGCGTCCCTCCTGGAGTCGGGAGCTGTGATGGGAGCGGTGACCTCGCGGGCCGAGCCGGTGGCAGGATGCCGCGTGGTGCCGCTCGGCACGATGCGGTACGAGGCGGTGGCGACGCCCGCCTTCGCGTCGCGATGGCTGCCGATGAGCCGGGACGGCGGGGTGCCGCGGCCCGAGGAGCTCGCCCTCGCCCCGCGCGTCGACTTCGACCGCCGCGACGACCTGCAGCGACGGTGGCTCGACGCGCTCGGGGCTCCCGGCGACGGACCTCGTCATTACGTTCCCGCCTCCCACGACTTCGCCACCGCGGTCGGCCTCGGGCTCGGGTGGGGGCTGCTGCCGCGCGTGCAGTCGGAGCGTGGCCTCGCCGACGGCCGGCTGGTGGCGCTCGGCGGAGCGCCTGTCGACGTGCCGCTCACCTGGCAGCAGTGGAACCTCCGCTCCGCCCTCCTCGACTCGATCGCCGAGGAGGTGGCCCGGCACGGGCGCCGTGTGCTCACGGCATCCGACTCCCGGTGAGTGTCAGAGGTCGCTGACCCGGAGCACGACCTTTCCGCGGCTGTGCCCGCGCTCCAGCTCGGTGTGCGCAGCGCCGGCGTCGGCGAGGTCGAAGACGCGGTCGACGTACACCTGGATGGCGCCTGATTCGAGGAGTCGCGCGAGGGTGGCGAGAACGCCGCCGTCGGGGATGACCTTGTACGAGGTGGCACGCACTCCGGCCGCGGCGGCCGCGGCGGCATACTCGGGCCATGCGCCGGTGGGCACCATGACGTAGAGGCCTCCGCGGCGCAGTGTGGTCAGCGAGCGCGTGCCGGTGTCGTCGTGCGCGTTGCCGACGAGATCGATGACGACATCGACCTCCCCGACGACGTCTTCGAAGCGGGTGGTGGCGTAGTCGATGACGACGGAGGCGCCGAGCTCGCGCAGCCACGGCAGGTTCGCGGCCGATCCGGTGGCGGTCACGTGGGCGCCGAAGTAGGCCGCGAGCTGCACAGCGAAATGGCCGACGCCGCCCGAGCCGGCGTGGATGAGCACGCGCTGGCCCTCGTGGGCGTGGGCGGTCTCGACGACAAGACCCCACGCCGTGAGGGCCGCCAGCGGAACGCCCGCGGCCTCCACGTGCGACAGCGACGGCGGCTTGCGCGCTACCGAGAGCGAAGGCACGACGACGTACTCCGCGTACGAGCCCCCCGAGCGCGGGAAGGATGCCATGCCGAAGACCTCGGTGCCGGGAGGGAGAGGGTGCGCCTCGTACGGCGCCTTCACGACGATGCCGCTGAAGTCGAACCCCAGAGTGCTCGGGAAATGGTCGACCGCGCCCGACACGCCACGCCCGGCCCGGGTCTTCGCATCGATGGGGTTGGTGCCGGCGGCCACCACCTTCACGAGCAGTTCGCTCATCACCGGCGCGGGCACGGGGAGCGTCGCCTCGCGCAGCACGTCGACGGTGCCGGGGGCATCGAAGACGATCGCACGCATCGACTCCGGAGTCTTGGGGACCACGGTGGCGGAGGCATCGGGGAGGGTCGCCGAGCGTAGGGGGCGGAATCTCATCGGACTCTCCTTCCTCGAGCAGTCGGCGTCGCCGCCGGACCGATCGCGGTGGGGGCAGATCGTGGGTGGGGCAGGCTTCCAGTCAACCGCGAGATTGTCTCGCGCGTGTTACGCCGGTGCTACCGACTGGCTCCCGCGCTGCGCGGTCATTCGTCAGGGCTGGAGCGGTTCGGGTCGGATGCCGTTGCTGAGGGCGTGCAGAAGACGCGCGAGGTTGCGGATGTCGTCGACCGCCCAGTCGGCGAGCGACTCGTGGAGCACATGCTCGTGCGGCGCGCGGGCCGCCTCCAGGCGGGCGAGTCCGGTCGCCGTGGGCGACAGGAGGCTCGATCGTCCGTCGTGAGGGTCGGGATGCCGCTCGATGAGACCGAGCGACTCCAGGTCGCGCACGGTGCGCGAGAGCTGGCCCTTGTCGACCTGGAGCTGCTCGGCCAGAGCCGTCTGCGTGACGGTCTCGCGGCGCGCGATGGTGGTGAACACCTTGTAGGCCCCCGGCAGCATGCCCGGGCTCACCCGGTTCGCGTTCTCGGTGATCACTCGGCGGAACTGGTTCACCAGCTCCCCGAACTCCGCCTCCAGGGCCCGCACCGCGTCGGCGCGGACCCTGTCGGCTGCCTCGGCGCCGGAGTCGGTCGGTGCGGGCATGGCGTGCGTCACGGGGTCAGCGCTCCGGTTCGGTCGGGTCGGCCGTGCGGGGGCGGCCGTTGACGGTCTTGTCCTCGAGCGTACGCACCGGACCCGTCGGTGTGAGCGCCGCCATGCCCTCGGGCACCGAGACCGTGGCGAGATCGGCCTCGCTCGCGTGCAGGCGCTCCGTCGTGGTCATGGTGGTCAGCGATGTGTTCGGAAGGAACACGATCGCGAGCAGACTGATGACCGCGAACGGCACCGCGATGAGGAACGAGTGGGAGATGCCGGTGGCGTAGATGTCCTCGAACACGACGCGCAGCGCCTCCGGCATGGCGGAGACCTGGGGGAGGGTTCCCGACCGGAGCTGCGCGGTCCATTCGGCTGCCGCATCGCCGAGGCTCGCGAGCGCCGCCCCGATGTCGCTCTTGCGCTCGGCGACGAGCTCGGTGACGCGGGTGGCGAGGGCGGCGCCCATGACGGAGACGCCGATCGTTCCGCCGAGGCTGCGGAAGAACGTGACGCCGGAGCTCGCGACTCCGATCTCCGTCGGCTTGCTCGTGTTCTGCACGACCAGCACGAGGTTCTGCATCGTCATGCCGATGCCCGCCCCGAGCAGGAACATGTAGATCGACACGAGGAGGAAGTCGGTGTCGTAGTGGATGGTGGAGAGCATCGTGGACCCGGCGATGAGGAAGACCGCCCCGATCACGAGGAACATCTTCCAGCGGCCGGTCTTGGTGATGAGCGCGCCCACGCCGATCGAGGCGATCAGCAGGCCCGCGATCATCGGGATCGTCATGATGCCGGCTTCTGTGGGGGTCGCGCCGCGGGCGAGCTGCATGTACTGGCTCAAGAACACCGAGGCACCGAACATCGCGATGCCGGTGGCGATGGACGCGATGACCGACAGCGTGAAGGTCGTGTTGCGGAACAGCGACAGCGGGACGAGCGGCTCCTTCGAGCGCAGCTCGACGATGACGAACAGGATGGCTCCCAGCACGGCGCCGCCGACCATGAGGACCGTCTCGGTGCTCCACCAGTCGAACGACTCTCCGGCCAGGCTCACCCAGATGAGCAGCAGCGAGACCGACGCCGACAGCAGCACGATGCCGAGGTAGTCGATCGACGTCTTCCGCTTAGCGTGGGCCGGGATGCGGAGGGTGCGCTGCACGATGATGAGCGCCGCCACGGCGAACGGGAGGGCGACGAAGAAGTTCCAGCGCCAGCCCCAGGCATCGGTGATGAGTCCGCCGAGCAGAGGCCCGCCGATGGTGGAGACGGCCATGACCGCACCGAACAGTCCCATGTATCGGCCGCGCTCCCGGGGGCTGATGATGTCGGCCATCAGCACCTGGCTGAGGGCGGCGAGGCCGCCGGCGCCGATGCCCTGCACCGCACGGAAGGCGATGAGCGTCTCGGGGTTCTGCGAGAAGCCGGCGGCGGCGGTGGCGAGCACGAAGATGATGATCGCGAGCTGGTAGAGCAGCTTGCGGTTCATGAGGTCGGCGAGCTTTCCCCAGATAGGGGTGGAGATCGCGGTCGTCAGAAGCGTCGCGGTGACGACCCAGGTGAACGCGGTCTGGTTGCCGTCGAGGTCGTGGATGATGACCGGCAGCGACGTGGAGACGACGGTCGAGGCGAGCATCGACACGAACATGCCGAGGATGAGGCCGGAGAGGGCCTCGAGCACCTGGCGATGCGACATGCGCGTCGGTCCGGTGGTTTCCGGGGTTGAGGATGCCATAGGTTCCTTGCGATGGTTGACTTTGATCAATAGTTGAGAAGCGTCAACCATACGCCTTCTGTTGACGTTCGTCAACTATCGCCCCGGATGGCGGATGGCGAAGGGGAGCGGCAGAGGGCCTGAATCAGTCGGCGAGGGCGAGCGCGCGGAACGGCTCACGGGGGCGCACGGGTTCGGCATCCGCCCGCGCCGCTGCCGCCTGCGGAAGGGTTCCGCGCCGCTGCATCGTGCGCCGGTACAGCTCGTCGATGAGTTCGGTGGCGAGTCCGACGAGGTGACGGATCTCGCGCTCGTCGCGATCGACCCACGCGCAGCGCGGCTCGTCGGAGACGGGCACGAAGTCGTCGTGCTCCTCCCACACCACCAGCGTGCGCTCAGCGCCCAGCACGTGCTGCTGCCACCACACCTGACGAAGATAGGTGCGGGGGATCGACCGCCACGACTTGTTGGTGGTCTTGATCTCGCAGAGGGTGACGCGGCCCGAGGTGTCGACCGTGATGCCGTCGGGGGTCGCGAGGTGCCGCTTCTCGACCTCGGCGTGGAACAGCGCCGACGACGGCTGGATGCCGTGGGTCGCCGCCACCCAGGAGGCGATCTCAGGCTCACGGCGACGGCCGTACGCCGTGTAGGCATTGCCCGAGAAGCTCGATCCGCCGGACAGTTTGGCATCGGCGGCGCGGGCGATGGCCTTGCCGCTGGTGAGCTGCGCGACGTCGGTGGCGGTGATCCCGCGCGAGCGCGCCCGCATCCACGCCACCCGGTCGCGCGAGTCGGCGACGATGCGGGCGGCGAGTTCGGGAGTCACCCTTCGAGGCTAACCCCGGCCGGCGACCTCGTGAGGCGCGACACCCGCCTCCGCGCACCCGCCGCGCGTGTCGCACCCCGCGACCTCCGCAGCCCGCCCCCGCCCCCCGTGCGGCGCCCGGCGCGGCGATCTGCGCGATCGTTATTCGACCGACATCCGTCTCGGTCTTCCCGCGCCCTACGTTGTGAGCATGGACCGTGCCGCGCCCGATGACCTTCTCGTAGCTCGCCGCGGCCGAGCGGGGCGCCTCGCCGCGGCGATCGCGGCGTGCGCACTGCTCGTCGTGTTGGCCGGGTGCTCTGCCGGGGCCGGGATGTCTTCGGCTCCGGGCGTCGGCGCCGACGGTCCCGTGAGCGGCGACGATGCCGGCGGCGCGGAGGACGGCGACGGTGCGGACGCCGACCGCGCGATCGTCGTCGAGGGCTGGATGTCGGTGACTGTCGACGATGTCGCCGTCGCGTCCGCCGATGCCCAGCGGATCACGGCCGCGTCAGGCGGCCGTGTCGAAGGGCGCGACGAATCCGCAGGCGGCGACCAGGGCTGGTCGACGCTTCACCTGCGCGTGCCGGCCGAGGCGCTGGATGGCGTGATGGGCGAACTGCGGGAGCTCGGTGACGTCGACCGCATGACCACCACGTCGAGCGACGTGACGGATGCCGTGCGAGACGTCGACGCCCGGACCCGGGCGCTCGAAGAGACGCTCGAGCGGCTTCAGTCGTTCCAATCCCAGACCTCGACGGTGGGCGATCTGCTCGAGATCGAGCGCGAGGTCAGCGACCGGCAGGCCGAGCTCGAGAAGCTCCGCGCCGAGCAGGCGGACCTCGACGATCGGGTGCAGTTCTCCGCGCTCACCGTGGAGCTGCATTCCGAGGGCGCGGCCGCGCCCGCCCCCGACACCTTCGGCGACGGGTTCGTGGCGGGCTGGGACGCGTTGATCGCCTTCACGGGCGTAGCCCTGGTCGTCCTGGGGGCGATCCTGCCGTGGCTGATCGTGATGGGCGGGGTCACCGTGGCCGTGCTGTGGTTCGTGCGGACCCTGCGTCGTCGCTCCCGGGCGCGAGCGCCCGCGGTGCCCGCGGAGCCGTCTCCGGCCATTCCGGAACCCGCGTCTCCTCCGCGCCCGTGACCGCCCGGCGCCACGATTTGGGGACGGCGACGGCAGCGGGTAGAGTGGTGTCAAGCCAAAGACCGCTGGTCTCGGTGTGCGCGAAAGCGCATATCGACGAAGCTCTGCACTGCAGAGGCCCGCGCAGGTGACACTGACTTCCCGGGAAACCGGATCCGAGCTCCGTGCGCTTGCGCCGGAGCTTTTCTCATGTGCGGGTGTCCGAGGCTGACGTTCCGCCACCGCGGAGCGTCACGTACACACAAGGAGTGGCCATGGCGCAGAAGGAAGCATCGGTCGCCGAGCTCACGAAGAACTTCGAGAACTCGACCGCCGTCCTGCTGACCGAGTACCGCGGTCTGACGGTTGCTCAGCTCAAGGAGCTGCGCAACAGCATCCGTCAGGACGCGGAATACGCCGTGGTGAAGAACACGCTGACCAAGATCGCTGCGAAGAACGCAGGGGTCGAGGGGCTGGATGACGAGCTCAAGGGCCCGTCCGCCATCGCCTTCGTGCACGGTGACCCGGTCGCCGTCGCCAAGGGCCTGCGTGCCTTCGCCAAGGCACACCCTCTGCTGGTGGTCAAGGGCGGGTACTTCGACGGTGCCCCGCTCACCGCTGCAGAGGTCAACAAGCTCGCCGACCTCGAGAGCCGTGAAGTCCTGCTGGCGAAGCTCGCCGGTGCGATGAAGGCCTCGCTGACCAAGGCGGCCTACGTCTTCAACGCGCTGCCGTCGAAGGCCGTTCGTACGGTCGACGCGCTGCGTGAGAAGCAGGAGTCCGCGGCCTGATAACAGGTCACGGCGCAAGCACAACCCCAATCAAGGAGAAACATCATGGCAAAGCTCAGCACTGAGGAGCTGCTCGACGCGTTCAAGGAGCTCACGCTCATCGAGCTCAGCGAGTTCGTGAAGGCGTTCGAGGAGACCTTCGACGTCACCGCTGCCGCGCCCGTCGCGGTCGCCGCTGCGGGTGCCCCCGCCGGTGGCGCCGGTGACGCCGCTGCCGAGGAGGAGAAGGACTCGTTCGACGTCGTCCTCGAGGCCGCCGGCGACAAGAAGATCCAGGTCATCAAGGTCGTCCGCGAGCTCACCTCGCTCGGCCTCGGTGAGGCGAAGGCCGTCGTCGACG
>JAEYVZ010000070.1 GCA_023431405.1 Actinomycetes bacterium
TCGGGTCGACGTCTTGGAGTCCCGCCGAGAACATCACGAGGTTGAACCCGACCGTCCACCACGCCGTCATCGCGACGATCGCGAGCATCGCGAAGCGCTGGTCGCCGAGCCACGAGATCGGCTCGACACCGAAGTTCGCGAGGAAGTCGGCGAGGATCCCCCGGCCCGGGCTGAGGAGGTTCTGCCACACGAGCGTCGCGACCGAGATCGGCAGCACGTACGGAACGAAGAAGGCGACCTGGTAGAAACGCCCGCCCCGGTGTCGCGAGTTCACCGCGAGAGCCATCACCAGGCCGAGGCCGATGATGAGTGGCGTGGACAGGAGCGTGAACTGCAGGGTGTGTTCGAGCGAGGTCCAGAACAGGGAGTCGTACCAGACGCCGTCGGGGCCGGGATGGAAGCCCATGACCACCGCGAGCACGACCAGCACCGCGCTCCCGAGCCACGGGAGCCACGCCCGTGTGCGTCTGGCGCGCCATGCGAGCAAGCCTGCGGCGAGGACGATCAGCAGCCGCGGAACCCACAAGTGAACGACATCCCACTGCATGTCGGTGCCCCACAGCATGCGCACGTAGTTCTCGCCGCCCAGCCACTCACGCGTGAAGCCGAGGAGGTCCCAGTCGTAGAAGCTCATCCGCACGGCTTGGAGCAGCGGGTAGATCACGAAGATCGCATACGCGAGCAGGAACGGCCCGACGAACAAGGTGGCGGTGCCGAGTCGCGTGCGATCGACGCTGCGGGAACGACTCATTCCACCTCCGTAGTACATCGTTGCAATACCGGTGGACCAGACTTTATGGCGCTATGTCGGCTCTGTCAACAAATTGCCCCCGGTGGCCGGGAAATCGGTGCGCGATGGGCTGGCGCCAGTAGTCTCTAACTGCTCTCGCCCGACGTGGGGCGAGCGCATGTTCTGGCGGCAGGGAGCAGTGGCATGGCGGTGACGATGAGCGACGTGGCGCTGCGCGCCGGGGTCTCGCTGAAGACCGTCTCCAACGTCGTGAACGGCCACCGATACCTGCGTCCGGAGACGAAGGCTCGTGTCGAGCAGGCGATCGCCGAATTGGGCTACCGCGTCAACACGTCAGCACGCGACCTCCGAAGGGGCAGGACGGCGACCATCCTGCTGGCACTGTCGGAACTGCGGAACCCTTACTTCGCCGAGCTGACAGAACTGATCATCGCCGCGGCGGAGCGGCGCGGTCTGGGCGTGCTCGTTGAGCACCACCGGATGGATCCGGTACGGGAACGGGCGGTGCTCGAGGGCGGCTGGACGCGGCAGGTCGACGGCGTCATCTACTCGCCGATCTCGCTCGGCGAAGAGCAGGCCGACCTGTTCGACGTCGACTTCCCGCTCGTGGTTCTCGGCGACACCATCTTCGGGGCACCCGTCGATCACGTGTCGCTGCAGAACGTCGAGGGCGCTCGCGCCGCGGTGACACACCTCATCGACCAGGGATGCTCGAAGATCGCACTCCTCGGAGTCGACCCCGAAGGCGACACCCGCACCGGCTCGGCTGCGCTGCGCCTCAGGGGCGCCCGGCAGGCGCTCGAGGCCCGTGGCATGTCTCTCGATCCGAAGATGCTCCGCCCTACCCGCCCGTGGTACCGCAGCACCGGCGCACATGCCGTCGCGGACATGTGGGACGAAGGGGTGCGTCCCGACGGGATCTTCGCGCTGAACGACGTGCTCGGGCTCGGCGCCCTCCACGAGTTGCAGAGTCGCGGCATCCGCGTTCCCGATGACATCGCCCTCGTGGGCTTCGACAACATCGACGACACGCTGTACTCCCGGCCTTCACTCACGACGATCGATCCGGGACGGGAGCAGATCGCCGAGCTGGCACTGTCGATGCTCTGCGAGCGGATGGGTCTCGACACCGAGGGTGTTCCCACGACGGCGCGGGTCGACCTGCCACCGCGCGAAGTGTTCACGCCTTTCGAGCTGGTCGTGCGCGAGACGAGCCGTCCCGCACGCGCGACGGGCAGCGCCGACTGAAAGCGGCGGAACGCTGGACCTCATACGCTCGTCGCTCGCGAGCCGATGCACCCGTGTGCCACACTTCGGGCAGGCCGAGGAAAGGGAACTGCAGACATGACAGTCCAGCGTGAGCGCACCGAAGGACCCCGCAGAGCCCTGCGAACGGCAACCATCCTGGCACTCACGCTGCTGCTCCCTGGTGTCGCCGGCTGCGCCACGTCGAGCGCCCCCGGGGCCACGCCCGCGGAGACGCCCACCGCTTCCAGCCCGCCCGCTGATGCGAGCCCCACACCTGCGGAGACCCCGGCCCCGACGGAGACGGAACCGGCACTCACCGCCTCCGTTCCCGCCGGCTGCGACGAGCTCCTGCCGCTCGCCGAGCTCGAGGGCTGGGACGGCTGGACGACAGCCGACACCGACCAGCTCTCGTACGAGCTGCCCGGACCGGCGGCTCGCGCGGCGGCGGAGAACGCGACCGACTCGCTCACGTGCCGCTGGCTTCCGGAACTTGCGACGGAGAGCTACCTTCTCGGGTTCGCGTACAGCCTCGAGCCCCAGACGCGCACAGAGCTCGTCGACGCGCTTGCGGCCTCCACGCAGTACGCCACCGCAGACGTGCGAGGCGCCGACAGCGCCTTCTCCATCGAGAAGATCGGCGGCGACATCGTCTTCGCCACCCTCTACGCCTTCGTCGACGACGTGTGGATCGTGCTGTCCGCCCCCGGATCGACCTACACGCTCGCCGAGCTCGCCGGCGAAGCCGCCGAGGGTCTCCGCGGCTGATAGACCGGCGCGCGCACCTGGTACGTTCGGCGAAGTGACGCTCACCCCCGGGCCCGAAGGCAGGCGCATGCGCCTGCGCTACGCCGGAGTATGCCGCCTCTGCGCCCGAGAGCTGCAGGCCGGTGCGGATGCGGTCTACGAGCCAGACACCAAGTCTGTTCGCTGTGTCGACTGCGCGATCGAACCCACCTACCCGACGGCGAGCGAAGCGGGCGCCTCAGCGAGACGCGAGTACGAGCGCCGCCGCGTCCGCCGAGAAAAACGGATCCGCACCAGTCATCCCAAGATCGGCGGTCTCGTTCTCGCCTTCTCCGACGAGCCCCAGAGCACCAAGGCTTGGGAGCGCGGCGCTCTCGGGGAGGAGCAGCTGGCCCGCCGCCTCACAGAACTTCCGGACAGCTTCCGCGTGCTGCATGACCGCCGCATCCGCGGCACTCGGGCGAACATCGACCATCTCGCGGTAGGCCCCACCGGGGTGTGGGTCATCGACGCGAAGCGCTACGCCTGCAAGCGCCCGAGCCTGCGCGTCGACGGCGGCATCATCCGACCCCGTGTCGAGTCGCTTCGCATCGGCGGACGTGACGGAACCAGGCTCGTGCACGGCGTTCGCACTCAGATGAACCATGTGAGGGCCGCACTCGGCGAGACGGTCGCGCCTGTGGCGGGCGCATTATGCTTCCTCGATGCCGACTGGCCGTTGATCGGCGGTTCCTTCACCATCGACGACATCCACGTCGTGTGGCCTCGTCTGTTGCTGCAGCGGATGACGGGCGCTGCGTCCCACCCCATCGATGTCGACGAGATCCATGCCCGTCTTGCCGCCGCGTTCCCTCGGGCCTAGGGCCACGGCGTCCTCCACGCCTGACGCGTACACCCGACTCCCCCACCCCGCTCACTCCTCCGCCCGGAAGACGCCCGCCGCGGGGCGCACCCAGAGCGCGACGATGAAGACGATCGCGAGCGCGACGGTTCCCGCGCTGCTCCACGTCCATTGACGGTCGACGATCATGGCGACCAGGTTGAGGGCGGCGAGGATGCCGAGGTACCCGGTGACGAGCCAGCGCGAGAATCCGCTCCCGCGACGCAGGCCACCGGCGACGGCGACGAGGAGCAGCCCGAACAGGGCGATGCCCGCGCCGACGAGCGAGGTGGCGAGCACCTCCTCCGGGTCGGTGCTGTCGTAGCGGTCGAGGAGCACGAGGAGGCCGAGCGCGGCGGCGGCGAGCCCGAACACGGTCAGCACGAGCGAGACGACGGTCACGAGCAGACGTCCGGCAGGGGTCCCGGCGGCGACCGGTTCGTTCACCGGACGGTGGGGGTCGGCGAGCGCTTTCGCCCTCACCCACCGCACGACCTCGATGAGGCCGATCATGATGATGGCGGCGAGCACGACGCCGGTGACGAGCTCGAAGCCCGGGTCGACCAGTTCGAAGAAGGTGACGGTGATCGGCATGGTGAAGATCCCGAACAGCGCGATGAACATGCCGCCGACGACGAGCACCTTGAACCGGTCGAGAGGACGGGCGAGTACGGCGAGGATCCAGATGCCGACGACGGCGAGGATGATGGTCGCACCGGTGCGGATGCGCGGCTCGGACGCCTCTTCGGCGTTCGCCCAGAGGGTGTAGGCGGTGAGCCCGAGCCCCACGATGAGTCCGGCGGGAATCGCGAAGCTCAACGACCGTCGGAGGAACCCGGGAACATAGCGTTGCGCGTTCGGCATGAGGGCGAGGAAGAAGGCGGGGATGCCGATGGTGAGCCCGTCGGTGATCGACAGCTGCCGCGGCAGGAACGGGTATTCGAGCACGAGCAGACCGAACAGCACCGCCAGCGTCGTGGCGTAGACGGTCTTGGTGAGGAACAGCATCGAGACCCGCTCGATGTTCGCGATCACCTGACGGCCTTCTGCCACGACATCGGGGAGGTGCGAGAACTGCCCGTCGAGCAGCACGAGCCGCGCGACGGCCTTGGTGGCCGCCGAACCGGAGTTCATGGCGATGCCGATGTCGGCCGTCTTGATCGCGAGCGCGTCGTTCACCCCGTCGCCGGTCATCGCGACGGTGTGCCCACGGCTCTGCAACGCGATCACGATGCGCTTCTTCTGCTCCGGGGTGACCCGGCCGAACACGATGTGCTGCTCGAGCACGTCGGCGACGTCTTCGTCGGCGTCGGGGAGGTTGCGCGCGTCGAACCCTTCGCCCACGTCGAGGCCGACATCGCGGGCGATCGCGGCGACGGTGCTCGGATTGTCGCCCGACACGATGCGGATGCCGACTCCCTGCGCCTCGAAATACCGGAGGGTGTCGGCGGCATCCGCGCGCACCTGCTCCCGGAAGGTGAGCACGACGATCGGCTCGAGCCCCGCGGGCAGGGTCTCGCCTTCCGCGTCGGGGCGGATGAGCGAATCGGAACGGGCCAGCACGAGCGTGCGGCGGCCCGTGCGGGCGAGTTCCGCCGCCACCGCACGCACCTCATCACCACCGCCCCCGTCACCGTCACCGTCTGCCGGGAACACCATCTCAGGCGCGCCCATCACCCAGGTGCCCCACGCCGCCCGCGACACGGCGCTCCACTTGCGCGCCGACGAGAACGGGATGTACGCGGCATCGTCGACGACCCCGGATGCCGGGTAGATCTCCCGGAGCGCACGTGCGGTGGCGTTGGCATCCGGCGCCGCGGCGAACCAGGCCAGCACGTCTTCCCAACCGGTCGCCTCCCCCACTTCGCGCGCCGCGTCGAAGACGATGTCGCCGACGGTGAGGGTGCCGGTCTTGTCGAGGCAGATGATGTCGACACGGGCGAGCCCTTCGACGGCGGGGAGCTCGTTGACGAGCACCTGCCGGCGCGCAAGCTTCGCCGCCCCGACGGCGAAGGCGATGCTCGTCATGAGCACGAGCCCGAGCGGGATCATCGCCGTGATCGAAGCGATCGTGTTGACGACGGCCTGCACCCAGTTGCCGGAGGAGAAGACGGTGCGGTAGCCGCCCGTGACGAGTACCTGCGCGTTGAAGAGCAGCAGCGCGATGGGGCCGATCCCCCAGGCGACCCACCGCAGCACTCGGTTGATCGAGGTGCGGAGTTCACTCGCGACGAGCGAGAAGCGCCGAGCCTCCCCCGCGAACCGGTGCGCGTACGACTCGGCCCCCACCCGCGTCACGCGTGCAAGGCCCTCGCCCCCGACGACCACCGATCCCGACAGCGCCTGGTCGTCCTGCGCCTTGTCGACCGGGTCGGACTCGCCCGTGAGCATCGACTCGTCGATCTGCAGCCCGCGCGCGGCGACCACCACGGCATCCGCCGTCACCTGATCGCCCGCCCGCAGCACGAGGAGGTCGTCACGCACGACGTCGTCGGGGCTCACCTCCTTCTCGACGCCGCCGCGCAGCACACGTGCGCGGGGGGCGTTGAGCAGGGCGAGCTTGTCGAGCGCCGCCTTGGCGCGGAACTCCTGCACGCATCCGATGATCGCGTTGGCGAACGCCGCGAAACCGAACAGCGCGTCCTGCCAGCGCCCCACCAGGAACAGCACGAAGAAGCAGCTGAACACGATGCCGTTGAACAGGGTGAACACGTTCGCCCGCACGATGTGCCACACGCTGCGGCTGGAGTCGGCGACGTAGGCGTTCGACTCCCCCGCCGCCGCCCGTCGAGCGGCTTCGGCGTCGGTCAGACCCGTATGGCCTTCCTGGAGGGTGCCGAGCGGCGACATCGCCTCAGCATCACCCGCCCCGGCCCGCACCGCAAGTGAGGCCGGCCGCGGGCGACCACTGCACCTCGACGCACACACGAAGATCGCCCCGGAACCGAGGCTCCGGGGCGATCATTCTGCGGATTCGGTATCTGTTTCCGGATCCCTTTCGAGTTCCTTCTGTCTCCGTTTTCCTTCGCGAGACCCAAGATACTCAGGCTCGGCGCGTCGTCAAGATGTCACCACGAAGTCACCTCTCGTTGAGCATGAGGGTGAGACTCGCGCGGCGCACATCATCCTTCCGACGGATGCCGATCCGCCGTCGGGCCGACGCGGCATCCGTGCCCCGATTCGTAGCGTCGAAGCATGACCACCGCACCCGTTCGTCTCCTGTCTGCACCCGCCCGCGGAACCGGACCGGCCGGTCTGCCGCGCGCCGCCGGTGCGGCCGTGCTGTCGATCCTCGGCAGCATGGCGGTCATCGGCATCCTCGCCGTCAGCCTGCTCGTCGTGCCGATCGCGGCGCTCGTGGTGTTCGGCCCCGCCCTGTTCGAGCTGCTGTAACAGACGCCTTGCGTGCGTCAGTGCTCGCCGCCGACGAGCTTCAGCCCGACGACACAGCCCACGAGCCCGAGGATGAGGAGCGTCTTCACGAGCGAGAAGTCTTCATCGCCCGTGACCATCGCCCACGCGACGGTGAGCGACGCGCCGATGCCGACCCACACGGCGTACGCGGTGCCGGTCGAGATCTCGCGCATCGCCCACGCGAGACCTCCCATGCTGGCGACGAGAGCGACGCCGAACACGACGCTCGGCCACAGCTTGGTGAAGCCCTCCGACTTGCCGAGCGCGGTGGCCCAGACGGCTTCGAGCACGCCGGAGATGATGAGGATGACCCACGACACGATGACTCCTTGGCCAGTCTTGTCGCTCACCGGGTACTGAACCCTCGTCCGGGGATCCTGTCGGGATCCGCCGTCAGTCTACCGAGCCCGTCTGGGCAGGCCCTGCACACGAACCAGCTGCGCACGAGACCCGGCGCGCACGCTCAGGGCGAGACGAAGAAGATCGCGTCGAGGAGCCCCGGGTTGTGAGCGTGCACGAGCACGGCGAACACCACCGCGTCGAACAGCAGGTGCACGGTGACGACGTAGCCGAGCGACCGGGTGCGCAGGAAGATGACCGCCTGCAGCAGGGCGAAGGGGATCGTGAGCAACGGGCCCCACGCCTGGTAGCCGAGCTCCCACAGGAACGACACGAACACGATGGCCTGCAGCACATTGGCGGTTCCGTCAGCGAAGTGACGCCGCAGCAGCGCGAAGCAGGTGCAGATGAAGAAGAGCTCGTCCCAGATGCCGACCGCCCCGACCCCGACGAACAGCCGCGCGATGAGGTCGGGCGAGTCGACGACGGGCCAGTTGAGGTACACGCCGGAGGTGATGAAGTAGAACGGCAGAATCAGCCATCCGAGCACGAGAACGGCCGCCAGCCACGCCCACTGCCACGCCTTCCAGCGGGTGCCGCCGCGCCAGGGGAAGCGGATCGCCCGGTCGCGGTAGACCCAGCGCGACACGGCGTACGGCACGAGCACGGCGCCGCCGAGGGCGAGCGTGAACCGCAGCATCGCCAGGTTGTCGAGCTCCGCCTTCAGCGGGATCGCGCTGACGATCAGCAGGCCCGCCGCGATCAGCGAGAGGTCACGGGTGAGCGAGGGCGCGGATGCCGTGACCGCGCCGCGCTCCCGCGCCACCGCGATGCCCAGGCCCGCCGCCAGCAGGATCCACCCGAGCCAGGGCTGGAGGAGCACGAAGAACGCCGGCGCCGCCAGGCACACCAGCAGCGCGGGGACGATGTCGATCGACAGCAGCGGCCGGGTGCGGGCGGGGGCGGCGACGGTCATCCGCGCGGCTTCCGCCGGTAGGCGAGGTCGCGGATGTCGCGTCCCTTCGCGAGGCCCTTGCGTTCGAAGGCGGTCATGACCCGGCCGTCGAAGCGCGGAGCCCACTCGCCGTCGAAGTCGGGGGCGAAGCCGTCGGCATCCGCCATCACCTCCCGCATCTGCAGGGCGTAGTCCTCCCAGTCGGTGGCCAGGCGCAGCGCACCGCCGTCGCGGAGGGCGCGCGCTGCCAGCGGCGGGAACGCGGGCGCGACGAGACGCCGTTTGACGTGCTTCTTCTTGTGCCACGGGTCGGGGAAGAAGATCCACAGCTCGTCGACCGATGCCTCCGGGAGCAGGTGCTCGAGCACCTCGGGCGCGTTCGCCTCGACGAGGCGGAGGTTGGTCACGCCTTCCCGGTCGGCGTCGAGCATCGTGCGGGCAAGGCCTGCCCGGAAAACCTCGACGGCCAGGAAGTCGCGCTCGGGATGGGATGCCGCGGCCGCCACGATCGCGTGCCCCTGCCCCGACCCGATCTCGACCGTGAGCGGGGCGACCCGGCCGAACACGTCGGCGGGCACGATCGTGGATCCCGGGAGCACGCTCGTCGCGGCGGCGTCGCGGGCCACCGGCAGCAGGTAGCGAGGGGCGAGGTCGTCCCAGCCACGCTCCTGCGCTTCGCTCATCCGGCCGCTGCGGCGCACGAACGAGACCGGTTTGTCGCGGAATCGGCGCTCGGGCGGGGGTGCGTCAGTCACCCCTCCAGGCTACCGACCGCGCTGAGGCGCCTCGACCGCGCTCGATCCCCCAGCGTGCTCAGTCGACCGTGACGAAGTCGATGAGCTCCTCGACGCGTCCGAGGAGAGCCGGGTCGAGGTCGCGGTAGGAGCGGACGGCGCCGAGGATCCGCTGCCAGTTGCGGGCGAGGTCGATCGGGGTCTCGGCGGGCCACCCGAGCGCACGGCTCACCCCCGCCTTCCACTCGATGCCGCGTGGCACCTCCGGCCAGGCGGCGATGCCGAGGGCGCGCGGGGTGACGCACTGCCACACATCGACGTGCGGGTGACCGACGATCCTCACGTGACGGCCGTGCGGACCGCGAGCGACCGCCTCGGCGATGCGGGTCTCCTTCGACCCGGGGACGAGGTGGTCGACGAGCACGCCGTAGCGGCGACCCTCCGACGGCGGGTCGTCGCGCAGGACCTCGTCGAGCAGGTCGATCCCCTGCAGGAACTCCACGACGACGCCTTCCGCGCGCAGGTCATCGCCCCACACCTTCTCGACGAGCTCCGCATCGTGCTTGCCCTCGACGAGGATGCGCGAGGCCCGGGCGACACGGGCGCGGGCCTGGGGGGCCGCGAACGAACCGGATGCCGTGCGCGCGGGTCCCGCAGGAGCCTTGCGCTTCGGCGGGGCGAGGGTGACGGCCTCGCCCTCGACGAGGAACCCCCCACCGAGGGGGAACAGGCGCCGCTTGCCGTGGCGGTCTTCGAGCTCGACGAGTCCCGGCTGCACGCCGACGACCGCACCGCAGAAACCGTCGGCGGCCACCTCCACCACCAGATCGCGCTCGGCCTCGACCGTGGGAATGGCCCGGCGTCCGGCCTCCCGCCATCCGGGTGCCAGCACGTCGCTTCCGTACCTGTCGTCCATTGCTCCTCCGAAGGCGCGAGCCTAATCGCCCGGCACCACCTCCCCGCACAGCGACGCGCAGATGCGCGGCGAACGCCAGCAGGGAAAACGCCATGAGTGCACGTGCTGCCCCGCGGGCGCCTACCACCGCATGCGGCACGAGGAATAGACTCGCGAGTGGGGGGCGGGTCTGCTGCACCCGGACGAGGAGGACCACCGATGCGATCGCGCTGGGCGCTGGCGCTCACGGCTGCTGTGTCGATCGTGTTCGGAGGAGCCGTCGCCGCCTCGGCGACCGCCCCGGTGTCGCTCGGAAGCACCCGCGTGGTCGACGAGGCGGGCGTGCTGAGCGCCGCCGATGAGCGTGCCGTGCAAGACCGCTCGGAGCAGCTGACCGAAGCGTCCGACCTCGACCTGTGGGTCGTGTTCGTCGATGAGTTCACCGATCCCGCCGACGCCGCCGACTGGGCGAACACGGTCGCGCGCGACAACAACCTCGGCATCCGCCAGTACGTGCTGGCCGTCGCCGTCGAGGGGCGCGCCTACTATCTGTCCGGCGACTCGGAAGGCCCCGTGTCGGACGATGCCCTCGCCGCGATCGAACGCGACCGCATCCAGCCCGAGCTCTCCGACGGCGACTGGGCGGGGGCGGCGATCGCCGCGGCCGACGGACTCGCCGCCGCCACCGGCGGAGGCGGGGGCGTGGGCTTCGGCGGCGTGCTGTTCATCGGCCTCCTCGTGGTGGTCGTCGGCGGCGTGATCTGGCTCGTCATCCGCTCTCGCCGCACAGGCGCGAGCGGCACGGCGACCCGACGCGGCCCGGCCGAGCTCCCGCTCGAAGAGCTCGAACGACAGGCGGGCTCGGCGCTCGTGCAGACCGACGACGCCATCAAGACCAGCGAGCAGGAGCTCGGGTTCGCCCGCGCGCAGTTCGGCGACGAGGCGACCGCGCCGTTCGCCGAGACCCTCGCCCAGGCCAAGGCCGACCTCGACAAGGCGTTCTCGCTCAAGCAGCAGCTCGACGACTCCGTGCCCGACAGCGAGGAAGACGCGCGGGCGTGGAACACGCAGATCATCGAGCTGTGCGCGCACGCCAACAGCGAGCTGGATGCCAAGGCCGCCGCCTTCGACGAGCTGCGCCAGCTCGAGCAGAACGCACCCGAGGCCCTCACCCGGGCGCAGGGCGACCGCGTCGCGGCGAACCCGACCGTCGAGGCGGCCGCCGCACGCCTGACAGAACTGCAGGCGGCGTACGCACCCGACGAGCTCGCCACCGTCGCCGACAACATCTCCCAGGCCCGCCAGCGCCTCGCGTTCGCCGACGAGCAGCTCGCTCAGGCGGAAGCCGCGATCGGCGCCGGAGACGGGGCGCGCGCAGCCGTCGGCATCCGGGCAGCCGAAGAGGCCACGACGCAGGCGACGCTCCTGTGCGAGGCGGTCGCACGACTCGGCGACGACCTGACCGGCGCCGAGCGCGACGCCGCTGCCCTCGTCGCCGAGCTGCAGAAAGACCTCGCCACCGCCGAAGCGCTCCCCCAGGCAGACGGCCGCATCGCGGGCGTCATCGCGGGAACGCGCCAGCAGCTGGCGACCGCTCAGCCCCTTCTCGCCGGCACCGCCAAACGTCCCATGCAGGCACTCGACACCCTCGAGAAGGCGAACGCCGAGATCGACGGGGTGCTGGCCGGCATCCGCGACGAGGAGGAGAAGAAGCAGCGGGCCGCGCAGCAGCTGCAGCAGCTCCTCACCCACGCCCAGGCGCAGGTCTCGGCCGCCGAGGACTACATCACCTCGCGCCGCGGGGCCGTCGGGGCGACGGCGCGCACGCGCCTCGCCGAAGCGGGCGCCTCGATCGTCCAGGCTCGCCAGCTCGCACAGACCGACCCCGTGCAGGCCGTCTCGGTCGCCCAGCGCGCCAACGACCTCGCCGCCCAGGCGATCCGCCTCGCCCAGAACGACGTCGGCTCCTTCAGTGGTGGCGGCGGAGGCGGCGGTGACCTCATGGGAGCCGTGCTCGGCGGCATCGTCATCAACTCGATGCTCGGCGGCGGACGCAGCCGCGGCGGTGGGATGCCGTCGATGCGCAGCCCGGGACGCGGCGGCGGCTTCGGCGGCGGCCGCAGCTCCGGCAGCTTCGGCGGCGGCGGCACCCGCTCCCGGCGCGGTGGAGGACGCTTCTGACCCGCCGGCCCCGGCATCCGTGCCCCCGTCACGCCCGACCCACCCACTTCACCGACACCACGACCTCCCGCTAGGAAAGGAAAACCGATGGCAAAGCAGTCCATCTTCGGCCGCATCTCGACCCTCGTGAAGGCGAACATCAACGCCCTCATCGACTCCGCCGAAGATCCCGAGAAGATGCTCGACCAGCTGGTCCGCGACTTCACGAACAACATCGCCGACGCCGAGTCGGCCATCGCGGAGACGATCGGAAACCTTCGCCTGCTCGAGCGCGACCACGCCGAAGACGTGAAGGCCGCCGCCGAGTGGGGCAACAAGGCTCTCGCCGCCAGCCGCAAGGCCGACGAGCTGCGGGCGGCCGGCAACACCGCCGACGCCGACAAGTTCGACAACCTCGCCAAGATCGCCCTGCAGCGTCAGATCAGCGAGGAGAACGAGGCGCGTGCGATCGCCCCGTCGATCGAGGCGCAGACGGAGGTCGTCGCCAAGCTCAAGGACGGCCTCAACGGCATGAAGCAGAAGCTCGAGCAGCTGAAGTCGAAGCGCTCCGAGCTGCTGGCCCGCGCCAAGACCGCCGAGGCGCAGAACAAGGTGCACGACGCGGTCAAGTCGATCGACGTGCTCGACCCGACCAGCGAACTCGGCCGCTTCGAAGACAAGGTGCGCCGCCAGGAGGCCCTCGCCGCCGGCAAGGCCGAGATCGCGGCGTCGTCGATCGACGCGCAGTTCAACGAGCTCGAAGACGTCGGCGAGCTCACCGAGGTCGAGGCGCGCCTGGCCGCGCTGAAGACCGGCGGTGCGGCCGGCCAGATCGAGCAGTAAGGCCCATCGTCAGCGCCGGGTGTCCTCGCGGCGCCCGGCGCTGACGCATTCGCGCCGCCGACGACAGGAGAACGATCCATGACCCGCTTCCTCGTGGTGCCGCAGTGGCAGGGCTCCCCCGCCGCGCGCGCGATGCTGCTCATCGACGGCGCCGAGGCGATCGCCGGCGACCTCCCCCGCGCGCGCAGCACCCGCGTGGAGGTTCCGGTGGAGGCCGGGGAGTCGCTCGACACCGGCATCCGGCGTCTGAGCGCCCTGCAGCGTGTGAAAGACCGCCTGCACGAGGCTCTCGCCGAATCCGACGAGGTTCCCCTCGTCGTCGGTGGCGACTGCGGCGTGGCGGTGCCGGCGATCGCCCACGCCGCCGCGCGCAACCCCGACCTCGCCGTCGTGTGGCTCGATGCGCACGCCGACTCCCACACCCCGGGCACGTCGGTATCCGGCGCGTTCGCCGGGATGGCTCTGGCATCGGTGTGGAACGACACCCCGCTCGCCCCCGCGGCCGTCGGGCCGGAGCGGGTCGTGCTCGCCGGGGCGCGCGAGTTCGATGACGCCGAGCGCGAGCGACTCGACGCGTCGCCCGTGACGCTCGTCGACGTCGACGCGCTGACGGATGCCGCCGCCCTCGCCGATGCGGTGGAGCGCACCGGAGCCGGTGCCGTGTACATCCACGTCGACCTCGACGTGCTCGACCCCGCGGTGCTCTCGGGCGTCTCCCTCCCGCTCCCGTTCGGGCTCACTCTCGAGCAGCTCACCGGGGCGATCCGGGAGCTTCGCGCACGCGTGCCGCTCGTCGGCTCGTCGATCGCCGGCTTCGCGCCGCCCACCCCGGCGGCCGCCGTCGACGACCTCGGCACGATCCTCCGCATCGTCGGAGCGCTCGCATGATCGCGCGCCCCCCGGCAGGATGGCGCGAGCGCGCCGAGACGGCCGTCGCACGGGGCGATCGACTCGACCGCTGGATTCCGGCCGCTCTCCTCGACTCGCCGATCAGCCTGGTGGGCTTCTGGTGGGGTACGGCGGTCGGCTGGATCTGGGGCTCCCTGTGGTCGACCGGTGAGATCCGCCGCCGGGGCGGACTGTGGGTCTTCACCGGCATGCCCCGCTGGACGTTCCGGCGCGGCGGGGTCTGCGTCGGCGCATGCTTCCTGACGGGAACGGCGCCGGTCACCGACGCTCTGCTGCGCCATGAGGCGGTGCACGCACGGCAGTGGCGACGCTACGGCTTCCTGATGCCGGTGCTGTACCTCGTGGCGGGGCGGAACCCGCTCACCAACCGCTTCGAGGTGCTGGCAGGGCTCGAAGACGGCAACTACGTGCCCCGCGGCGCCCGCTGAACGGCCCGCTCAGCGCGAAGCGGTCAGGCCGAAACGCGCAGGGGTGTGGATGTCGGATGCCGTGAAGCCGAGCACCTCGGTGAGGTGGTCGACGATGTCGGCCGTGCCCAGGAACCCGCCGAGCAGGTGGACGTGGGTCGAGGCGGCCGCCTCATCGCACAGCATCTCGTCTGCCCAGGCGTTGACGGCACGCGCCACGGCTTGACCGGGAGCGCAGGAGCGTCCGGTGCCGGGGTCGCCGGTGCGACGCGAGCGGTCGAGCCAGGTGAGGGTCATGCGGGCGGGCACCGACAGGTCGCCGATCCACGACGCGTCGGGCACCTCGACGAACACCCGGCCGGTGGAGCACAGCGGAAGCGTGGTCAGGAGCGTCTCCAGCTCGACGAGCGCGTGCTCGTCGGCGGTGATGAGGTGCTGGACCCGCGCGTGCTTCGCGGCACGGCAGGCCCGCGTGCTGTGCTCTGCGTGCATCGTGGACATGACACCTCCACTATACGTGAGGAAAGGCATGCCTAACCTCACTCGCGGATGCCTGACCTCAGTCGCGGATGCCTGACCTCAGTCGCGGAGGACGAGCACGCGACGCAGCTCGCGCAGCTCGTCGTCGTCCAGCCCCTGCGCGCGCAGGAACTCGACGGGCGCGCCGTACTGCTCGCGCAGCTCCTCCAGAAGCCCCCTCATGACCGGCGCCGGTGAGCGGGTCGCGAGGTCTGCGAGGTTCCGCGCCTCCGGATGCATCCGCTGCAGGTAGGCCAGCACACGGGCGTTGCGATCGGCGGGCAGGAGTGCCTCCGTGCGCGCGTAGTCATCGATGATCGCCTCCTCCGAGACCCCGGCCGCGGCGAGGGTCAGCGCGACGACGACCCCGGTGCGATCCTTCCCCACCGTGCAGTGCACGAGCACGGGAGGGGCCGTGATGACGTCGCGGACGACGTCGACCAGCGCCGGACCGGAGGCCTCCACCAGCGACCGGTAGAGCGCGTCGAGGGTGAGGTCGGCGTCGAAGAACGATGCCAGCGAGCCCGCGAACAGCGGCACGCGCCGCACATCCACCTCCAGGTCGCCGACGTCGGTCGGCTCGAAGGCGATCTCGTCGTCTTCCCGCAGATCGACGATGCGCCGCACACCGAGGCTCCGCAGCGCATCCCGTCCGGCGTCACTCACGCGAGCGAGGTTGCCGGAGCGGAAGAGCACACCATGGCGAGTGACGCCGCCGTCGGCAGGAAGCCCGCCGACATCGCGGAAGTTGAGGGCCCCCGGCACGGCGCCGTGCGACATGTCCGGCATCCCCGATGCGGCCGGCACGTCAGACATCGGCGGCAGCGACGGCCCGCTTGCGCGGCGGCACGGGGTACTTGCCGGCGATCGTGATGCGGTTGAACGCGTTGATCGACACGAGCAGCCAGCTCAGCGCGACATACTCCTCTTCGCTGAGCACGCCGCCCACACGGTCGTACACGTCGTCGGGGACGCCGTCTTCGTGGATGAACACGTAGCACTCGGCCAGTTCCAGCGCCGCCCGCTCCCGCGCAGTGAAGACACCCGAGTCGCGCCACGCGGCCAGCTGCGCGATCTCGTCGGCCGTGATCCCCGCCGCGACAGCACGATCGACATGGATGCGCACGCAGTAGGCGCAGCCGTTGAGCTGCGACGCGTGGATGAGCGCGAGCTCCTTGAGGCGGGCGTCGATGCCCGCGGCGGCGGCGATCTCGCCGACCGTCTGCGAGAACGCCTCGAGGGCGTCGTAGGCCGGACGCGCCGAGCGCGACAGGTGCACACGTCGTTCCTGGGTCATGACGACAGCCTACGGCGACGCCACGCGTGGATGCCGGTGGTCGCGGTCGGGCAGACTGTCGTCATGCACAACGAGGTCACCTCCGAAGGCGCGCCCGGCGACGAGTTCCAGTTCCTCCCGGCCCAGGCGCGGCAGCTCGGCCTCGACCGGGTTCCCCCGGTCACCCGGCTCACCCACGCCCTGCCCGACGGCCGGACCGTGAGCGCGCTGCGCTTCGGAGCCCCCGACGGGAGCGCAGACGACTCCCCGGTCGTCACCTTCCTCCACGGCGCCGGTCTCAACGCCCACACGTGGGACACCACGATCCTCGCGCTCGGGCTCCCGGCCCTCGCCGTCGACCTTCCCGGCCACGGTGACTCGTCGTGGCGCACGGATGCCGCCTACACCGGCCGCGCCCTCGCCGGCGACGTCGCCGAGGCGCTCGCGCAGTGGACCTCCACCCCGCAGGTGCTCGTCGGGCAGTCGCTCGGCGGGCTCACCGCCGCAGCGCTGGCCGCCCGGCATCCCGATCTCGTCAGGGAGCTGGTCGTCGTCGACATCACCCCCGGCATCGACCCCGACGGCAACGCCGCCCAGATCCGGGCGTTCTTCGCCGGGCCCACCGATTGGGCCTCCCGGGAGGAGCTGGTCGAACGCGCGCTGTCGTTCGGCTTCGGCGGCAGCCCGGAAGCAGCCGCCCGCGGCGTCTATCTGAACTCTCGCGTGCGCGCCGACGGCCGTGTCGAGTGGAAGCACCACTTCGCACACCTCGCCAGCGCCCTCGCGGCCGACCCCGGTGCCGCCGCTGACGCCGATCGGCAGCAGGACACCCTGCGCGGCGCCCTGTCGGCATCCGGCTGGGACGACCTCACCGCCGTGCGCGCACCCGTGACCCTCATCCGAGGCGACCGCGGATTCGTCACCGACGAGGATGCCGAGCAGTTCCGCGCGCGCGTGCCCCTGGCCGAAGTGATCGACCTGCCCTCGGGCCACAACGTGCAGGAGGATGCGCCCGTCGAACTGGCTCGCCGTGTGGCATCGCTCGCGCGGTGAAGATTCGCGAACGTTCGTGACGGCCGATGACCTCGAACCGCCCGGCGGACTCTAGGCTGTTACGCGCACCCGAGTCGGCAGGCTGACGCAAGGGATCGAGAAGCCCGATTCCGCGAACAGCGGCGCCTGCCTCTTGTGAAAGGAATCCTCTGTCCATGCTCCGTCGTACCGCACTGGCCGCAGCCGCGCTGCTGGCATCCGGCGCGCTGCTGCTCTCCGCCTGCTCCGGCGGTCAGACCCCCGCACCCACCGCGACCGAGGTGACCCCCGACCTCGACGCGACACTCACCGTGCGTCTCGTGCTCGAGCCGTCGAACCTCGACATCCGTGAGACGTCGGGCGCAGCGCTCGACCAGATCCTCATCGACAACGTCTACCAGGGCCTCGTCTCCCGCACGCCCGAGCAGGAGATCGTGCCGGCGCTGGCGAGCGACTACACCGTCTCCGACGACGGGCTCACCTACACCTTCACCGTGCGGGGCGGCGTCCTCTTCCATGACGGCAGCGAGCTCACTCCGGACGATGTCGTGTGGTCGCTCAACGAGGTGAAGAAGAACGCCGCCTACCGCGACTCGGCACGCCTCGCGAACGTCGAGAAGATCAGCGCCGACGGCCAGGAGGTCACCCTCACGCTGAGCAAGCCCGACTCGACCCTGCTGTGGAACCTCACCGGCCGCGCGGGACTCATCCTCAAGAAGGGCGACAAGACCGACCGCAAGGTCGACGCCAACGGCACCGGCCCCTTCACGCTCGAAAGCTGGAAGCAGGGCGACAGCATCACCCTCGCCCGCAACGAGGACTACTGGGGAGACAAGGCGCGGGTCGCCGAAGTGGTGTTCGACTACATCCCCGACACGCAGGCCGCTCTCAACGCGGCCCTCGCGGGCGACCTCGACATCGTGACCGGCTTCGACGCGACGCTGAAAGACCAGATCGAGGCGAACGGCGACTTCGTCCTGAACCTCGGCGCCTCCACCGACAAGGGCACCCTCGCGTTCAACTCGAAGAAGGCGCCGCTGAACGACGTGCGCGTGCGTCAGGCGATCCGACAGGCGATCGACAAGGAGTCGATCGTGGAGGCGCTGGGCGCCGGACAGACGATGTACGGACCGATCCCCGAGCTCGACCCCGGCTACGAAGACCTCTCCGCGGTCGCCCCGTACGACCCCGAGGCCGCGCGTGCGCTGCTGAAGGAGGCCGGTGCCGAGAACCTCTCGCTCACCCTCACCCTCTACAACGGCTACGGCACGACGGTCTCGCAGATCCTCGTCTCGAACCTCAACGACGTCGGCATCACGCTCAAGGTGGATGCCGTGGAGTTCCCCGCCTGGCTCAACGACGTCTACATCAACCAGGACTACGACCTCAGCTTCGTGCTGCACACCGAGGCGCGCGACTTCGAGAACTGGGCGAACCCGGCCTACTACTTCACGTACGACAACCCGGAGGTGCAGCGCCTCTACGCGGAGTCGGTCGCTGCGACCGACGAGGAGACGGCCGCCGACCTCCTGCGCCAGGCCGCCCGGATCGTCTCCGAGGACCACGCCGCCGACTGGCTCTACAACGGCGCCTCGGTGGTCGCCGTCGGCACGAACGTCGCCGGTGTCCCCACGATCAACGTGAACGAGCGCTTCAACGTCGCCGAAGTGGTCAAGAGCGCGGAGTGATCCGCTACGCGCTGACGAGACTGGCCCTGCTCCTGCTCGGCCTGTTCGTCGCCAGTGCGCTCATCTTCCTCACCCTCCGCGTCCTCCCCGGCGATGTGGCTCAGCTCATCGCCGGGGTGAACGCGACCCCCGAGCAGCTCGCCGCCATCCGGGAACGGCTCGGCCTCGATGAGCCGCTGTGGTCGCAGTACGGCGGGTGGCTCGGCGGCATCCTCACCGGCGACCTCGGAGCGTCGCAGCTGACGGGCAAGCCCGTGGTGGACGAGCTCGTGGAGAAGGCCGAGGTCACCGTGCCGCTCGGGCTGCTCGCGATGGCGATCGCGCTGGTGATCGCCCTGCCGTTCGGCGTGCTCTCGGCGATGCGCCGCGGCCACGCCGACGGCACGGCCGTGAACGTGGGGGCGCAGGCGGTCGCGGCGGTGCCGGTCGTGTGGGCGGGCATGATGCTCGTGATCGTGTTCGCCGTCTGGCTCGGCTGGCTTCCCGCGCAGGGCTTCCCGCGGGCCGGCTGGGCCGATCCCGCCCAGGCGGTCCGTTCGCTCCTCCTCCCGGCTCTGACGATCGGGGTCATCGAAGGCGCCATGCTGCTGCGGTTCGTTCGATCGGCGACGCTCCAGGCCGTCGGACAGGACTACGTCCGCACCGCCGCCGCCAAGGGACTCACCCGCACGCAGGCGCTCCTGCGGCACGGCCTTCCCAACGTGGGACTGTCGATCATCACGGTGCTGGGGCTCCAGGTGGCGGGGATCATCGTCGGCGCCGTCGTCATCGAGCAGCTGTTCGGGCTCCCCGGCATCGGGCGGATGCTGGTCACCGACGTCGGCAACCGCGACCTCCCCAAGGTGCAGGGCGAGCTCCTCGTGCTCACGGGCTTCGTGCTGGTCGTGGGCTTCGTCGTCGACCTCGTGCATCGCCTCATCGACCCGCGTCAACGGGAGGCCGAATGAGCCGCCTGATGTGGCTGCGGCGCCTGTGGGCGCTGTCGACCGGACGCTTCGGCATCATCGTGGTCGCCGTCATCGGCGTCGTCGCGCTGGTCTCGCTGTTCTGGCTGCCGTTCGACCCCCAGCGGGTCGACGTCGCGGCGCGGTGGACGCCGCCGAGCTGGCCGCACCTCCTCGGCACCGACAACGCCGGCCGCGACATCCTGAGCCTTCTCATGGCGGGCGCCCGCACGACGGTGTGGGTGGCGCTCGGCGCCGGGCTCGTGGCGACCCTCATCGGGCTCGCGCTCGCGGCCCTGGGCGCACTGACGGCCCGATGGGTCCGCGAGACGGTCGCCGTCGTCGTCGACATCCTCATCGCGTTCCCCGTGCTGCTGATCGCGATGATGATCTCGTCGGTGTGGGGAGGATCGCTCGCGGTCGTCGTCTTCTCGGTGGGCATCGGGTTCGGCGTCAACATCGCCCGCGTCACCCGCCCGGAGCTTCGACGCGTGCTTCACAGCGACTTCGTGCTGGCGGGACGTGCGAGCGGGCTGACTCCCTTCCAGAACCTGTGGCGGCACCTCCTTCCCAACGTCGCCCCCGTGTTCATCGTGCAGCTGTCGTGGGGCATGGCCGTGGCGGTGCTCGCCGAGGCGGGCCTCAGCTACCTCGGCTTCGGCGCCCCGCCCACCGAGCCGTCGTGGGGCCTTCTGCTGAAGGAGCTGCAGGCCTACATCTCGGTGTACCCCGGCAGCGTCGTGTGGCCGGGCCTGGCGATCACCCTCACGGTGCTGGGGCTGAACCTCCTCGGCGACGCGCTGCGCGAGGCGACCGATCCCACGCTCTCTCGCCGTCGCGGCGAAGCGATCCCCCAGCCGGCGGTGATCGCATGAGCCTCGACGTACGCGACCTCGTGATCGAGATCGACGGGCGGCGGGTCGTCGACTCCGTCTCGTTCGACGTTCCCGACGGAGCGCGGGTGGGACTCATCGGCGAGTCGGGCTCCGGCAAGTCGCTCACCGCGCTCGCCCTCCTCGGCCTCCTCCCCGACGGCGCGACCGCCTCGGGGAGCATCCGCTGGAACGGGCGCGAGCTCCTCGGACTCTCCGACCGCGACCTCGCCACCCTCCGCGGCGATGAGATCGGCATCGTGTTCCAAGAGCCGCGCACCGCGCTGAACCCGATCCGCACCGTCGGCCGCCAGATCGCCGAGTCGATCCGCATCCACGAACGGCTCCCCCGCCGCGAGGCCATGGCGCGCGCCGTCGCGGAGGCCGCCCGCGTCCGGCTGCCCGACCCGGAACAGATCGTGCGCCGGTATCCCCATCAGCTCTCGGGCGGTCAGCGCCAGCGGGTCGCGATCGCCATGGCCCTCGCGTGCCGCCCGCGCCTGCTGATCGCCGACGAGCCGACGACGGCGCTCGACGTGACGATCCAGGCCGACATCCTGGAGCTGCTCGCGAACCTCGTGGAGACCGACGGGATGTCGCTCGTGTTCATCACGCACGACCTCGCGGTGCTGTCGCAGGTCGCGACCCGCGCCCTCGTGCTGGAAGACGGGCACGTGGTCGAGCAGGGGCCGCTGTCGAGACTGCTCACCGCGCCCGAATCTCCCATCACGCAAGGGTTGCTGCGCGACGCGACGGCGACGCTCTGGAGACCCGGAGGGATCACATGAGCGACATCCTCCTGCGCGGCCGTGGCCTCAGCCGCTCGTACCGCGAGCGGGCGACGCGGCTGTTCGCACCACGCCGATCGACGACGGCCCTCGATGACGTCGATGTCGATGTGCGCGAGGGGTCCGCGCTCGGCATCATCGGCGAGTCGGGATCGGGCAAGTCGACCCTCATCCGGCTGCTGCTCGGCCTCGACGTCGCCACCTCCGGCACCGTCGAGTTCGACGGACGCCGCATCGACCCGCGGGCGGGTGCCCGCGCCCTCCATTGGCTGCGGCGGCAGACCGGCATCGTCTTCCAAGACCCGTACGCCTCGCTCGACCCCCGCATGAGCGTCGGACGCATCGTCGGGGAGCCGCTGTGGGCGCTGGGCATCGACGGCGACCGCCGTGCCCGCGTGCGCCGCGTGCTCGAAGACGTGGGGCTCGAGGCGGCGATGGCCGACCGGTTCCCGCACGAGTTCTCCGGGGGGCAGCGACAGCGGATCGCCCTCGCCCGCGCGATCGTGCATCGCCCGCGCCTGCTGGTCGGCGACGAACCGCTCTCCGCACTCGACGTCACGGTGCGCGCGCAGATCCTCGACCTCGTGCGCGAGCTGCGCGCGAAGGAGCAGCTCACCCTCGTGCTCGTCTCGCACGACATCGGCGTGGTCCAGAACCTCTGCGACGACGTCGTCGTGATGAAAGACGGCCGCGTCGTCGAAGAGGGACCCACCGAGAAAGTGCTCCTCGCCCCGCAGGTCGCCTATACGCGCCGGCTGCTGGCATCCATCCCCACGATCACCCCCTGACCGCGCGCCCCGGCGGGGGCCTGCGGACGTCGGGGGTGCGGTCTAGCCTGACGGGCATGGATGCCGAGACCCCCGCGCACGCGCCCGCGTCGACGCCGCCCGTTCATACCCCCGCGGCAGCGCCGCCCGCCCATATGATCGTGCCGCCGTACCTGCTCGCGCGGCTGGCGGCATCGCAGGAGCCGCGGTTCGCCGGGGCGTCGCAGGCGGCACGGGCGACCCTCGCCGCCCCCCGCACCTACCGGCCCGTGCGCGGCCAGTACGACCTCTCGGTCGACGGCGACTCGCTGGTGGTGTCCGCCTCGCCCACCCCCGACCGCACGATCTCCGACGCGAACAACCGCGAGACGCTGCCCGGAGAGCGTGTGCGCGGCGAAGACGACCCGCCCACGGGCGACGCTGCCGTCGACGAGGCGTTCGATGGCCTCGGCGCGACGTTCACGCTGCTGTGGGACGCGTTCTCCCGCGTCTCGATCGACGGCGCGGGCACCCCCCTGCTCGCGACGGTGCACTACGGAGACCACTACGACAACGCGTTCTGGAACGGCGAGCGCATGGTCTTCGGCGACGGCGACGGCGAGGTGTTCACGGGGTTCACGGGCTCGGTGACGGTCATCGCGCACGAACTCGCCCACGGGGTGATCGATGCGGCGGGAGGGCTCACCTACTCGGGTGCGTCGGGCGCGCTCAACGAGTCGATCGCGGATGTCTTCGGTGCCCTGGCCGAGCAGCACCTGCGCCACCAGCGCGCCGACGAGGCATCGTGGCTCATCGGCGAGGGCATCTTCACCCCCGCGGTGCAGGGCACCGCCCTGCGCTCGATGGCGGCGCCCGGCACCGCCTACGACGACGATGTGCTCGGACGCGACCCGCAGCCGGCGCACATGCGCGACTTCGTCGTCACGACCTCCGACAACGGCGGTGTGCACATCAACTCCGGCATCCCCAACAAGGCCTTCCACCTCGTCGCGACAGCGCTCGGCGGCTACGCCTGGGAGCGCGCCGGCCGCGTCTGGTATCTCGCCCTCACGGCAGGAAGCCTCGATCCGGGCAGCGACTTCCGCGCGTTCGCCGACGCCACCCTGGCCGCCGCATCACGGGAGTACGGTGAGGAGTCGGAGGAGCACACCGCCGTGAGGTCTGCATGGGCCGCGGTCGGCGTGATCGACGATGACCGACCCG
Source organism: Actinomycetes bacterium (assembly GCA_023431405.1). GTDB lineage: Bacteria > Actinomycetota > Actinomycetes > Actinomycetales > Microbacteriaceae > Microbacterium. Next base: position 23,369 of record JAEYVZ010000070.1, read on the forward strand.
AATGACGACGAGCACGCATCCCCACCGCCGCCTGCGCTGCGCGTCGTCGTGGAGCGCTCCGGCGGCTTCGCCGGCACGGTGAGACGCTGGAGCGTCGCCGCCGCTGCCGACGACGCCCGCTGGCGGGCGCTCGTCGACGCCTGCCCGTGGGACCGCGCGGCATCCGACCGAGCCTCTGCGGCCTCCGCAGCCTCCGCAGCCTCCGCGGCCTCCGCGAACCCTGCGAGCACGGGAGCCTCGGGGAGCTCTGCGGCGGGCGCCGACCGCTTCTGCTGGTCGGTCACGGCGGCCCACGACGCCGAGGAGCGGAGGGCGGAGCTCGCCGAGCACGACGTCAACGGCGCCTGGCGCGAGCTCATCGACGCCGTGCGCGACGCGCAGGCTGCCGCGGGGTCACCGCCCGAACAGTGACCGCTTCTTCTTCGGGGTGAGGTGCTTCTGCAGGTAGATCGTGCCGAGCCACCGGCCGAACTTGAAGCCGACCCGTCCCATCCGGCCCACCTCGACGAAGCCGAGCTTCTCGTGGAGCGCGACCGACGCCTCGGCCCCCTTGTCGCTGATGACCGCGACCATCTCGCGGATGCCGAGCTCCTCGCACTCGACGATGAGCGCCTGCAGCAGCGCCCGGCCGAGCCCCTTGCCGGTCGCCGCCTGCCCCAGGTAGATCGAGTTCTCGACCGTGTACCGGTAGCCCGACTTCCCCGTCCACGGCGAGACCAGACCGTAGCCGAGGATCTGCCCCGTGGGAGAGACGGCGACGAGGAACGGCAGCCCGAGCTTGCGCAGATAGTCGAACTTCTCGACCCACTGCGCGTGCGACCACTTCTTCTCATCGAAGGTCACCACCGAGTTGGTGACGTAGTAGTTGTAGATCTCCCGCACGTCGGCCATGTCGGTGCGCTCGGCCGGCCGGATCTCGTACGAGAACGGGCGCTCCGGCTCGGGTGTGCGGCGAAGGTGCCACGGCAGCCGGCGGCGATCGGTCTCGTACTCCTCCTCCAGCATGTCGATCAGCCTAAACGCTCGGGAAGAGGGCGTCGTCCGACCCCGGAAGACGCCAGTCGATGGGCGACGCGCCTGCCTGCTCCAGGAGCGAGTTCGCCCGCGAGAACGGCCGCGACCCGAAGAACCCGCGGCGCGCCGACAGCGGCGACGGATGTGCCGACTCCACGATCGGCGTCGCACCGAGGAGAGGCCGCAGGCCCGCGGCATCCTTCCCCCACAGGATCGCGACGAGCGGCTGATCACGAGCCACGAGCGTGCGGATGGCGTGCTCGGTCACCCGCTCCCATCCCCAGCCGCGGTGCGACCCCGGGGCGCCGGGGGTGACGGTGAGCACCCGGTTCAGCAGCAGGACACCCTGATCGCTCCACGCGGAGAGGTCGCCGTGCGGCGCGCGCGGGATGCCGAGGTCGCTCTCCAGCTCCTGATAGATGTTCGCGAGGCTCCGCGGGAGCGGGCGCACGTGCGCGTCGACCGCGAAGGAGAGTCCGATGGGGTGCCCGGGCGTCGGGTAGGGGTCCTGCCCGACGATCAGCACCTTCACCTCGTCGAGCGGGCGGGCGAATGCACGCAGCACCTGATCGCCGGCGGGGAGGTATCCGCGCCCGGACGCGACCTCGTCGCGCAGCCGGTCACCGAGGGCGGCGATGTCTCCCGCCACCGGCTCCAGCGCGCGAGCCCAGCCGGGGTCGATCGCGCCGGATCCGGCCAGTGCCGGCAAGGGGTTCGTCACGCCGTCGCTCCCTTCATCGCACACAGCCTACGGCGGGAGCGATCCGCCCTGCCGCCGGGCGCCGGCCGGTCCTAGAATGACGCGGTGGCCACCCGACCCGCCCCCGCGCCCCGTTCCTCGTCCGCGCTGAGATCATCGGCACGGGGATCATCGGCACGGGGATCATCGGCACGGGGATCATCGGCACGGGGATCATCGGCGCGGGGATCTTCAGCGCGGGGATCTTCAGCGCTGGGCATCACGGCCGGACTCATCGGCTGGTTCATCCTCGTCGAGATCGTCAGCGGCATCCTGCAGGGGTACTACGTGCCGCTGTTCAGCGACATCGTCATCGCTCTCGACATCCACGACTCCGACGTCAACTGGTTCGAGGCGGCACAGCTGCTGCTCTCGGCGCTGGTCGTGCCCGTGCTCGCGAAGCTCGGCGACATGTACGGCCACAAACGCATCCTGCTCATCGCCGCCGTGCTGACCGCGGGAGCCACCTGGTGGCTCGCCTTCGCCGATTCGTTCTGGAGCTTCCTCATCGCCTGGTCGCTGCAGGGCTTCTACGTGGTCTGGCTGCCGCTGGAGATCGCGCTCATCTTCGAGCGCGGTCGCGCGCAGAACCGGGGCGTTTCCCTCACTCGTCGGGCGGCGGGCCTGCTCGTGGTGGGGCTGGAGGCCGGCGCGATCATCGGCGCGCTGGCGGCGGGCCGCATCTTCGCCGCCACCGGCGGCGACCTCACCCTCACGCTCATCGTCCCGGCGATCGCGGTGACCCTGGTCTCGGTCGTCATCTGGCTCTGGGTGCCCGAGTCGACGCCGCAGCCGGAGCGCTCGCTCGACACCTGGGGCTTCGTCATCCTCGCGTGGGGGCTGCTGCTGGTCACGGGCGCGCTGGCATGGATGCGCCTCATCGGCGAGCTGGGGCTCGGAGACGGCGCGTGGTGGGCGGTGGCGGTGCTCCTGTTCGCCGGGGTCGCCGTGCTCGTCTGGTTCGTGCGGTACGAGCTCCGGCAGAACGACCCCGCCATCGACATCCGTGTGCTGCGCAGGCCCGACATGTGGCCCGTGCAGGCCACCGCGTTCCTCATCGGCATCAGCCTGCTGGGAGCGCAGGGCCCCCTCTCGACCTACGCCGGCACCGATCCGTCACTCGGATACGGGCTCGGACTGGATGCCACCGCGCGCTCGAACATCATCGGCGTCTACCTCGTGTCGCTCATCGTCGGGGCCGTGCTGTTCGCGATCACGTCCCGGCGCGCAAGCCCTCGCATCGTGCTGATCGTGGCGGCGCTGCTGGTGGGCATCGGCTACGCCCTCTTCCTCCCGTTCCACCTCGAGCTGTGGCAGGTGCTCCTCAACATGTCGATCGCCGGTCTCGGGTGCGGTGCTCTCGTGGGTGCGATGCCTGCGGCCGCGGCCGCCGCCGCCCCGCTCGGGCAGACAGGCGTCGCCTCCGCGCTCACGAACACGACGAAGACCGTCGGCGGCACGTTCTCGTCGGCCGTGTTCGGTGTCGTGCTCGCCGCGGGAGCGGGCACCGTCGCGAGCCAGACCGCCGCCTCGCTCGGCGGCTATCTCACCGTGTGGGCGATCTGCGCCGCCGGCGGCTTCCTCGCGGCGGTGCTCCTGGTCTTCGTGCCGAAGGTGGCCTTCGCCGACGCCGCGGAGGCACCCGCCGCCGGAGCGGCCGCCGCCTGAGCGGGCTCTCTCCGGCCGGGCTCCCTCCGACCGGGCTACGTGCGCGGGCGAAGCGGACCGCGCGCGAGCAGGTGCTGGGCCGACTGTGCGACCGGGCGCATCGTGACCAGGTCGAGGTTCACATGGCCGGGGGCGTTGAGCGCGTAGGCGATCACATCGGCCACGTCGTGGGCCGTGAGCGGCTGCTCGACCCCCTCGTACACGCGCTCGGCGGCCGCCTGGTCGCCGCCGAGGCGGTTGAGGGTGAACTCCTCCGTGTAGACCATGCCCGGCGCGACCTCGGTCACCCGGATCGGCTCCCCGTTCAGCTCGAGTCGCAGTGCGCGCGCGAGCATCGACTCGCCCGCCTTGGCCGCGTTGTAGCCGGCGCCGCCGGGGTACGCGGTCTGCGCGGCCGTCGAGGTGACATAGACGGTGTCGGCGTGCCCGCCGTCGGAGATCGAGCGACGAAGAAGCGGCAGGAGTGCCGCCGTCACCCGCTGCGCCGACAGCACGTTCACCTCGAACATCCACCGCCAGTCGTCCGCAGAACCCTCGTCGACGCGGTCGGTTCCGCGGGCGCCGCCGGCGACGTGCACGAGGGCATGGATGCCGTCGAGCGTCTCCAGATGCGCGGCGAGCGCCGCGACGTCGGCGTCGGAGGTGAGGTCGGCGGCGAACGACTGCGTGCCGATCTCAGCGTCGAGGGCAGCGAGACGGGCGGCGCGTCGCGCGACTCCCACGACCTCCCAGCCGCTCGCGCGCAGCGCACGCGCCGTCGCCTCGCCGATCCCGGAGCTCGCACCGGTCACCACCGCACGTCGTGTCGTCATGGGCTCCACCGTACGACACCCCTGCCCGCGCCGGCCCGACAGCGCACCGCGCGAACGTTACGTCACATTTCCGGATCGTTGAGCCGCGGATGCCGTGAACGTACTGTCGGTGTCAGCCGGCGGCACCCGCCGTGCACCCTCCCGACCCGACACCCGCAGGAGCACGACATGTCCGCAGCCGAGAACTGGCGCTTCGAGACCAAGCAGATCCACACCGGCGCTGCTCCCGACCCGGTCACCAAGGCGCGTGCCACGCCGATCTACCAGACCACGTCGTACGTGTTCGACAACGCCGACCACGCGGCCAACCTGTTCGCGCTGGCCGAGTTCGGCAACATCTACACGCGCATCCAGAACCCGACGCAGGATGTCGTCGAGCAGCGCATCGCGGCGCTCGAGGGCGGCACCGGCGCGCTGCTGGTCGCCTCCGGCCAGGCGGCGGAGACCTTCGCGGTGCTGAACATCGCGGAGGCGGGCGACCACATCGTGTCGTCGAGCTCGATCTACGGCGGCACGTACAACCTCTTCAAGTACACGCTCGCCAAGCTCGGCATCGAGGTCACGTTCGTCGAGAACCAGGACGACGCCGAGGAGTGGCGCCGTGCCGTGCGCCCCAACACGAAGCTGTTCTTCGCCGAGACGATCGGCAACCCGAAGATCAACATCCTCGACATCCGCACCGTGGCCGACATCGCCCACGAGGCCGGCGTGCCGCTGATCGTCGACAACACGATCGCGACCCCGTACCTCATCCGTCCGTTCGAGCACGGCGCCGACATCGTCGTGCACTCGGCCACGAAGTTCCTCGGCGGCCACGGCACGGTCATCGGCGGCGCCATCGTCGACGGCGGAAAGTTCGAGTGGTCGAAGAACGTCGAGAAGTTCCCCGGCCTCACCGAGCCCGACCCGTCGTACCACGGCGCGTCGTACACGACGGCGGTGGGCGACGGCCTCGCCTACATCATCAAGGCCCGCGTGCAGCTGTTGCGCGATCTGGGTGCCGCCATCTCGCCGCAGAGCGCGTGGCTGCTCATCCAGGGGATCGAGACCCTGTCGCTGCGCATCGAGCGTCACGTGCAGAACGCCCAGGAGATCGCCGAGTGGCTCGAGAACCACGACGACATCGCCTCGGTCAACTACTCGGGCCTTCCCACCTCGCCCTGGTACGCCGCCGCCAACACGTACGCCCCCAAGGGCGTCGGTGCCGTGCTGTCGTTCGAGCTCAAGGGCGGCGTGGAGGCGGGCCGCGAGTTCGTCAACTCGCTGTCGCTGTTCAGCCACCTCGCGAACATCGGCGACGTGCGCTCGCTCGTCATCCACCCGGCCTCCACCACCCACTCGCAGCTCACGCCCGAGCAGCAGCTCACGACCGGTGTGACGCCGGGTCTCGTGCGCCTGTCGGTGGGCCTGGAGAACATCGACGACCTCAAGGCTGACCTCGAGCAGGCCCTGGCCGCGGCTCGCCGTGTCTCCGAGGCCGCGCGCGCCTGATCGTTCCTCCTCAGAACAACGCGGATGCCTCGTCCTTCGGGACGGGGCATCCGTCGTCTGAGGCCCCCGCCGTCAGCGCGCGGCGTCCCACCACCGAAGCACGCGCAGAGCCCTCAGAGTGACCCAACGGCTGGGGGCACCTTCATCCTCGCCCGCCATGTCGAACAGCACCGGACCCTCATGCCGGTTCTCGTACACGAACCGGCCGTCGGAGCGCTGCTTCGCGCGGAGCACCTCCACCGCGTCGGCCAGCCGGGGGTCTCGGATGTCGGCGACCCGGAAGTAGTCGATCCCACGCAGCACGTCGTAGAACCAGCGCACGGGGTACGACAGCATCGCGAACCTCGGGTCAATCGGCTCCCCCGTCGATCGACGGTAGAGCAGACGTCGTTCCAGCAGGAGCTCCTCCGCGCGGCGGAGCGCGAGCGCGATGCCCTCGCCGCCGTGCTCGGTGTGCCAATCGCGCAGCCCTTCCATCGCGCAGATCGTCGAGTGCAGAGAGAACGTGCTCGTACCATCGCGGTCATTGCAGTTCCAGCCTCCGTCGGGGAGCTGGGTGCTCAGCAGCGTCTGCACGATCGCCTGTGCGTCACGCCGGAAGTACGCGCCGACGCTCAGCGCGACCCCGTTCACGCACGGCTCGGTCTCGCCGTCGAAGTAGGGCTCGTCGTCGTGGTCCCAGCGCACGTGGCGCTCGACGCGGTCGAGGGCCGCGACGACGACGGGGTCATCAGGGTCGGCCCCGAAATCCATCAGCTGCTGCAGCGAGAAGTGAGTGGCCGTCCAGGCATCGAACATGGGACGGGCGGGATCGACCCACCCCGGCCGGTAGACCCCGCCGTCCCACCTGCCGTCGTCGCTCTGCTCGGCGAGCAGACGCGCTCCCCAGCCCTGCGCCACCACACGCGCCCTCTCGGCGGCGACCTCGTCCGCCCCTGCGAGAGCGAGGTCGCGCAGCGTCTGCCAGCGGATCGCCGGGTCGCCCGCGAGCAGGTATTCGATGACGTCCATCACCCGAGGCTAGGGAGGGGGTCCGACACGCGACGACCCGGCGCATGACGAGTGCCCGTAACAGTGGCCGATTCGGGCGTGCGAGGCGACCACAATGGAGGGATGGACTGGCAGACCTCCGAAGACACGGTGCCGAGCGCGCCGATCACGGAGGCCGACGCGCGCCTGCTGCGGGCGCGTCCGCCCGCCACCGGCGCGTGGCGCGACGGCGACCCTGTGGGCGCTCGACGCTTCGCGGGCTTCGGCGCGTTCCGCACCGAGGCCGGGCGGGAGCTGCCCGCCATCCGTCTCGCCTACGAGACCTGGGGGGAGCTCTCCCCCGCGCGCGACAACGCCGTGCTCGTGCTCCATGCGCTCACGGGCGACAGCCATGTGCGCGGTCCCGCGCTTCCCGGCCACGCCACCGCCGGGTGGTGGGACGACATCGTCGGCCCCGGCGCCGCCATCGACACCGACCGCTGGTTCGTCGTCGCGGCGAACATGCTCGGCGGATGCCAGGGCTCCACCGGCCCCGCGAGCATCGCCCCCGACGGCTACGAGTGGGCGTCACGGTTCCCTGCGCTCACGATCCGCGACCAGGTCGCCGCCCAGGTGCGCCTGGCGGATGCGCTGGGGATCGACGCCTGGGCGGCGGTCGTCGGCGGTTCGATGGGCGGCATGCACGCACTGGAGTGGGCGATCGAGCACCCCGAGCGCGTCGAGCGTCTCGCCGTGCTCTGCTCGCCCCCGACGACGACGGCCGACCAGGTCGCGCTGAACTCCGTGCAGCTCGAGGCGATCCGGATGGACCCCCGCTTCGCCGGCGGCGAGTACTACGACGCCGCCGACGGCGACGGCCCGCACCGCGGGCTGGCGCTCGCCCGCCGCATGGCGCTTCTCAACTACCGCAGCCCCACCGAGCTCAACCAGCGGTTCGGGCGCAGCTGGCAGTCCGACAAGAGCCCTCTCGTCGACGGCGGCCGCTACGCCGTCGAGAGCTACCTCGACTTCCACGGCAACAAGTTCACCCGCCGCTTCGACGCGAACTCCTACCTCGTGCTCGTCGAGGCGATGAACTCGCACGACGTCGGGCGCGACCGCGGCGGCGTCGAGGACGCGCTCGCCCGCGTGACCGCCCGCACCCTGGTGCTCGGGGTCGACAGCGACCGGCTGTTCCCGGTAGACGGGCAGCGGCGGATCGCCCGCGGCATCCGCTCGACCATCCACGACGACGTCGTGGTGATCTCGAGCGACTTCGGCCACGACGGATTCCTCATCGAAAGCGACGCCGTCGGGATGCACCTGCGCCGGCTGCTCGACGCGTAGCGCCCCGCAGCTCGATGGCCGTCTCGCTCAGTCGGTCTCGCTGAGCGCCTTCTCCAGACGCTCCACCTTGCCGTCGATCTCACCCGTGTAGCCGGGGCGGATGTCGGCCTTCAGCACGAGCGACACCCGCGAGCCGAAGGGCAGGACGGCATCCGTCGCGGCCTTCACGACTCCCATCACCTCATCCCACTCCCCCTCGATCTCGGTGAACATCGAACTCGTGCGGTGCGGGAGACCGGAGTCGCGCACGACCTTGACGGCCGCGGCGACCGCATCGTGCACGGAGCCGTCGGCGCGTCCGGTGCCGCTCGGCGCGACGGAGAAGGCGATGAGCATGGGAACCTCCTGGTTCGGTGGGGCACCGGCGCGGCGACCACACCGACCGGCCGTGCCGCCGTCGAACGCGACACTCCAGCCAGCGTACGAGCTAGCCGGCGTAAGAGCCCGACGCGATCGAGGTGCGATGCGGCGGACGCACACGCGTGAGACGCACGACCATCCAGACGAGCAGGCCGACGAGCACGGCGTTGCGCACCGTCAGAAGGCTCACGCCCAGCGGGGCGGGAACGAGGATGTCCTGGTACAGCACCGGATAGACGAGCTGGGTGAGAAGCGCCGCCCCGAGGGCGAGGGTCGCCGGGCCCACCCACGCGACCCGGTCGACGACGAGGCCGATCACCAGAGACGGCACGAGCCAGCACAGATACTGCGGCGACCCGACCTTGTTGAAGACGATGAACGCCGTCACGAGAGCAAGCGACAGAGCGGGGAACAGGGCGACGAAGGTCGCACCGCGCGCCGCTTTGACCGCCCCCAGCGCGGCGACGGCGACGATCGCGACGATCATGAGCGGGGTCATCGCGGCGATCACCGGGTCGATCTCCGTGCCCGTCACCTGGAAGGTGAGGAGGTCGAACGAGTAGTACACCGAGAAGCCGTCCAGGCCCAGCAGCGCCCCCCACAGGTACGGCGCCGCCACCGGCGCCTCCACCTGGAGCCCTCGAGTCGTCTGGTCGCCGATGAACCCGAAGGCGTGAGCGCCGCCCCCCGCGGCCACCACGACCGCCAGCGTGAGCGCCGAGATCACGAGCCCTGCCCCGATCACCGACCACCGGCTGCGCATCGCGATCACCGCGGCGGCCATGATCGCCGCCGGCCACACCTTGATCCATGTCGCCACGGCCAGGAGCGTCGAGGCAAGCCACGGCCGGCGCACCAGCCACAGGCATCCGACGATCGCCAGGGCCACCGTCAGCCCGTCGAGTCGGTAGAGGCCCACGGGGCCGAGCGCCGCGATGAACGCCAGCCAGAACCAGCCGGCCACGACCCTGCCCGTCGAGCGACCGCGGCCGATGAGGATGCCGAAGGCCACCGCATCGCACGCGGCGACGAGCACCGCCCAGGCGACCGTGTACGACCCGACGAACGGCACGAACGCATGCGCCAGCACCATCGGCACGAGCGCCCACTGCGGGTACACCCACGACTCGTCGATGCCGACGATCGGCCCGCCCGCGAGAGCCTGCGCCGACCATGGCTCATAGACCCGGTAGACGTCGCCCATCGGCTCGTTCGGCATGACCCACCCGAGCCACGAGACGCCCACATGCACCACGACGAACGCGATCCACAGCACGGCCCGATTCGACATCCCCCTCATCATAGGGAGCGTCCCGGAGACGTCAGTCACGAGCATGCAGCACCGAAGCGACGGCGGCAGGGAGGCGAGAAGCCACATCGAGCGCCGTCACCGGCCCCCCTCCAGCAGCATCGACAGCCGCCGCCGCCGCGCGTGCGTGGAGCCACGCGCCCGTCGCCGCCAGCGGGCCGAGCGCCTCGACATCGATCGCGCCGCCGGCCGCCGCCGATGCCACCACCGCTCCCACGGCGCCGCCGAGAACGTCGCCCGTGCCCGCCGTCGCCAGCCACGGCGTCGCCTCCGGAAGCACCGCCGTCCACCCCGACGGTGTCGCCACGACCGTGCGCGAGCCCTTCAGCGCGACCGCGGCCCGGAGGGCGACCGCGGTCTCCCTCGCCGCATCACGGCGCCCCGCCTCGTCACGCGCGTCGGCGGGGGCGAGCCCGAGCACCTCCCGGAGACGCGCATGCTCGCGCTCGTGGGGCGTCACGACGACCGGTGCCGTCGCTCCCGGCGCGAGATCCAGCGCCCCCGCATCCACCACGACAGGAACGTCGCCGCCGAGGATCTCCCGCAGCGCCGCCGTCTCCTCGACCGAGCGGCGCGCGGCATCCGTGCCCGAGCCGATCAGCCACGCCTGCACCCGCCCCTCTGCGGTCACCGTCTCCGGACGCCGCTGCAGCACGAGATCGGTCGCGCGCGCCGGACCGAGGTAGCGGACCATGCCGACTCCCGTGCGCCAGGCCGCCTCCACACCCAGCACCGCGGCCCCGGGGAAGCTCTCAGACCCGGTGCGCACGCCCAGCACGCCCCGGGAATACTTGTCGTCGGACGCGGTTGGCTCTCGCAGGACCTCCGCCGCGTCGGATGCCGTCCACCCCACGTCCCTGTCCCCTTCCGCCGGTTCGACCTGGCGACACCCTACCTGCGCACAGCGCGCGGAAACCGGAGCACGACGACATGAGCCTGCTGTTCTCCCCCCTCGACCTTCACGGCGTGACCGCACGCAACAGGCTGTGGGTGGCCCCCATGTGCCAGTACTCGTCGGTCGACGGGATGCCGAACGCGTGGCACTTCGTGCACCTCTCGCAGTTCGCATCCGGTGGAGCAGGCGTCGTCATCGCCGAGGCGACCGCGGTCGTCCCCGAAGGACGCATCACCCCCGACGACACCGGCATCTGGAACGACGAGCAGCGGGACGCGTGGCGCCCGATCGTCGAGCAGCTGCGCTCCCGCGGCGCGGTCGCCGGCATCCAGCTCGCCCACGCCGGGCGCAAGGCCTCGACCTGGTCGCCGTTCCTCAGCGAACGCGGAACCGTCCCCGTCGAGAAGGGCGGCTGGGTGACCCAGGCGCCCTCGGCGATCGCCTACGAAGGATTCGCGACGCCTGAGGCGCTCGACACGGCCGGCATCGACCGGATCGTCGATGCGTTCGCGGCGGCCGCCGTCCGCGCCGTCGACGCCGGTTTCCAGGTGCTCGAGGTGCACGCCGCGCACGGCTACCTCCTCCACCAGTTCCTCTCCCCTCTCTCGAACGTGCGCACCGACGAGTACGGCGGATCGCTCGAGAACCGCGCCCGCCTCCTGCTGCGGGTCGTCGAAGCGGTGCGCGCCGCCGCGCCCGATGTCGCCGTGTTCGTGCGCTTCTCCGCCACCGACGCCGCCGACGGCGGGTGGGACGTCGAACAGACCGCGACCGTGGCGGGATGGGCGGCCGAGCGCGGGGCCGAGTTCTTCGACATCTCCAGCGGTGGTCTGGTCGCCCACCAGCGCATCACGACCGGGCCCGGCTACCAGGTACCGTATGCCTCGGCGATCCGTGCCGCCGGACACGGCCCCGTCGGGGCCGTCGGGGAGATCACGACCGGAACGCAGGCAGAAGAGATCCTGCAGGCGGGCGAAGCCGACGCGATCCTCGCCGGCCGCGAGTGGCTGCGCGACCCGCACTTCGCGCTGCGGGCCGCCACCGAGCTCGGCGAGACCGATGCCTCGCTGTGGCCGCCGCAGTACCAGCGCGCGCGTCGCTCCCGCTGAAGCAGCGAGCGGGCCCGGTCTCATCGACCGGGCCCGCTCGCTATGCGCTCGCGGCGCGCTGGGGCATTCCCGCTGAAGCGCCCTGCGGGAGGTTCAGCGCCGCCGCCGCGTCGCGTCGTTCACCTCTCCGACGAGTTCCTCGATGATGTCCTCCAGGAACAGCACGGCCGTCGTCTCGCCGCGGGCGTTGCGCACCTGCGCGAGGTGGCGGCTGGAGCGGCGCATGAGCGCGAGGGCGTCTTCGAGGTCGGTCGTCGCCGACACCGGCACCATGTGGTGGATGCGCTTGCGCTGGATCGGAACGGTGGCCGCCGACTCCACGCCGGGAGCCTCCGCAGCGCGCAGCACGTCCTTCAGATGCACGTAGCCCATGGGCACCCCGTCGGCATCCACGATGACGTAGCGGGAGAACCCGTGCCGGGCGACAGCGCGCTCGATCTCGTCGGGCGTCGTGGTCTCGGGGAGCGTGACGAGCTCAGAGAGGGGAACGGCGATGTCCTTCGCCTTCTTCTCCGTGAACTCCACCGCCGCCGTCACCGCTCCCGAAGCATCGTCGAGCACGCCTTCGATGCGCGACTGGTTGACGATCGTCGCCACCTCATCGAGCGTGAAGGTGGACGCCGCCTCGTCCTTCGGCTCCACCCGGAACAGGCGCACCACGTGGTTGGCCGTCCAGTTCAGCGCGAAGATCACCGGCAGGAACACCTTCGACACCCACACGAGAGGGGTCGCGAGCATCAGCACGGCGCGGTCGGGAACCGAGAACGCGAGGTTCTTCGGCACCATCTCGCCGAACACGACGTGGAGATACGAGACCAGCACGAGGGCGAGAGCGAACGCGACGCCGCCGATGACCGCCTCGCTCCAGCCCGTGAGTCCGAGCGGCACCTCCAGGAGGTGATGGATGGCGGGTTCCGACACGTTCAAGATGAGCAGCGAGCAGATCGTGATGCCGAGCTGGCTCGTCGCGAGCATGAGCGTCGCGTGCTCCATCGCGTAGAGCGCGGTCTTGGCAGACCTCGATCCCTTCTCGGCGAGCGGCTCGATCTGCGAGCGGCGCGCCGAGATGACGGCGAACTCCGCGCCGACGAAGAAGGCGTTGAACACCAGCAGCACGAACAGCCATGCGATTCCGGCCCAGTCGTTCATCGGCGTCCTCCCCCCTCGGTCTCCGCTTTCACGGCTCGCTCCGCCTCCTCCGACATCGGCGTCGGCGTGAACTTCACGCGCCCCACCCGGCGTCCGTCCATGCGGGCGACCGTGAGTGTCCCGTCGTCGATCTCGACGGTGTCGCCCGCGACGGGGATCCGCTCCAGGGTCGACATGATGAACCCGCCGACCGTGTCGTACACGTCGCCCTCGGGCACGCGGATGCCGGTGCGATCGAGCAGTTCGTCGGGCCTCAGGTCGGCGGGGAAGGTCACCCCGTCATCCGCACGGACGATGCCGGCGCGACTGCGGTCGTGCTCGTCGAGCACTTCCCCGACGATCTCCTCCACGAGGTCTTCGAGCGTCACGACCCCGGCGGTGCCGCCGTACTCGTCCACGACGATCGCCATCTGGTAGCCGCGGGCGCGCAGCTCTGCCATGAGCCCGTCGAGGTGCACCGCTTCCGGAACCCGCAGCGGCTCCTCCGCGATCGCGGCGGCCGGGACGTCAGCGCGGCGGTCACGGGGAACGCTGACGGCTTGCTTGACGTGCACGATGCCGGTGATGTCGTCGAGCGACTCGCCGAAGACCGGGAACCGGCTGTGGCCGGTGCGGCGGGCGAGCTGGATCACCTCTTCGACGCTGTCTCCCGCCGCCACCGCGTGCATGCGGGGCCGGGGGGTCATGACGTCGGCGGTGGTCAGGCGGGCGAAGGTGAGCGTGCGGTCGAGGAGGGATGCCGTGTCCTCCTCCAGCACTCCCGCACTGGCCGAGCGGCGGACGAGGCTCGAGAGCTCCTCGGCGGTGCGGGCCCCGGACAGCTCTTCCTTCGGCTCGATCCCCATCGCCCGGAGGACTCCGTTGGCGCTGCCGTTGAGCACGCTGATGGCCGGGCGGAAGACGGTCGTGAACGCCACCTGGAAAGGCATAACGAGCTTGGCGGTCTGTCGCGGTATGGCCAGCGCGAAGTTCTTCGGGACGAGCTCGCCGATGATCATCGAGAACACGGTCGCGATGGAGATCGCCACGACGACGGCGATGGGTCGCGAGGCGGATGCCGGGATCCCCCACGCCGTGAACACGGGGCTCAGCAGGTTCGACAGCGCCGGCTCCATCGTGTAACCCGTGAGGAGCGTGGTGAGGGTGATGCCCAGCTGCGCGCTGGACAGGTGCGTCGAGGTGATCCGCAGCGCGCCGATCGTGAGCGCGAGACGGGATTCACCGGCGGCCTGACGTCGTTCGAGCTCCGCGCGATCGAGGTTCACGAGCGCGAACTCGCTGGCGACGAACAGGCCGGTCCCGATCGTCAGGAGGAGCCCCACGCCCAACATGACGTAGTCCATCACTCGTCACCCCCGCTCCGAAGAGAGAAGGCCATTGTGCGGTGATCGGCGCTTCTGCGGGAAGTGGGTCGGTGGGGCGGGCGTCTGCAACTAGGAGGGTCGTCCATCGTGCGAAAGATTCTACGGCACGCCCGTTGCCACAGCACCGGGGGCATCGCTGCCCGAGACGCCGTCCGGTCACCAGGAGACGGGGAGCGCCTTGCCCTCTTCGTAGCCTGCCGCCGACTGCAGTCCGACGAGCGCACGCTCGTGGAACTCGGCGACGGAGGCGGCACCCGCGTAGGTGAACGACGAGCGCACGCCCGAGGTGATCATGTCGACGAGGTCCTCCACCGACGGCCGCTGCGGGTCGAGATAGATGCGCGACGACGAGATCCCCTCCGCGAAGAGCTCCTTGCGCGCCCGCTCATAGGGGTCGAGGCGCCCGAAGCGCCCGTGCACGGCCTTCGTGGAGGCCATCCCCCACGACTCCTTGTACACGCGCCCCGCCTCGTCGACCTCGAGTCCGCCGGGGGCCTCGATGGTGCCGGCGAACCAGGAGCCGATCATGACGGATGCCGCACCTGCCGCCAGCGCCAGCGCCACATCACGGGGGTAGCGCACCCCGCCGTCGGCCCACACGTGGGCACCGTGGGCGGCGGCGGCCTCCGCCGTCTCGAGCACCGCGGAGAACTGCGGGCGGCCGACGGCGGTCATCTTGCGCGTCGTGCACATGGCGCCCGGCCCCACGCCGACCTTGAGGATGGTCGCTCCCGCCTCGACGAGATCGTCGACACCGTCGGCGGTGACGATGTTGCCTGCCGCGATGGGGATGCCGAGGTCGAGCGCGGCGACCTGGCGCAGCGCGCGCAGCATGCTCTCCTGGTGGCCGTGGGCCGTGTCGACCACGAGCACGTCCACACCCCCGGCCGCCAGTGCGCGTGCCTTCTCGGCGACGTCGCCGTTGATGCCGACCGCGGCGGCCACGATGAGCCGGCCGTCACGGTCGACCGCGGGCCGGTAGAGGCTCGCCCGCAGCGCGGTGCGCTGCGACAGGGTTCCCACGAGGTGTCCGTGCTGCACGACGCAGACGATCTCGGCCTCGGCGGCGATCATGAGGTCGAACGCATGGCGCGCGTCGGTGACGTCGTCGGCGTCGATGGAGGCGGTGCGCCCGCGGGCGAGATCGCCCAGACGTGCGTCGGGCAGCGCCGTCCCGAGCCGCTGCGCGGGGACGACTCCGAGGATGTCGTCGATGTGGACGCGGCCGCCGCGTTCGACGGCGACGACGACGCCGTGACCGGGCGTGGGCGGGAGAAGGGCCGCGGCATCCTCGACCGTCGCATCGGGGGGAAGGACGAGCGGGGTGTCCCACACGACCGGCTGCGCCTTGACCCACCGGATCGCCGCGTCGAGCTCCTGCAGGGGCATGTCCTGCGGGAGGACGCCCAGTCCGCCGCGCCGTGCGAGCGTGGCCGCGAGGCGGGCACCGGTCACCGAGTTCATGTTCGACGCGACCAGCGGAATGCTCGCGCTGGTGCCGTCGTGCGGCGACAGGTCGACGTCGAGCCTGCTCGATATCCCCGACTTCCGGGGGACGAGGAAGACATCCGAATAGGTCAGGTCGACCTGGGGCCGTTCGCCGGAGAACTGCATGACCCCACGGTACCCACTCGGGTGGCGGGTGGGGTGGCCGGACGTCGCCGCTGTGGACACTCCGACCCCGCATGATGACGTGTCGCGGGCCTCGGCCGGCACCGCACGGGCATGATCCTGGGCTACCCTAGAGAGACGTGTGCGTGCGCCGCCCCCCGGCCCGCACGAACCAGGATTTCACCGATGAAAGCAGGCGAAACGTGTCCAGCCAGGTGACCGGCGCGGGAACATCGAGCGACGGCGAGTTCGGCGCCAACGAATGGCTCGTCGCCGAGATGTACGAGCAGTACACCAAGGACCGCAATTCCGTCGACCAGGCATGGTGGCCGATCCTCGACGCGTACAAGCCCGAGGGATCCTCCGCAGCCTCGGCTCCCGCAGCTCCGGCGTCATCGCCCGCCGCTTCCGCGTCGAGCCCGGTGACCGCACCCGTCCCCGTCGTGGGCGCACAGCCGGTCGCCCGCCCGACGGCCCGTCCCCCCGCCCCGCAGCCCGTGCCCGCCCCGGCGCCCAAGGCCGCCCCTGCCGCCACCCCCCGCGAAAGCGCCGAAGACGTCGTCACGCCGCTGCGCGGGATGACCAAGACGCTCGCGTCGAACATGGACGAGTCGCTCACCGTCCCGACGGCCACGAGCGTGCGCACGGTGCCGGCGAAGCTCATGATCGACAACCGGATCGTGATCAACAACCACATGGCCCGCACGCGCGGCGGCAAGGTGAGCTTCACCCACCTCATCGGCTGGGCGCTCATCCAGGCACTGAAGGCCTTCCCGAGCCAGAACGTGTACTACGCGGAGGTCGACGGCAAGCCCTCCGTCGTCGCTCCCGCGCACATCAACCTGGGGATCGCGATCGACCTCCCCAAGCCCGACGGCACCCGCGCCCTCATGGTGCCGAGCATCAAGCAGGCCGAGACGCTCACGTTCAACGAATACCTCTCCGCCTACGAAGACCTCGTCAAGCGGGCGCGCGCCAACAAGTTGACGGCCGCCGATTTCCAGGGCACGACGATCTCGCTCACGAACCCGGGCGGCATCGGAACGGTCCACTCCGTCCCGCGTCTCATGAAGGGCCAGGGCTGCATCGTCGGCGCCGGCGCCCTCGAGTACCCGGCCGAGTTCCAGGGCTCCAGCGAGAAGACCCTCGTGGAGCTCGGCATCGGCAAGACCATCACGCTCACGAGCACCTACGACCACCGCGTCATCCAGGGGGCCGGCTCCGGCGAGTTCCTCAAGATCGTCCACGAGCTCCTCATCGGCCAGCGCGGCTTCTACGAGGGCATCTTCGCGGCGCTGCGCATCCCCTACGCGCCCATCCACTGGGCGGGCGACATCAACGTCGACATCGCGGAGCGCGTCGACAAGACCGCCCGCGTGCAGGAGCTCATCAACTCGTTCCGCGTCCGCGGTCACCTCATGGCCGACATCGACCCGCTCGAGTACGTGCAGCGCACGCACCCCGACCTCGAGATCGAGTCGCACGGCCTCACCTTCTGGGACCTCGACCGCGAATTCGTCACCGGCGGCTTCGGCGGCAAGCGCACCATGAAGCTGCGCGAGATCCTCGGGGTCCTGCGCGACTCGTACTGCCGCACGATCGGCATCGAGTACATGCACATCCAAGACCCGGCCCAGCGCAAGTGGTTCCAGGACAACGTCGAGGTCAAGTACCAGAAGCCCGGCCACGACGAGCAGATGCGCATCCTCGACAAGCTCAACCAGGCCGAGGCGTTCGAGACCTTCCTGCAGACCAAGTACGTCGGACAGAAGCGCTTCAGCCTCGAAGGCGGGGAGTCGCTCATCCCGCTGCTCGACGAGATCCTGCAGGGCGCTGCCGGTGCCGGGCTCGACGGCGCGGCCATCGGCATGGCCCACCGCGGCCGCCTGAACGTGCTCACCAACATCGCCGGCAAGACCTACGGCCAGGTGTTCCGCGAGTTCGAGGGCTCCGTCGCCATCGGCTCCAAGAGCGGCTCGGGTGACGTCAAGTACCACCTCGGCACCGAGGGCACCTTCGTCTCCGACAGCGGCGACGAGCTGCCCGTGTACCTCGCCGCCAACCCGTCGCACCTCGAGACCGTCGACGGCGTGCTGGAGGGCATCGTCCGCGCCAAGCAGGACCGGATGCCGATCGGCACCTTCTCCTGGCTCCCGATCCTCGTCCACGGCGACGCGGCGTTCGCCGGCCAGGGTGTCGTCGTCGAGACGCTGCAGATGTCGCAGCTGCGCGGCTACCGCACCGGCGGCACCGTGCACGTGGTCGTCAACAACCAGGTGGGCTTCACGACCCTCCCCCAGGACGGCCGCACGTCGAACTACGCGACCGACGTCGCCAAGACGATCCAGGCGCCGATCTTCCACGTCAACGGCGACGACCCCGAGGCCGTTGTCCGGGTCGCGGAGCTCGCCTTCCGCTACCGCGAGGAGTTCCACCGCGACGTCGTCGTCGACCTCGTCTGCTACCGCCGCCGCGGTCACAACGAGGGTGACGACCCGTCGATGACGCAGCCGCTCATGACGAACCTCATCGAGGCGAAGCGCTCCGTGCGCCGGCTGTACACCGAGTCGCTCGTCGGCCGCGGTGACATCACCGAGGAGGAGTACGAGAAGGCCAAGAAGGACTTCCAGGACCGGCTGGAGGTCGCCTTCGCGGAGACCCACGCCGCCGAGACCGGCTCGAACCGGGTCGTCACCACGAGCGGCTCGTTCGAGGTGGCCGTCGGCGAACCCGACACGACCGGCGTCTCCACGGAGATCGTCGCCAAGATCGGCGATGCGTTCGTCAACCGTCCCGACGGCTTCACGGTGCACACCAAGCTGCAGCAGCTGCTCGACAAGCGTCTCGACATGAGCCGCAAGGGCGGCATCGACTGGGCCTTCGGCGAGCTGCTCGCCTTCGGCTCGCTCTTGATGGAGGGCACCAATGTGCGCCTCGCCGGCCAGGACGCCCGCCGCGGAACGTTCGTCCAGCGCCACGCGATCATGCACGACCGCGTGAACGGCCAGGAGTGGCTGCCGCTGGCGAACCTCGGCGACGGTCAGGGTCGCTTCTACGTCTACGACTCCCTGCTGAGCGAGTACGCCGCGATGGCCTTCGAGTACGGGTACTCGGTCGAGCGCGCCGACACTCTCACCCTCTGGGAGGCGCAGTTCGGCGACTTCGCCAACGGCGCCCAGTCGGTCATCGACGAGTACATCTCGGCCGCCGACCAGAAGTGGGGCCAGCAGTCGAGCGTCGTGCTGCTGCTCCCGCACGGGTACGAGGGCCAGGGCCCCGACCACTCGTCGGCCCGCATCGAGCGGTACCTGCAGCTGTGCGCGCAGGACAACATGGCCGTCGCGCGCCCCTCGACGCCCGCCTCGTACTTCCACCTGCTGCGCCGCCAGGCCTACGCCCGGCCGCGCCGTCCGCTCATCGTGTTCACTCCCAAGGCGATGCTGCGCCTCCGGGGTGCCACCAGCGCGGTCGACGACTTCACGCACGGCCGGTTCGAGCCGGTGCTCGACGACGATCGCGGCCTCGACAAGAACGCCGTGCGCCGCGTGCTCCTGCACTCCGGAAAGATCCACTGGGACCTCAAGGCGGAGCTCGAGAAGAACCCGAACCCCGAGATCGCCCTCGTGCGGCTGGAGCAGTTCTA
Source organism: Actinomycetes bacterium (assembly GCA_023431405.1). Taxonomy (GTDB): domain Bacteria; phylum Actinomycetota; class Actinomycetes; order Actinomycetales; family Microbacteriaceae; genus Microbacterium. Next base: position 42,849 of record JAEYVZ010000070.1, read on the forward strand.
CCCCGCGCCGGTCGATGAGCTCAACGCCGTGGTCGAGGCCTACCCGAACGCGGAGCTCGTGTGGGTGCAGGACGAACCGGAGAACCAGGGCGCGTGGCCGTTCATCGCCCTCGAGGTCGTCAAGAACCTCAAGGGGCGCTCGATCCGCCGCGTCTCGCGCAGTGCAGCCGCCTCCACGGCGACCGGCTCGCCCAAGGTGCACGCGATCGAGCAGGCTGCGCTCATGAGCGAGGCTCTGACGCTCTGAGCATGACCCCGTGACTGCGCCCGGTTCACCGGACCATCCGGCCGCGCTCGGGCACGTGGCCCTGGTCGTCAACCCCGCTGCCCGCGGCGGCTCGGTCGGCGACCTGCCCGAACGCGTCGCCGAGCGCCTTCGCAGCGCCGGGATCCGCACCACCGTCGTCTCGGGCGGCAGCGCCGCCGAATCGACCGCCCTCCTGCGCACAGCGCTGGAGGCGGGAGCCGATGCCGTGCTGGTCGCGGGGGGCGACGGCACCGTCTCACTGGCCATCCAGGAGCTCGCCGGCACCGGCATCCCGCTCGGCATCGTCCCTACCGGCACGGGCAACGACCTGGCGGCCGCCGTGGGCCTGCGCGAACTCGATGCCGCCGGGGCCGCGGATGCCGTGATCGCGGGGCGCACGCGCACGATCGACGTGGCGCGCGTCACCGCGCGCGACGGCAGCCAGCGCCTGTTCGGCACGGTGCTCGCGAGCGGATTCGACTCCCGCGTCAACGACCGCGCGAACCGGATGCGATGGCCGCGGGGGCACGCCCGTTACAACCTGGCGCTGCTGATCGAGTTCGTGACGCTGCGCGGGCTCCTCTACACCGTGGAGATCACCGGCCCCGGAGGAGACGTCGAGCACCTCGACGGCGCCTACGTGATGGCGACCGTCGGCAATTCGCGCAGCTACGGCGGCGGCATCCCGATCTGCCCGGATGCCGATCCCGCCGACGGGCTGCTCGACGTGCTCCTGGTGCGACCAGCGGGTCGCCTCCGCCTGCTGCGGCTGCTCCCCCGCGTGTACCGGGGCACCCACACGGCCGTCGACGAGGTCATCACACGCCGCGCGAGCTCGGTGCGTCTGGCGTCGCCGCGCGTCACGGCCTACGCCGACGGGGATCCGGTGGGCGCCCTGCCGCTGCGCATCGACGTCGTGCCCCGTGCGCTGACGGTGTTCAGCGTCTCCTGAGGTTCGTCAGTGGTGCGCGGCCTGCTCTGACCGCAGGCGCGCCAGCACCTGATCGCGCAGCTCTTCGGGCGCGGTCTCCTTGCAGGCGCGTGCCACCACCGCCGTCAGGGTCGTCGCTACAAGGGCCTCTTCGCGGCATGCCTCGCAGTTGTCCAGGTGCTCCCTGATGTCGGCGTGCTCTGTCTTGCACACCTCGTTGCGGAGGTACTCCTCGAGGTCTTTCCTCGCTTTGTCGCAGCCGCAGTCGCTCATTTCGTGCTCCTCGTCGCGGGCACGTCGATGCCACGCTCTCTTGCATAGTCGGCCAGCAGCTCACGAAGCATCCGCCTGCCTCGGTGCAGGCGGCTCATGACCGTGCCGATCGGGGTTTTCATGATGTCGGCGATCTCCTGGTACGCGAAGCCCTCGACGTCTGCGAGGTACACCGCGAGGCGGAAATCCTCCGGGATCTGCTGCAACGCGTCTTTGACGGCCGACGCGGGCATGTGGTCGATCGCCTCGGCCTCGGCCGACCGGGTGCGACTCGCGGTGGTCGACTCCGCCCCGCCGAGCTGCCAGTCTTCGAGGTCGTCGATCGTTCCCTGGTACGGCTCGCGCTGCTTCTTCCGATACGTATTGATGTACGTATTGGTGAGGATGCGGTACAGCCACGCCTTGAGATTGGTTCCCTGAGTGAACGACGCCCACGAAGCGAACGCCTTCACGAACGTCTCCTGCACGAGGTCGGCCGCATCCGCAGGGTTGCGGGTCATCCGCATCGCCGCCGCGTAGAGCTGATCCATGAAGGGGAGCGCCTGCTCCTCGAACTGGGTACGCGGGTCTGTCGCCGCCTGGTCTTCCATCAGGCGCCAGTCTACGTCGCCGAGCATGTCGGAAACCGTCGGCATCGTGACGATCATGGCCCTCCTCCGTCCGATCGTGTCGGCGTTGTCGTTAGGGTAGAACCCGATGACTGCACCCGGGTATTCCCCACAGCCCTCCTCCGCCGAGGCGATCACGACCCCAGACGGACTGAGGAGCGTGCCCGCAGGCTCCGCCACCACGGCCACGACGCGGCCCGCGGCCGCCCACTGGGCCGCACCGACGCGCGACGAGCCGGTGCATGCCACCGTGACGATCCCCGGTTCGAAGTCGCTCACGAACCGCAAGCTGGTGCTCGCCGCCCTTGCCGACGGGCCGAGCACACTCACCGGCCCGCTCCACTCCGACGACTCGGCGCGCATGGTCGACGCGCTGCGCACGCTGGGTGTGGAGATCGAGGAGCTCGAGGCGACGGGGCCCTTCGGCCCCGACCTGCACATCACCCCTCCCGCGCACTTCCGGGGTGACGTGACCATCGACTGCGGCCAGGCCGGCACCGTCATGCGCTTCATCGCGCCGCTGGCCGGGCTCGCTCACGGCGACGTGACCATCACCGCTCACGAGACCGCCCTCCACCGCCCCATGGGCGCGATGATCAAGGCGCTGCGGGAGATCGGCGTCGACATCGACGACAGCGGCCGCTGGGCGCTCCCCTTCACGGTCAAGGGGCGCGGCCACATCCGCGGCGGCGAGGTCACGATCGACGCGAGCGGCTCCAGCCAGTTCGTCTCCGGGCTGCTGCTGGCCGCGCCGCGCTACGACGTGGGCCTCCATCTGCACCACGCGGGCGACCGCCTGCCGAGCATGCCCCACATCGACATGACGGTGGAGGCGCTGTCTCGCCGCGGCGTGCACGTCGAGCACACGCAGCCCCACGAATGGATCGTGCCCGCGGGCACCCCGCGGGGCCGCGACGCGGTCGTGGAGCCCGACCTCTCGAACGCCGCGCCGTTCCTCGCCGCCGCCATCCTGACCGGCGGCGCGGTGACCATCCCGGGGTGGCCCGCGACCTCCACGCAGCCCGGCGCTCTCCTCACCGACATCTTCACCCTGATGGGCGCACGCGTCAGCCGTCGGGGCGGCGCCCTCACGGTCACCGCCGGCGACCGCATCGCCGGCGTCGACCTCGATCTCAGCGCGGCGAGCGAGCTCACCCCCACGCTGTTCGCGCTGGCCGCGTTCGCCGATGCCCCCTCCACCCTTCACGGCATCGGGCACATCCGGGGTCATGAGACCGACCGCATCTCGGCTCTCGTGTCGAATCTGCGGGCGCTCGGCGGCGACGCCGAGGAGCTCGCCGACGGCATCCGCATCACTCCGACGCCGCTCCACGGGGGTGTGTGGAAGGCTCACCACGACCACCGCATCGCGACGGCGGGCGCCATCATCGGACTGCGTGTGGCCGGCGTGGAGGTCGACGACATCGGTGCGACGGCCAAGACCCTCCCCGAGTTCCCCGAGCTGTGGCAGCGCATGCTGCAGCCCGGCACGGCGGCCTGAGCCCTCCTCGCGATGAGCTGGCTCGATTTCGACGACGACGACGAGTCGGACTTCGACGAATCATCGGTGCGCGTGCGCCCCAACCCGAAGGCGAACCGTCCTCGCACGAAGCGTCGGCCGGCCCACTCGGATGCCGCGATCGCTCGTGTGCTCGGGGTCGACCGCGGTCGGTACACCGTGCTGGTCGACGAGGACGCGCCCGGAGAGCGTCAGGTGCTCGCCACACGGGCGCGCGAACTGCGCAAGCAGCCGATCGTCACCGGCGACCGGGCACGCGTGGTGGGCGACGTGTCGGGCGACGAGGGCACCCTGGCGCGCATCGTCGGCATCGAGGAGCGCACCTCGCTGCTCCGGCGCAGCGCCGACGACACCGATCAGGTCGAGCGGGTGATCGTCGCCAACGCCGACCAGATGCTCATCGTGGTGGCCGCGGCCGACCCCGAACCCCGGCCGCGGCTGGTCGACCGCTACCTCATCGCGGCGCTCGACGCCGGCATCCGGCCTCTGCTCGTCGTCACGAAGACCGACCTCGCCGACCCCGCCGAGTTCCTCGCGCATTTCGAGGGAGTGGACGATCTCGAGGTGCTCACGAGCGGGCACGGGACGATGCCGCTGGCGGAGATCGGCGCCCACCTCGTCGGGCATTCGACGGTGTTCGTCGGGCACTCGGGTGTCGGCAAGTCGACGCTGGTCAACGCCCTCGTGCCCAGTGCGGCGCGGGCCACGGGTCACGTCAACGAGGTGACCGGCCGCGGGCGCCACACGTCGAGCTCGACCGTGTCGCTCCGCTACGAGGGCCCGGCCGGCAGGGGCTGGGTCATCGACACCCCCGGCGTCCGGTCGTTCGGGCTCGGGCACGTCGATCCCGCGAACATCCTCAAGGCGTTCACCGACCTCGCGGCGGTCGCAGAAGAGTGTCCGCGCGGCTGCACGCACCTGCCCGACGCCCCGGACTGCGCGATCGTCGAAGCCGTCCAGGAGGGCCGGCTCGGCGAGCGGGGCGCGGCCCGCCTCGACTCGCTGCAGCGTCTGCTGGCCACCTTCGCCTGAGGTCCCCCCGTCCCACGACAGTCCTGCCGGCGGGGTGCCCCGGTGCTTGCGCCATCGGCGCTCGGTAGGCTGGAGACATGCCTCGCCTCGACGTCGGAACGCCTGCGCCCACCTTCACCCTCGACAACCAGGACGGCCGTCCGGTCTCGTTGGAGTCGCTCCGGGGCCAGAAGGTCATCCTCTTCTTCTACCCGGCCGCGATGACGCCCGGATGCACCACCGAGGCCTGCGACTTCCGAGACAGTCTCGCGCCCCTCCAGGCAGCCGGCTACACGGTGCTCGGGATCTCACGCGACGACGCCGCCACCCTCACGAAGTTCCGCGAACGCGACGGACTCACCTACGACCTGCTGAGCGACCCCGACCACTCCGTGCACGAGGCGTACGGCGCGTGGGGCGAGAAGATGAACTACGGCAAGGTCGTCGAGGGCGTCATCCGTTCCACCTTCGTCATCGACGAGTCCGGAGTCATCGCCGAAGCGCTCTACAACGTCAAAGCGACCGGTCACGTCGCCCGAGTGCGCTCGCTCGTCGGCGTCTGATCAGTCCTCGACTTCAGGCACGCGACGGCCGGCGTTGCGTGTGCCGATCACGAGCGCGACGAAGGCCACGATCGCGGGCGCGGCGACCCCTGCGGCGAACGTCGGCTGCGGGTCGGTGCCGCTGAGCGCGCCGAGCGCGACGGCAAGGGCGAGCAGCTGCGTCACGATCCCGCCGCTTCGCCCCCAGGAACTGCCTCGCCATGTCGCCACGGCGAAGGCGGCGACGGCGACCGCACCGATCGCCGTCAGCACGAGCAGCGCGATCGAGCTGGCCACCGACTCCGTGTCACCGGAGACGAGGGCCACGAGCTCCCAGCCGGTGACGATCAGGAGCACGGCGCTCTCGAGCGCAAGGATGCCGGCGGCGAGACGCTCGGCGGCGGTGATCTTCATGTCAGAGGGCTCCTCGTTCGTCGGCGTCGGACCACGCTCCGGGAGGATGCGCGGTCACGTTCGCGGCCCCCTCCGTTCAGAGGGGGCGCACAGCAAAATCATGCCGAAATGCCACGTTCACCCTTGATTCACCTGGCGCCGCATGGGACCATTGATACAGCGTGTGCTCCCACAGCGCAGTGGGGCGAGCGTCGCCTCGCACACTTCTCAGGGTAATCGACGTCTTGCGGGCGTCTTGCCCACCCGAACCTTCATCCCGCCCGCATCAAGGAGCACTTCACCATGGATTGGCGCGACAAAGCCGCCTGCCTGACCGTTGACCCGGAACTGTTCTTCCCCGTGGGGAACACCGGTCCGGCGGTTGATCAGATCGAGAAGGCCAAGGCGGTCTGCGCTCGCTGCACCGTCACTGAGATCTGCCTGCAGTACGCCCTGGAGTCCGGTCAGGACTCCGGGGTGTGGGGCGGCCTGTCCGAAGACGAGCGCCGCGCTCTCAAGCGTCGCGCTGCCCGCGCGCGCCGCGCGTCCTGAGCTTCACGCACGGTTCCAGCATCCCGCGTCGTCGACGCGCGACCCGAATGTCGCGTCACGACCTCTGACGATCGATGTACCTCATCGGAATCTCGATCGTCACTTCGGTTCCCGAACCGACGAGGGTGTGCCAGTCGATCGCCCCGCTGAGCTCGCCCTGGATGAGCGTGCGTACGATCTGGGTGCCGAGGCCCTGCCCGACCTGACCCTCGGGGAGTCCGACACCCGTGTCACGCACGCGCACCCCGAGCCGCTCATCGGTGCGTTCGGCGATGATCTCGACCTCGCCTTCCTGATCGGCCAGGCCGTGTTCGACGGCGTTGGTCACGAGCTCGGTGAGGGCGAGGGCCAGTGGCGTCGCGTATTCGCTGGGCAGCGTTCCGAACGTGCCGGTCTTCACCGTGCGCGCCCGCGTGTTCGGCGAGGCCGCGACCTCGGCGACGAGCTTGAGCACGCGATCGAACACGTCGTCGAAATCGACGTTCTGGGCGAGCCCTTCAGAGAGGGTGTCGTGGACCACGGCGATCGCGGACACGCGCCGCATCGCCTGGGTGAGCGCTTCGCGCGCCTCGTCCGACCGGGTGCGCCTCGACTGGATGCGCAGGAGCGAGGCGACGGTCTGCAGGTTGTTCTTGACGCGGTGGTGGATCTCGCGGATCGTGGCGTCCTTCGTGATGAGCTCCTGCTCCTGGTGACGGATCTCGGTCACGTCACGGCAGAGCACGATCGCCCCGATCCGGGTTCCGTGGTCTTTCAGGGGAATCGTGCGCAGCGACACAGTGACCCCGCGCGCCTCGAGGTCGGCGCGCCAGGGGGCCCGACCGGCCATGACGATGGGAAGCGATTCGTCGAACTGGCGTGACGCAGGAAGGAGCGTCGTGGCGACTTCGATGAGCGGCTCTCCCTCGAGTTCGTCGTCGAAGCCGAGGCGGTTGAACGCCGACAGCGCGTTCGGGCTCGCGAACGTGGTGACTCCGTCGACGTCGAGACGGATGAGACCGTCGGACGCGCGCGGCGCACCGCGACGCGGCGAGGTCGGGGCGGAGAGGTCGGGGAAGTCGGCCGACGCCATCATCCCGAACAGGTCGTCGGCGCAGTCGTTGAAGGTGATCTGCTGCCGGGAGGGCGTGCGCGCCTCGCCGAGATTGGTGTGGCGTGTGAGCACGCCGATGACGGTGGCAGGGGTGTCTGCGGTGGCACGCTCCCGCACGATCGGCACCGCGCGCACACGGGTGGGCGTCTCCTCGAACCAGTCGGGGGAGGCCGAATCGACGATCCTCAGCTGGCTGAACGCGTCGCGCACCTGTGTGCGCCACTGCGGGCGCACACGATCGCCGACGATGTCGCGGTAGAAGAGCGTCGCGGCACCCGAAGGGCGGGTATGGGCGACGGCGATGAAGGAGTCGTCGGCTGTCGGAACCCAGATGACGATGTCAGCGAAGGCCAAGTCGGCAAGAAGCTGCCCGTCACCGGCCAGCCGGTGCAGCCACTCGACATCGGCTTCGCTGGAACGGCCCTGGGCATACACGAGATCGCTGAGCGTCGACACGGTTCCAGGCTACCTATCCGGAGGTGGAGCGCGCGCCGCGCCGCCGCGACCGGACTCGGGGCGCGCTGCTGCGACCGCGCGGGCCTCCCTGAGGCGAAACGCCGGCACCGGGGCCGAGGAGCGGGAGGAGCGCTTCCGTCGTGAACCGCCGGAGCGCTGCGGCCAGCGGCGAGCGCGCCGCGGCGTGGGTGACCGGCGCGGCGCGCAGCAGAGCACTGTCGGCGGCTCTCGCGTCGGCCGGGGCGAACCAGATGTCGCGAACGCCGGCGTAGCGCTCCAGCGTGCGTCTGACCTGCCCGCGGGGGTCGACCCCGAGCACCCCGCCGCGGGTCTTGTTGACGAGCACCCGCACCGGAGCCGCACCGGCGGCCTCCCGCAGCTCGGCGTGACCGCGGACGAAGCGCGAGACCCCCACCGCGTCTGCGGCGACGACGGCCACGACGAGGTCGGCGGCCCCGAGGGCCGCCCGCGTCGCGGCATTGCGACGGAGCCCGTCGAAGTCGCTCACGATCTCCTCGTCGCGTTCCAGCGAAGCCGCGACGTCGACGACGGCGACGTCGACCCAGTCACGACAGGCCTCGAGCGCACCGAGCACGCGCGGTTCGGTGAGCTCGGGCCACCGCGAGGGGCGGTTGATCCCCGTGAGCACGGCGAGATCGAGGAGGGGGACGGCGATGCGCGTGAGCTCCGCCGTCGTGAGCGCCCCTCGCTCCGCCTGTCGACATGCGGCCGCGAAGCCAGGGCCTTCGTCGGCGAGCCCCGTCGCCAAGGCGATCGACGGAGCGTGCGAGTCCCCATCGATGAGAGCGACCCGACGCCCGTCCCGTGACAGTTCGACCGCGAGGGATGCCGCGACGGTGGAGCGACCGGGGGCACCCGCGGGACCCCAGACGGCGATGATCCGGCCGCGAGCGTCACCGGAAGCGGGCGCGAACGCGTGCGGATCGATGATCTGCCGGGCGCGCGCTTTCGCGTCGACGGCCCGGAGCCCGAAGCTCGCGGCCACCCTGCGATCGGCCTCGCGGGCACAGCGTGCCACGATGCGCACGCCCAGACGATCGCAGAGCGCGACGAGCGGCGCGGTGATCGAGCCCGGATCGGCATCCACGAGCAGCAGGTCCGCTGCGGCGAGGAGGTCGAGCATCTCGGCGGCGATGGCATCCGCGTCTGCCCGCACAGCCGCCTCCGCCGGCGCCGACCGGGGCACGATGGCCAGCACCTCGACCCCCTCCGCCCGCAGGTCGGCGGCGATCTCCCGACACGGACCCCGACCGGCGATGATCGCCCGCATCAGCGAGGCCCCGCCGGCACGACCGACAGACGCGCATCGTCCGCGAGCGCTGCAAGCACCTCGCCGACGTCCGACCGCGAGATCATCAGCTCGAGCGACGTGCCGGCGCTGCCCATGACGGACTCCGCGCGCGAGACCGAGAGGACGGATGCCTCCGAGATCAGCACCCGCGGGTCGTCGAATCCGCCGTCTCGCCCGGGCTCTGCCACCCAGACCTCGACGGATGAGCCGGGTGCCACGGCGGCCGGCACAGAGTCGTCCAGGCGGACGGCCACCGTCGTGGACCGGAGCCCCGCAGCCGGGCCGAGTGCCGCTCCCGCGACGAGTTCGCCCTCCTCGAGCGTTCGCAGGGCGACCGCGCCCGGGCTGATCGCGCCGGGCGCGAGATACGTGCGGGCCAGCGGGCCCAGCGCGACGTCGGCGACGCGCACGTCGGCATCGCCGATCTCCTCGCCCGCGGCGATGGTGCGCGCGGCGACGAGGACGGGGGCCGTCTGGCGGGCAGCGGCGACCACGGCCCACACACCCGCGATCGAACCGATGATGAGGGCGATGCCGAGGAGGAAGCGCGCGTCGGTCCAGAACGCCTGGGACCGCGGACGCTGATCGATCGTGGTCATGGCCCCATGGTCGCCGCACGCCGGTTCTCACGCGGCCGTTGTCCACAGGCCGACGCGGCGGACGCGGGTCCCCACGCAGCGGCGCGCGCGGAACACCCCGATTTCCACAGGAAGGGGATGCCCATGGTCTTCGGGGGCGGGGGGCTTCATAATGGGCGACATGCCCGAAGCACAGCCCCCGTCCGTGCAGCTGATGACGACCTCCCAGGTCGCCGAGATGCTCGCCATCGAGATCGATGAGGTGATCTCCCTCGCCGTCGACGGGCGTCTGGAGGGTACACGGGTCGGCTCTCCCCCGCAGTGGCGTATCGTCGCCGACAGCGTCGACGCCTACCTCGACGCGCAGGCGGAGGAGGCGCGCCGCATGGCGCTGTGGCGCGAATCGAACGCTGCGAGCTTCCCCGAATTGTGGGGACGCGGGCCGGTGCGACACCCCGATTGACGCAGGATCTCCCCGTCCGCGAGCGGCCCGCCTCGGGCGCGGCCACGCTCACGGCACACTCACCGCGGCATCCGGGCGCAGCCACGCGATGGCACCGAACGCGACCACGCGGTGCCCGAGCACGTCCCCGGCACGTCGTGGCGCCCCCGCGTCGTGAAGGGCGAGGTCGAGATGGTCGGCTCCTGCGCGATCGATCGTGCCGGACAGCAGACGGCCTCCAGCGACCTGGATCGTGACAGGCACCCGCTTGCGCGCGAAGTCGCGGGCGACGAAGCCGAGGGTCATGCGCTGACGCAGCGCGCCCCCCGCATCGGCCTGACGGGCGCTGTCGAGCAGGTCGACGTGCGGCATGCCCGCGGCCGAGATCTTCGCGATCGGTACCAGCCACAGCGCTCGCAGCGACCCATCGCCCGCGATCGCCAGCCAGTCCGCGCCCACCGCGCGCAGCCTGCCGGCGAGAGTCGTGCCGTCGCTGAGGTCGAGTGAGACCGCCGCCCCCTGCTCGCTCAGCGCCACGAGGCGGCTCCGCAACGGGATGCGTGACAGGCGAAGCCGCGCCGATTCGGTCTCGAGGGCGGCGCGCTCGGCCTCCCACTCCGAGTCGAGCTGACCCTCCAGGTCTTCGAAGAACCGTTCCCACCGCACGCGCCGAGCGTAGGCGATGGGGCGGGAGCGGGTGCCGGCTCTCCACACATTGGAGCTCTCTCATCAATCGGACGACGCCGCTGTGCTCTACTCATCCGGATGTCCCCGGCTCGAGGAGGCCCGCTCATGTCCGCAGCTCCACGGAAACGCGCGCTCACGCGCGGCGCGACGTCGCGCGACGTGGAGGAGTACTTCGCTCCTCAGCGCGCCCGCTCCGCCGACCTGCCGCCTCCCGATCCCTTGCTGCGCAACCTCGCACTCGGCGTCGTCGAGGTGCTCGCGGGGGTCCGCGAGGCAGACCAACTGGCACGCTGGCTGGGCGAAGACGCCTTCCGCGCTCTCGTCACCCGGGCCAACCTCTCCGCGCGGGCCCGCAGCGCACGCGGCATCCCCGCCGTCAGACCCACACACCGCATCGGGAGTGTGCGCCACAGCAGTCCCGCCGACGGCGTCGTCGAAGCCGTCGTCATCGTCTCGGGCCCCGCCCGCACCCGAGCACTCGCCCTCCGACTCGAAGGGTGGGACAACCGCTGGCGGGCGACGTCGCTCTCACTCCTCTGACACCGGCCGATGGGCCCGGCCCGCCTGCCTGCGACTACTGCCGATACGAAGCCAGGAAGTTCCCGAGACGCTCCACCGCCTCCGACAGCACCCGCGCCTCGGGGAGCGTCACGATGCGGAGGTGATCGGGGGTGGGCCAGTTGAACCCCGTGCCCTGCACGAGGAGCACATGCTCGGCCACGAGGAAGTCGTAGACGAACTTCGCGTCGTCGCGAATCTCGTACACCTCGGGGTCGAGTCGCGGGAACGCGTACAGTGCGCCCTCGGGCTTGTGACAGGTGACACCGGGGATGGCGGTGAGCCCCTCCCACGTCGCGTCACGCTGCTCGTGCAGACGGCCGGAGGGGGCGATGAGGGCGTCGATCGATTGGACCCCCGACAACGCGGCCTGGACGGCGTGCTGGGCCGGCACGTTCGGGCACAGCCGCGTCGAGGCGAGGAGCTGGATGCCCTCGAGGAAGCCCGCCGCATGCCGCTTCGGTCCGGTGATGACCATCCAGCCCGACCGGTAGCCGGCTACGCGGTAGGTCTTCGACAGGCCGTTGAACGTCAGACACAGCAGGTCGGGCGCAAGGGTGGCCAGGGGGATGTGGGTCGCCTCGTCGAACAGGATGCGGTCGTAGATCTCGTCGCTCAGCAGAAGCAGCTCGTTCTCGCGGGCGATGTCGACGATGCCGGCGAGCACGTCGCGACGGTAGACGGCACCCGTCGGATTGTTCGGGTTGATGACGACGATCGCCTTGGTCCGCGGCGTGACCTTGGAGCGGATGTCGTCGAGGTCGGGCTGCCAGCCGTTCTCGCTGTCGCAGCGGTAATGCACAGGGGTGCCACCGGCGAGGCTCGTCATCGCTGTCCACAGCGGGTAGTCGGGCGCGGGGATGAGCACCTCGTCGCCCTCGTCGAGCAACGCCTGCATCGTCATCGTGATGAGCTCGGAGACCCCGTTGCCGAGGTAGACGTCGTCGGGGTCGAAGGGCGGGAAGTCGGCGACCTGCTCGTACCTCGACACGATCGCTCGTCGCGCCGACATGATGCCCCGACTGTCGCTGTATCCGTGCGCGTAGGGGATCGCCTCGATCATGTCGCGCACGATCTGATACGGAGCCTCGAACCCGAACACCGCGGGGTTTCCGGTGTTGAGCTTGAGGATGGAGTGTCCATCGGCCTCGAGGCGGTCCGCCTCGACCAGGGCTGCCCCGCGGATCTCGTAGAGGACGTCCTTCAGCTTCGACGATTGGTCCAGGATGCGGGGTGTCATCCGTTCAGGATATCTCCGCTCGTGGCGGGCCAATCGACCGTCCGTGGCCTCATGACGGCGACGGGCCGGCGCCCTGAGG
>JAEYVZ010000029.1 GCA_023431405.1 Actinomycetes bacterium
GGGCGGGTGCGGCGGGTAGGGCGGGTGCGGCGGGTCGCGCCTCGTGCGACGCCGCGGCGCCAGCTGCGGAGCGCGACTCTCGGGCCCGCTCGTCCCGCACGCCGATCACCCCCTCGCTCATCGTCAGATCGCGGCCCGCGAGGACCGCGGCGAAACCGGCGTCGTGTGTGGCGAACAGTACGGCGGTTCCGGCATCCGCCTGCGCGGCGAGGGTCGCGCCCACGAGCGCGCACGCCGCGGGGTCGAGGCCGCGGGTCGGCTCGTCGATCAGCAGCACGGCGGGCCGCCGGGCGGTCTGCAGTGCGATCGCGAGGCACCGTCGCTCACCCGCCGACAGGTCGCGCGGATGCGAGGAGAGGCGCCTGCGCAGCGCCTCGTCGCCCGGGGCGAGGCTCAGGAGCGCGGCGAACCGCGCGGCGGTGGTGCCGGGCGCGGATCGCGCGCGGCGGTCGGCGTGCCGGCACTCTGCGGCGACCGTGCTGCGCACGAAGAGGTCGTCGGAGGCATCGGGCACCAGCGCGACGCCGGGCTCCCGGCTCAGGGCCACCAGCAGGCTCGACTTGCCGGCGCCGTTCGGCCCCGCGATCGCGACGAGCTCTCCGGGCGACAGCGTCACGTCGGCACCGTCGACCGCCGTCCGGTCGCCGTGGCGCACGGTGAGGCCGGTCACCGACAGTGCGACGTCGCCGCCTGCGGAACTCCTGCGATCTGCGCCCGAACGAGGGCGACACGCCGCCGCGCCGCTCTCGTCGGCCCGGAATGCAGGAGTTGCGCAGATCTCGGCCGCCGCAGGCGCCGCCGCGGCCACCACCTCGCCTCCGGCGACACGGAGCCACCGGTCGGCAACATCCGCGAACTCGGCCGCACGGTGTTCGGCCACCACGACACAGATCCCGGCCTGGTGGGCGAGGGCGCCCAGCAGCGACACGATGCGGGCACGGGCGTCGACGTCGAGGTCGGCGAGGGGCTCGTCGACGATCAGCACGATCGGGTGCTCCGCGAGGGCCGCGGCGATGGCCACGAGGGTGGCCTCGCCGGCGGAGAGCCCGCGGAGGCTTCTGCCCCGCAGATGTCCGATGCCCACCCGGTCGGTGATCTCGCGCACGCGCGCGTCGCGCAGCACGCGGGGAACGCCGCGCAGCTCGAGGCTCAGGGCGATTTCGTCGTCGACGTGTTCGGTCGCGAACGCATCGCGGGGATGCTGCAGCACGACCCCGACCGTCCTGGCGGTGTGGCGTGGAGGCGTCGTCCTCCGGTCGTGGCCGACGACGTGCAGGTATCCGTCGAGGCGTCCTCCGTCGAGGTGCGGGTGGAGGCCGCTGAGCGCGCGCAGCAGGGTGGACTTGCCCGATCCGGTGGCGCCGGTGACCACGGTGAGCTCGCCCGGTGCGAGCGCGAGGTCGTCGACCCGCACGATCGTGCGGGCGCCGAAGCCTGCTGCCGCATCCCGCAGCTCGACGGGGCGCTCGCACGCGCCTCCGAGGTCGGTGCCGCCGTATCCGCGCAGCTCCAGTGCCGCCGCGACGGAGGTGGCGCGCTCGAGAGTGCGCTCCAGGACGGGCGCGAGGATGCCGATCCCGGCGCGGTCTCCGCGCAGTCGCTGTGCGAAGCGGGCCGCGCGGGCGGCGTCGACGAGGGCGGGAAGGGTCGCCCACGCGATCGACACGGCGCGCGCGAGGCCCCGGAACGGTCCGGAGCGGGCGCCGCGCCCGATGAGGCGGGGGAGGTCGACGAGGGCGTTGAGGAGGCCGAAGACGACGATGACGGATGCCACGGGCACCGCCGACAGGGCGGCGGCGGCGAGTCCGTCGGCGGTGATGGTGCCGAGCATCTCGACGTGGGTGAGCGGCGGCGGAAGGCGCAGCGACGGCAGGTCGAGGAGCACGGCGCCCGCGCCGCCGGCGCCGTGGAAGAGCACCCGGTAGACGATGCGCACGAGGACGAAGCCGAGCGCGAGGGCGATGGCAGCGCGAAGCGGCGCCGTGCGGATGCGGCGGCGTCGTCCGGGGGCGGGGCGTGAGGGCGGCTGCGCCGTCTCTCCGCGCCGGCGCTGCGAGGCCGGCGAGGAGCGGGGTGCGGCCGGAGCGCTCACGGGGTGGGGGCGGCCGGTTCGCCGTCGAGGGTGAAGAGGAGGGCGATGCTCTCGCCCGGGGTCGCCTGAAGGGTGCTGAGCCCTTCGGTCGCGTAGGCCCATTCGCCTCCGGCGGGCCTCTCCCACAGCGCCCAGTAGGCGAAGGCGGCGGGCATCGACGCGCATTCCTCGACGTAGGAGGGGTCTTCGTTCGATCCGACGGGTGCGGATGCCGACGGCAGCCCGTTGACACGGCAGACGACCTGGTCGCCGTACTCGTCGGTGCCCTCGGTGGTCACGCCCGCCTCGGCGAGGAGATCGGCGACGGCGAGGTCGTCGGCGGTCGGGCGGCACCACTCCTGCACGGAGCCGTCGGCGAGGGCGGAGGAGTCGACGACGAGTGTCACGCCCTCGTCTGCGTCGCATGAGCCTTCGACGATCGCGGCGGCGGGCGGCACGGAAGCGGTGGGCTCGGCGTCGCCCGAGGGGGCGGGGGAGGCGCAGCCGGAGAGCGCGACGAGGAGGGCTGCGGCGGCGGCCAGCGAGAGCAGGCGGGTCTGGGAGGTCACCGGTCCAGGGTAGGCGCTGACCGCGCATCGCCTCCTCCCCTGTGGCGCCGTATGACGACGTTTCCCCCGCGTCGTCCCGCCGCCCGGCCGCACCAGGCCACGCGCGTAGGCTGAGGGGGTGGACGACTCCGAGCTTTCCCGCGTTTCCGAGCTGTTCGATCCGGCCGAATGGATGCCGGCTCCCGGCTCCGACGCGTACACCGACATCACGTCGCATCTGTCGCGCGACGGGCGCATCGCCCGGATCGCCTTCGACCGCCCGGAGGTGCGCAACGCCTTCCGTCCGCACACGGTCGACGAGCTGTACCGGGCGCTCGACGACGCCCGGCAGAATCCGCGCGTGGGCGCGGTGCTCCTCACGGGCAACGGCCCGAGCCCGAAAGACGGCGGCTGGGCGTTCTGCTCGGGCGGCGACCAGCGCATCCGCGGCCGCGACGGCTACAAGTACTCCGACACCGACGCCGTGACCGACCCTGCGCGAGCGGGGCGGCTCCACATCCTGGAGGTGCAGCGGCTCATCCGCTTCATGCCGAAGGTCGTCATCGCGGTGATCCCGGGGTGGGCGGCCGGTGGCGGGCACTCGCTGCACGTCGTGTGCGATCTGTCGATCGCCTCGGCCGAGGAGGGGCGTTTCAAGCAGACCGACGCCGATGTCGGCTCGTTCGATGCCGGCTACGGCTCGGCGTACATGGCGCGGCAGGTCGGCCAGAAGCTCGCACGCGAGGTGTTCTTCCTCGCCGAGGAGTACTCGGCTCAGCGCGCGTACGAGATGGGCGCCGTCAACCGTGTCGTGCCGCACGCGGAACTGGAGCGCGAGGCCATCGCGATGGCGCGAACGATCCTCACCAAGTCGCCGACGGCGGTGCGCATGCTCAAGTTCGCCTTCAATGCGGTCGATGACGGGCTGGTCGGCCAGCAGGTGTTCGCCGGTGAGGCGACACGACTGGCCTACGGCACCGATGAAGCCGTGGAGGGGCGCGATTCGTTCCTCGAGAAGCGCGACCCCGACTGGTCTGCGTTCCCGTACCACTTCTGATCCGGCGGATGCCATGAGGCTCGAAGCGGTCGACGGAACCGACCCGCGCGCGGTCCTTCGCGGTCTGCGCGGCGCGGTGCTCGGTGCGGGTCCTGCCATCGCGCTCGGCGGACGCGGTGTCGCTCCTGGAGGAGGCGGCGGGGCGCTCCCCGACGATGTCGCCCCGGGCACCGCAGTGGTCGTGACCACGTCCGGCTCCACGGGCCACCCCAAATCTGTCGCGATCAGCCGTTCCGCCCTGACCGCCAGCGCCCTCGCGACCGCGGAGCGGCTGGGCAGCGGGGCGTGGCTGCTGGCGCTTCCCGCCGGCTACATCGCGGGCGTCCAGGTGCTCGTCCGGTCGCTCGTCTCCGGCCGCGAGCCGGCGATCCTCGCCGGGTCCTTCAGCGCCCAGGCCTTCGCCGCCGCGGCGGCCGCCATGGCATCCAGTCGCGGTGGGGTGCGGGTTCCCACGTACACGTCGCTCGTGCCCGCCCAGCTGCAGACGCTCCTCGATGCGCAGACGCAGGGCCTCCGCACCGGCCTTTCGACCTTCGAAGCCGTGCTCGTGGGCGGGCAGGCGCTCGCACCCGCGCTCGCCGAGCGTGCGGAGCAGGCGGGCGTGCGCGTCGTGCGCACCTATGGATCGTCGGAGACGAGCGGCGGGTGCGTCTACGACGGCGTGCCCCTCGATGGCGTAGGCGTGCGGATCGTCGGCGGGGAGGTGCAGATCAGCGGACCGACGCTCGCCGACGGCTACCTCGGCGATCCCGAGCGCACCGCGGCGGTCTTCGTGAGAGACGCCGACGGCACCCGCTGGTACCGCACCGGCGACGCCGGCACGTTCGACGACGGCGTGCTCCGGGTGACGGGGCGACTCGACAACGTCATCATCTCGGGGGGCGTCAACGTCTCGCTCGATCGCGTGGAGCAGGTCGTGCGCACGCTCCCCGGCCTGGCCGACGCGGTCGTCGTCGCCGTCGACGACGACCGGTGGGGCGAGGCATCGGTGGTGGCCGTCGCCGGAGAGCGCACGTCCGCCGAGGTGGCCCACCTCCGCCGCGCCGTGAGGGACGCCGTCGCCGACGTGCTCGGGGCGCCCGCACGGCCCCGCGGCATCCTGTCGCTCCCGAAGATCCCGCTGCTCACGAGCGGCAAACCCGACCGCCCCGGCATCGCCGCGATCGCGCGGCAGGCCGCCCGCGACGCCGCAGCCCAGGCCGAGCGCGAAGGCACGACCGACGTGAAGCGGTCCGACCCCGAACATTAGGATGATCGATCGTGGCAGCCAACACCCGTAAGAGCACGTCCCGCAAGGGAGGCGCACGCAAGAAGAGCGCTTCCGCCAAGAAGCCCTCGCGCGGCAATCCGCAGAAGCCGCTCGTCTCCGGAGACCCGCGCGCGGTCGAGCCGGCCACCCTCGGCGACTGGATCTCCGCCGCGCGCCTGCGCACGCTGCCGCTGGCCATCGCCCCTGTCGTGATCGGCACCGGCGCGGCACGCATCGTCGACCATCGCTTCCACTGGGTGCTCGCCCTCGCCTGCCTCGTGGTGGCGCTCGCACTCCAGATCGCCGTCAACTACGCCAACGACTACAGCGACGGCATCCGGGGCACCGACGACCACCGCGTGGGGCCCGCGCGTCTGACCGCCTCGCGCAAGGCGACGCCGCGCCAGGTGCTCACCGTCTCGCTCGTGTTCTTCGGGGTCGCCGCGGCGGCGGGCATCGCGATCGTCGTGCGCACGCAACACTGGTGGATGCTGCTCGTCGGTGCGGTCTGCATCGTGGCCGCCTGGTTCTACACCGGAGGAAAGCGCCCCTACGGCTACCACGCGCTCGGCGAGGTCGCCGTGTTCGTCTTCTTCGGCCTCGTCGCCACCGCGGGCACCACGTTCGTGCAGGCGGGGGCCGTGCCGTTCGAAGCATGGTTCGGCGCCGTCGGCGTCGGGCTGCTCGCGTGCGTCGTGCTGCTCGCCAACAACCTGCGGGACATCGACCAGGATCGCGTCGCAGGCAAGCGCACCCTGACCGTCCTCATCGGCAAGCGGGCCACCCAGGTGCTGTTCACCGTGCTCATCCTGCTGCCGTTCGTGATCGCCGGCGTCCTCGCCCTGCTCTACCCCATCGCATGGCTGACCATGCTCGGACTGCTCCCGGCGCTCGCCGCCGTGCTCATCGTGTGGACGTACCGCGACCCGCGCGAACTCGTCGTCGCTCTCGGCGTGACGTCACTCACCGCGCTGGGCTACGCCGGCTTCCTCTTCTGGGCGTTCGTCGGCTGACGCCGACAGCACCATCATTCGGTCGCCGCGTCCTCGGCTTCCTCGTCGCTCACGGCGCGCTCGCGACGCGAGCTGCGGGACTGCAGATCGGCGGTCATGTCGTACAGCGGACGCCGCAGGAACAGGATCGACAGGCTCAGGCCGATGATGGCGGCGAAGATCGCCGACAGCCAGTAGTACTCCCGCATGATGGGGAAGATCATCATGATGCCGAACGGCACGAAGAACGCCGCCAGTCGCAGCACGGTGAACAGCAAGGCGGACCGAACGCGCATGCCCCCAGTCTACGGGCCGCACACCGGCGACCCGCCCCGCGTGGGCCCTGCGCGGGGCGTCCGTCCAGCACGCGCCCGCATCGCCGCTCTCAGGCTTCTCCGGGGTCCGAGCCGGGTCCGACAGGCCCGGACGAGCCTAGGATGGGGGTGTGGCGCGCGTGTACCTCATCCTGGCGTTGCTGGCGATCACCTTCTGGGTCTACAGCATCGTCGACTGTGCGCTGCAGGCGCCCACCCGCCACCGTGGTGTGAGCAAGCCGGTGTGGATCCTCATCGTCGTCGTGTTCCCGGTGGTGGGCGGCATCCTCTGGTTCGTGATCGGACGTTCGCGCGGCCGCACCGCCCCCCTGTTCCGCGCCCCCGATGACGACCCCGAGTTCTTGGGGCGCATCACGCTGACCAGCGACCAGGACGAGCGCATCCGCCGCCTCGAAGAGGAGCTGGCCGCGCTCGACTCCGAAGACGACGACCCGCACGACACCCCGCCCACCGCCGACGGTGACTCCGACGGCAAGGCCGGACCCCGCGGCACGCACAGCTGACATGGCGACGCCGTCCTCCGCCGGGCGCGCGCCGGCGACCGACGCCGCCGCCGCTCTCCTGGGCGAGTTCGTCGCCCTCGGGGTCTCGCACATCGTCGTCAGCCCGGGTTCGCGTTCGCAGGCGCTGGCCCTCGTCGCAGCGGAGCTCGAGGAGCGTGGGGCCGCCCGGCTGCACGTGCGCATCGACGAACGCGTCGCCGGCTTCACGGCGCTCGGCATCGGACGGGAGTCGCGGATGCCGGCGCTCGTCGTCTGCACCTCCGGCACCGCCGTCGCGAACCTGCTGCCGGCCGCCCTCGAAGCGCATCATGCGGGCGTCCCCCTGATCCTTCTCACAGCCGACCGGCCTCCGGAGCTGCGCGGGGTGGGCGCGAACCAGACGACGCGCCAGCCCGGCATGTTCAGCCCGAACATGCGCCTCGAAGCCGACCTGCCGGTGCCCGACCAGCTCGACGATGACGGCACGACGCCGCAGTCGCTGCTGATGCGCCGCGTCGCCCGCGAGGCGATGGCGGCCTCGCTCGGCACCGGGGCTCGCACGGCCGGTCCCGTGCATCTCAACGTGCCGCTGCGTGAGCCTCTCGCGGGTGCGCTGCCGTCGTGGTTCGCCGGCGCCGCACGCGACGACGCCCCGGCTGCTCCCGACCGCGACGACCCGTCGGGGGCGCTGTACCAGGGTGGCGGTGGCATCGGAGAGGCCGACCAGCCCGCCGAATCGGACGAGCGGCCGTTCGTGCTCGACCGCGGTCCGCGCACGATCGTCGTCGCCGGGAGCGACGCCGGCCCGGATGCCGAGGAGCTTGCACATCTCGGCGGCTGGCCCCTCGTGGCAGAGGTCGTCAGCGGCTCGCGTTACGGTCGCCATCTCGTGCACGGCTACCGCGGCATCCTCGCCGACCCGCAGCTCGGCGGCCGTGTCGAACGGGCCGTCGTGTTCGGCCACCCCACGCTGAGGCGCGAGATCGTGGCGCTGCTGTCGCGCCCCGAGGTGGAGGTGCTCGCCGTGCGCGGCCCGGGCGAGCCGCTCAACCTCAACGGCGAGACCCGGGCCGTCGACATGCTCTCGGTCGCCTCCGGTGCTGCCGACCGTGACTGGCTCGGGGAGTGGATGCGCGCGTCGCGCGACGCCGTCGTCGACCTCACCCCGCCCGCCCCGGACATCGACGGGCTGTCGTCGGCCGTTCCGAGCGAGCGACTGGGTGCCATCGCGGCCGAACTCGGCGCCATACGCGCCCGTGTCGACCGGCAGACCCTCGTCGATGCCGTGTGGCGGGCGAGCTGGCCGCACGACCGGCTCCTCTTCGGCTCGTCACGCCTCGTACGGGTGGCCGACGCCGTGCTCGGGGGGAAGAAGATCCCCGTGCACGCCAACCGCGGCCTGGCGGGGATCGACGGCACCGTAGCGACGGGCATCGGCGTCGCCCTCGCCAGTCAGGCTCCCGGCGGCCCGGGCGTCACCCGGGTGCTCCTGGGCGATCTCGCTCTCCTTCATGACGTGGGCGCGCTGCTCCTGCCGCCGGGGGAGGCCCGCCCGCGCGTACAGGTGATCGTCGGCAACGACGGCGGGGGGACGATCTTCGACGGGCTCGAGGTGGCATCCGTCGCCGGCCCCGAGGCCATGGACCGTGTGCTCTACACGCCGCAGACGGTGGCGATCGAGCAGCTCGCCGCCGCCTACGGCTGGGAGTACCGCACGGCGAGCACCCGGTCGGCGCTCGACCAGGCGCTGACATCGCCCGTGAGCGGTCCGCAGATCGTCGAGGTCTCCCTGGATCGCTGAGCGCGCACGAGCCTCGCGGCGGGAGGGTGGCTCGGCCATGATGTGTGCATGACAGCGAAGAGCCAGCACAACTGGACCGATGACCCGACGACGCTCCTCCGCGTCACCGAGGGCTTCCGGCTGAGCGATGTCGACCCCGACGCGACCCCCGGTTACGACGGCGACAAGAAGCACGCTCAGGAAGACCTCGACAGCGGCGCGCAGCAGTTCGACGAGCTGCAGGAGCGACTTTTCGCGCAGAGCCGCGAGGACGACTCCGCTCCGGCGCTCCTGCTTGTGCTCCAGGCCATGGACTCGGCGGGCAAGGGCGGCATCGTGCGTCATGTGATCGGGGCGACCGACCCGCAGGGCGTGCACTTGAAGGCCTTCAAGAAGCCGACCGACGAAGAGCTCGCGCACGACTTCCTGTGGCGCATCGAGAAAGAGGTGCCCAAGGCGGGCTACATCGGCGTCTTCGACCGGTCGCATTACGAAGACGTGCTCATCGGCAAGGTGCGGGAGCTGGCGCCGGCCGACGAGATCGAGCGTCGCTACGCCGCGATCAACGACTTCGAGAAGCGGGTGACGGATGCCGGGGTGCGCATCGTCAAGGTGATGCTGCACATCTCGCCCGACGAGCAGAAGTCGCGGTTGATGCAACGCCTCGACCGGCCGGACAAGCACTGGAAGTACAACCCGGGTGATGTCGATGAGCGTCAGCTCTGGCCCGCCTACATGGATGCCTATCAGATCGTGTTCGACCGGACCTCGACGGAGGTGGCCCCCTGGCACGTGGTGCCGGCGAACGCCAAATGGTACGCGCGTCTGGCGGTGCAGGCGCTGCTGCTCGACGCGCTCGAGACGATAGACCCGCAGTGGCCGGCGGCGACGTTCGACGTCGAGGCGGAGAAGGCGCGGCTCGCGGCCACCTGACCGGAGATCGCGAGCGCCGCGCGACGTCAGGCGAGGGCGTCGACGATCGGCCGGAACTTCACGCGGGTCTCGAGCATCTCCGCTTCCGGGTCGCTGCCCGCGACGATCCCCGCCCCGGCGTAGGCGCGGAGGGCCACGGGGTTCGCGGTATCGCCGCCATCAGCACCGGTTCCCGGCTCCTCCAGGTCGAACTGGGCGCAGCGCAACGCGATCGCCCACTCGCCGTCGCCGTTCGCGTCGATCCAGCCCACCGGTCCCGCGTAGCGACCGCGGTCGAACGGCTCCAGGCGCCGGATCGTCTCCATCGCGGCAGGGGTGGGGGTGCCGGCCACGGCGGCGGTCGGATGCAGCGCACCCACCAGGTCGAGCGCCGAGGCGCCGCTGTCGAGAGCGCCCTCCACGTCGGTGGCCAGGTGCCACACGTTGGGGAGCTTCAGCATGAAGGGCTGTTCGCCGGAGACGAGAGCGCTCGTGTGCGGTCGCAGCGCTGTGAGCACGCTCTGCACGGCGAACTGGTGCTCGTCGAGGTCTTTGCTGCTTGTCGCGAGACTCACCGATGCGGCCGTGTCGGCGTCGGCATCCGCGCCGCGCGCGATCGTGCCTGCCAGCACCCGCGCGGTCACGGTGCCACCCGACACGGTCACGAGGGTCTCCGGGCTCGCGCCGATGAGCCCGTCGACCGCGAAGGTCCACGTGTCGGGGTACGAGGTCGCGAGAGCCCGGACGAGGCGGCGGAGATCGGAAGCGGCGGGCACGGAGCCGGCGAGGTCGCGCGCGAGCACGACCTTCGCGACGTCGCCGACGGCGATCGCATCGAGAGCGGCGCGCACCGCATCCTGATACCCGTCGGGCGTCAGGGCTCCCGGGCCGAGCGTGGCCGACCAGTGCGGCCCGTACGGTTCGGGCTGCGGCAGCCCGTCGTCGAACGGCGAGGGGTCCGCCTCGATGCGGGTGATCCACGCGCGGCTGCCGCGGCGGCCCAGCACGATCCGCGGCACGTGGAAGACGGCGTCACTCGCCGAGCGGCTGTCGAAGGGCAGGGCGCCGAAGGCCACGAGGCCGGTGCCGGGCATGCCGACCGGGTCGTCGATGCGCGCCTGCGCGCCGACGTCTCGCCACCAGGCCGAGGCCTCAGCGCCGGTCAGCGCCGGACGGCGGAAGGTGAGCGCGCTCCCACCGGTGCCGACCAGGATGTCTCCTCGTCGCGTCCAGACGGTCGGGTCGGCGGGATCCGCATACTCGAGAAGGTCTTCGATGGCGTCGATCTCGCGGGTCACCGCGTGCAGCCGGGGGCTGCGGGAAGGTGCGGAACTCACACCCTCCAGCCTAATCCCGGCTGCGCGGCCTCGCCCCTGCGCCCGGGTCCGCGGGAAGCCTAGACTCCGAGCGTGACGAGTCCGACGGAGAGCACACGACCCGCGCCCGGAACGCGCCTCGCGTTCCGCTGGCGCAAGTGGGACGGTTCACCGCACTGGGTGCACGAATGCGTCTTCCTCGGCAGCGACCGCTGGGGCGATTGGGTCGGCCAGCGGGCGGGATGGGTGAGCGCGCGTCCCGGACGGCGGATGCGGGCCCCCGGCGACAGCGTGACCCTCCTGCCTCCGAGCGGCGAGTACGCGAGCACCTTCAACACGGCTCATCCGAGCGTGCAGATCTACATCGACGTCGCGTGGGACGTCGGCTGGGATCCGGCGACGGGCGACCCGGTGGGGATCGACATGGACCTCGACGTCGTCAAGACGCGCGATGCGCGCGGTGTGTGGATCGACGATGTCGACGAGTGGGACGAGCACCGCGTGGCTCTCGGCTACCCCCTCGAGCTCGTCGATCGACTCGAACGGGTCGCCGCCGACCTGGAACAGCAGGTGAGGTCGGAGGCCGCCCCCTACGACGGCCCGACCGCCGCCGGGTGGCTCGCGCGATTGAGCGCTCTCGGGCTGGCGGAGGGGCCTCCCGGCGAGCCCACGCCGTAGGATCGAACGGTGAGTGAGCTGCCGCAGCATCCGGATCGTGACGATCGCCCGTCTGGCGCCCAGCCCGCTTCTGCCGGCAGCGCCGACAAGCGCGCCGACCTCGAGAAGGATCCGGCTCAGGTCAGCGGCATGTTCGACGAGGTCGCACCCGCCTACGACCGCAGCAACACGATCCTGAGCCTCGGCAACGATCGGCTGTGGCGCATCGCCACGACGCGCGCGGTGGCACCGAAGGCAGGTCAGCGCATCCTCGATCTCGCCGCGGGAACGGCGGCGAGCTCCGTCTCCCTCGCCCGAAGCGGCGCCGAGGTCGTCGCCGCCGACTTCTCGCCCGGCATGCTCGCCGAGGGGCGTCGCCGGCACGGGCACATCCCGAACCTGTCGTTCGTCGAGGCGGATGCCATGAACCTGCCGTTCGACGATGGCGAGTTCGACACCGTGACCATCTCGTTCGGGCTGCGCAACGTGAAAGACCCGCGTCGCGCGCTCGAGGAGATGCGCCGGGTCACCGCGCCGGGAGGAAAGCTCGTGGTGTGCGAGTTCTCGCAGCCGCCGGCGAAGGCGTTCGCGGGGCTCTACCGCTTCTACAACGACCGGGTGCTGCCGACGGTCGCCCGCGCCGTCAGCTCGAACGCCGATGCGTACGACTACCTCAACGAGTCGATCCGCGATTGGCCCGACCAGGCCGCGCTCGCGCAGGTCATCCGGGATGCCGGCTGGCGCGACGTCGCCTACCGCAACCTCTCGTTCGGCATCGTCGCGCTCCACCGTGCGTTCGCGCCGCACCCTTCCTGAGCGCGCGGTGGGAGATGCCGTCTGCGAGGCGCCGACGGCGGTGACGGCGAACCGGGGGCGACGCGGCCCCGGTAGGCTGGAGGGGTGACTCCGAGCCCCTCCGTGCCCGGCTCGCATCTGACGAGCAACCTCGGCCTGACCGAGCGGATCTTCGTGGGCCCCAAGATGCGCCGTCTGGCCGCGACGGTCGAAGACGGTCTCACGACGGTCGAGCAGAAGCTGGCCGCCGAACTTCACGTGGGCGACGCGCTGGCCGACGTCACGAGCCGCTACCTGTACGAGGCGGGCGGCAAGCGTCTGCGACCGATGCTCGCGCTGCTGACCGCTCAGCTCGGTCGTGGTGCCACCGACGACGTCATCGCGGGGGCGACCGCGCTCGAGATGACGCACCTCGGGTCGCTCTATCACGACGACGTCATGGACGGTGCCGACGTGCGCCGCGGCGTTCCGAGCGCGCATGCCGTCTGGGGCAACAACGTCGCGATCCTCACCGGCGACCTCCTGTTCTCCCGCGCGAGCCAGCTCATGGCCAAGGTGGGGGAGCGCGCCATCCGGCTGCAGGCCGACACCTTCGAGCGCCTCGTGCTCGGTCAGATGCACGAGACCGTGGGGGTGCAGGCCGGCGACGACCCGGTCGAGTTCTACCTTCAGGTGCTGGCCGACAAGACGGGTTCGCTCATCGCGGCCGCCGGGCAGGTCGGCATCCTCTTCTCCGACGCGCCCCCCGAGTACGAGCAGCCGATGCTCGAGTTCGGCGAGCGTGTGGGCATCGCCTTCCAGCTGCTCGATGATGTGATCGACCTGTCGGCGGATGCCGATGAGACCGGCAAGGTTCCGGGCACCGACCTTCGCGCCGGCGTTCCGACGATGCCGTATCTGCTGCTCGGACGCAGCGGCGATCCGGCCTCGAAGGCGCTCAAGTCGACGATCGACGACGGCGTCGCGCGCATCGCCGACGGCGCCGATCCTGCGCTGCTCGACGCCGACCTCGCTCGCCTTCGCGAACACCCGGCGACCGATGCCACGCGCTCCCTCGCGACCCAGTGGTCGCAGAGCGCTGTCGCGGCCCTTGCGCCGCTTCCGGCCGGCCCCGTGCGTGAGGCGCTCACCCGCTTCGCGCAGGTGATGGTCGACCGCTCCAGCTGATCGCCCGGCGGATGCGGGCCCGGCCCGTTCCGCCTGCTCTACGACCGGGTCGCCCCGGAAAGGAACACCAATGACCAAGCTCAGGCTGGCCA
Source organism: Actinomycetes bacterium (assembly GCA_023431405.1). GTDB lineage: Bacteria > Actinomycetota > Actinomycetes > Actinomycetales > Microbacteriaceae > Microbacterium. Next base: position 13,454 of record JAEYVZ010000029.1, read on the forward strand.
TCGTCGGCGCAGGACCCGCGGGCATCTACGCGGCCGACATCCTGCTGAAGGCGGAGCGCAAGTTCGACGTGTCGATCGACCTGTTCGACCAGCTCCCGGCCCCGTACGGCCTCGTGCGCTACGGCGTGGCTCCCGACCACCCGCGCATCAAGGGGATCATCACGGCGCTGCGCGACGTGCTCGACCGCGGAGACATCCGCATCTTCGGCAACGTGCGCTTCGGTGAAGACCTCACCCTCGACGACCTGAAGCGCCACTATCACGCCGTGATCTTCGCGACGGGGGCGATCCGTGACGCCGACCTCGACATCCCGGGCGTCGACGCGGTCGGGTCGTTCGGCGCGGCCGACTTCGTCAGCTGGTACGACGGTCACCCCGACTTCCCGCGCGAGTGGCCGCTCGACGCATCGTCGGTCGCGGTGATCGGCAACGGCAACGTCGCGCTCGATGTGGCGCGTGTGCTCGCGAAGCACCCGGAAGACCTGCTCGTCACCGAGATCCCCGCCAACGTGCAGCAGGGGCTCGAAGCGTCGCAGGTGACTGACGTGCACGTGTTCGGCCGCCGCGGACCGGCGCAGGTGAAGTTCACCCCGCTCGAGCTGCGTGAGCTCGGTGAGCTCCGCGACGTCGACATGGTGGTCTACGACGAGGACTTCGACTACGACGACGCGAGCCGGGCGGCGATCGCGAGCAACAAGCAGGTGATGGTCATCGACCGCGTGCTGCAGTCGTGGCGCCAGCGCCCGAGCGTCAACAACGCGGGCGGTGAGGCGAGCCGTCGTCTGCACCTGCACTTCTACGCCAAGCCGGTGGAGATCAAGACCGACGAGACCGGCCGGGTCGCCGCGATCGTCTACGAGCGCACGCGCCCCGACGGTCAGGGCGGCGTCGAGGGCACCGGCGAGATGCGCGAGGTTCCGGTGCAGCAGGTGTACCGGGCGGTCGGCTACTTCGGGTCGCCGCTGCCGGGCGTGCCGTTCGACAAGCGCCACGGCGTCATCCCGAACCACGAGGGGCAGGTGCTCCACAAGGACTCCAACGAGCGCGTTCCCGGCGTCTACGCGACCGGGTGGATCAAGCGGGGGCCTGTGGGCCTCATCGGGCACACGAAGTCGGATGCCATGGAGACGATCCGTCACCTCATCAACGACCAGGGCTCGTGGTGGACGCCGGAAGATCCCTCCGACGAGGCGATTCCGGCTCTGCTGGCCGAGCGCGGCGTGCTCTGGACCGACCTCGACGGCTGGCACCGCCTCGATGAGCACGAGATCGCGCTCGGGGCGCCGCACGAGCGTGCGCGCATCAAGGTCGTCGACCGTGACGAGATGGTGACGGTCTCGCGCGGCGAGTGACCATGGCTGACCGGCCCGGCGACGACGCGCTCTGGCGCCCCGACATCCTGGGCGCGGGTTTCGAGCAGCGCACGCTGCCGCTCGGGCCCGATCCCGAGGGCGAGGTGGTCGCCACTCTCGTCCGGCACCTGCCGGGTGCATGGCAGCGCTTCACGGGCGAGTTCCGCGACGTCGACGTGCTCTACGTGCACGGGTGGTCGGACTACTTCTTCCAGGTCGACCTCGCCCGGTTCTGGGCGGCGCGCGGTGCGCGGTTCTTCGCGCTCGACCTGCGCAAGTACGGGCGCAGCATGCGACCCGGACAGACACCGGGGTACATCTCCTCGCTCACCGACTACGACGCCGACATCAGCGCGGCGATCGACGTCATGCGCGAAGTGCGGGGCACGCGGCGGCTCGTGCTCGTCGGGCATTCGACGGGCGGGCTCGTGCTCACGCTGTGGGCGGCACGGCATCCGCGTACGGCGTCTGCGCTCGTGCTCAACAGTCCGTGGCTGGAGCTGCAGGTGGGGGCGTTCGGGAGGCAGGCGCTGACGCCGCTCGTCCGGGCGGCCGCGCGAGTCGATCCGCTCGGGAAGCACCCGGAGGTCGACCTCGGCTTCTACTCGCGCGCGCTCACGGAGATCGGCGTCACGAAACCCGGCGATGAGCGGTGGCGGCCCCAGCGCGGCTTCCCCACGCATCCCGGCTGGCTCGCCGCGATCCTGGAGGGCCATGCGCAGATCGCCGCCGGCGTCGACGTCGGATGCCCGACCCTCGTGCTGCTCTCGACGGCCTGGACGCCGCCGCTGCAGTGGTCGGATGCCATGACCGCCACCGATTCGGTGCTCGACGTCGACGACATCGCCCGCGCCGCGACCCGCATCGGGAAGGTCGTGACGATCGGACGCATCCCGGGGGCGATCCACGACGTGTTCCTCTCGCAGGCCGAGCCGCGCGCCCGCGCCTACGCCGTGCTCGACGAATGGGTCAGCGGGGGTGCGCTTGAGCGCCGATGACGGGTCGATCGGCGGAGACCTCGCGAAGGCCGCCGCCTGGCTCGAGAAGATCACCCGCGATCCGCTGGCCGACGCGGTTCGCGGTCGCGTGACCGTCGTCGCGGCATCCGCGCCGTCGCCGCGCGGGCGGTATCAGGAGTGCATGCTCGACGTGACGGTGGAGGCCGACGGCATCCCGCCGACCGCTGTGCGCCAGGCGCTCGTCTTCCCGGTGAAGATGTGGCCGCGGAAGGGCGACAGCGTGCCCGCGCGCATTTCGCGCTCGCGACCCGAGGTATTCGAAGCCGACTGGGAGCGTCTCAGCCCGCGCTGATCGGTCGGTGCGTCAGGAGGGACTCTGGGCCTTCTCGTCGGGGTGCGACGGGGTCCATCCGAGCCAGCCGCCGTCGGTGCGCACGACGGTCCAGTCGCCGCACGCGAACGCATCGGTGATCTTGTAGACGTCGACCGAGTCGTCGACGTTGTAGGCCGGCGCTGACTGGCGGGCGACCGGCGCGCAGATGGCCGCATCGAGCGGCTGCGTCGACGACAGGGCGATGGCGGCATCTGACGCTTTCGTCGAGCGACGCAGCGCGATGTCGTGCGCGTCTTCGGGGAGCCAGGTCGCCGAGATCACCGCCTCGTCGCGGAAGTCGGCGATCGTGTCGTAGGTCGCGGCCTGCTCGTTGTGGAGCATGTCTTCGATCGACGAGCACCCGGTCGCCGTGGCGGCGACGGTGGCCAGAAGTGCGGCGGCAGTGAGGACGGTGGGGGTTTTTCGCATACCTCCAGCGTGCTCGGGCGGGGGTGCCCGTGGCATCCGTCGGCCGTCGATCGACCCTCATGCCAGGGGGTGATCCGTCCGTACATCGCGGGGATGACGACAGCGGCGCGGCCGCGCTCTATTCGTGTTCGGGCAGCACCGGGGTCGACCATCCGGGGTCGCGGCCGAGGTGGGTGGCACGGGCCACCGATTCGGCGCCGAAGCGTTCCCGCACGGCGTCGAGCACCGAGTCGAGGCGCGGGCTCTCGTTCCAGTCGATGGGGAGTTCGGGCGGCACGCTGTCGGCGCGGTCGAGCCCGGTGAGCGAGACGCCGATCAGGGTGATCCCGCGGGTGCTGATGTCGGGGAGGGCCGCTGTGAGGAGGCCTCGCGCGATGGTGAGGAGCAGCGTGGTGCGATCGGACGGTGATCGCATCGACCTCGACCGCGTGGCCTTCGTGAAGTCGCCGAAGCGCAGGCGCAGCACGACGGTGCGGCAGACGCGGTCGTGATCGCGAAGCCGGCGGGCGAGCCGGTCGACGATCTGCGAGAGGATGACGTCGAGCTCCTCGGGGGTGCGTGGGGCGGTGCCGAGCGCGCGTTGCGAGCCGATCGATCCGCGGCGCCGGGTGGTGTCGACCGGGCGCGGGTCGCGCAGGCGCGCCAGCGCATGCAGGTGGGCGCCGGCGGCGCGGCCCAGCAGGCGCTCCGCGGTCGCGGCTTCGAGTTCGGCGAGCTCGCCGACGGTGCGGATGCCGAGGCCGTGCAGTTTCTCCGACGTCTTCGCGCCCACGCCCCACAGTCGCTCGACGGGAAGCGGCAGCAGGAACCTCTCCTCCTCGTCGGGCGGCACGACGAGGAGCCCGTCGGGCTTGCTGACCGCGCTCGCCACCTTCGCGAGGAACTTGGTGCGGGCGACACCTACCGAGATCGCGAGCCCCACCTCCGCCCGCACCCGCTGCCGTAGAGTCACGGCGACCTGCTCGGGCGAACCCGCGATGCGTCGCAGCCCCCCGACTTCCAGGAACGCTTCGTCGATCGAGATGCCCTCGACCAGCGGAGTCGTGTCGCGGAAGATGTCGAACACGGCGCGGCTCGCGGCAGAGTACGCCTCCATGCGAGGGGGGACCACCACGGCATCCGGGCACAGCTCGCGCGCCTGGCGCCCGCCCATCGCCGTGCGCACCCCGCGAGCCTTTGCCTCGTAACTCGCTGCCAGCACGACACCGCCACCCACGATCACCGGGCGCCCACGCAGCTCAGGTGCGTCGCGCTGCTCGACCGAGGCGTAGAAGGCGTCGAGGTCGGCGTGGAGCACGGTCGCCTCGCCTCGCATGCCCCACCTCCCGCGTCACCGAGATGATCGCACCGGGGTGCGACATCGTCGGGGGGCGGACGGGAGGTTTGATGAAAGACTCATGGCATAGGAGCACCATGGAGACTATTCTTTTCGACGGACAGCTCGGCTTCCGGATGCCATCCGCAGGCAGAAGAGCGAGCTTGCCGCTTACTGGCACACGGAGCGAAACACTCAGTGATCGAGACCAAGCGGCTTCATGGACTCCTCAACGCTGCGCTCCCCGCGGTGGAAGTGGGGGAAGTCAGGTGTGCTCATTTCGGCAGCGCCCGAGGCGTTCGACGGTAGAAGTTCACGCCACCGGGGAGGCGTCGGCGCGCAGACCACTCAGGGTCCCGCTGCGAACGGCGTTCGCGGTGCGCTTCGAGGATTAGGTCGCGGTCGGGACACTCGTGCGGGTCGCACCCATCCCACGACAAGACCTCGCCCCCGACGACGACCTCACGGATGTAGAAGGGGCGGCTAGTGGTCGGTTCATACGATGAACGGCGGCGGCGAATGTGCGGCATCTGCCTGATCCCTTTGTGACCTCTGCCCCAAGGCGAGTAGATCAGAGTACTCCGAACCCGGGTGACTCCCGTCCGTTTGTCGAGGTATGTGTGATGAGCTCATCGAGTCGCTAGCCGCGCACGTCGCCCGCGGCGCAGTGCGCGGCTACGCGTCAAAGCTGATCGCTGCTGCTGTGACGTCGCTACTGTGCAACGGGCTCTGAGCCACCAAAACCCTTTGATCACGTACTGAAGGGGAAAAGCCGTGGTCAGCCCGCCTTTTTACCGGTAGTTGACGAACTGCAGGTCGACGTCGAGGTCGGCGGCCTTCAGCATCCGCTGCACTTCCTGCAGGTCGTCGCGCGACTTCGACTGCACGCGCAGCTCGTCGCCCTGGATCTGCGACTTGACCGACTTGGGGCCCTCGTCGCGGATCATCTTGCTGATCTTCTTGGCATCCTCCGAGGAGATGCCTTCCTTCAGCGTCGACGTGATGCGGTACTCCTTGCCGCTCGCGACGGGGTCGCCCGAGTCGAGCGACTTCAGCGAGATGCCGCGCTTGATGAGCTTCGACTGGAAGACGTCGAGCACGGCCTTCGCGCGCTCCTCGCTGTTCGCCTTGATGAGGATGGCTTCGCCGCTCCACTCGATCGAGGCGTCGGTGCCCTTGAAGTCGTAGCGCTGCTCGACCTCCTTGCGGGCCTGGTTGAGCGCGTTGTCGGCTTCCTGCCGGTCGATCTTGGAGACGATGTCGAACGAAGAATCAGCCATGCCCCCGAGTCTACTGAGGGGCCTCCCGAGTTGCCACGAGGGCGGGGGAGTGCGGATCTTCATCGCGCCCGCATGATTCGCTGAGGCCGGATGCGTTCACTCCCGGTCGAATTCGGGGGCGACATCCGCGAACGACGAGACCTCCGCCCGCAGGAGGTTCGTCAGCCGCTCTCCGTCGCGCAGCCAGGCATC
>JAEYVZ010000041.1 GCA_023431405.1 Actinomycetes bacterium
GGTCTTCCCACAGCAGGCGGCGCCCGGTGAGAATAGGCGTCCGGTGAGAATAGGCGTCCGGTGAGAGCATGGCGCGTGCGGTGAGAGGATGGACGGGCCATGGCTGACTACGCGACACCGCCCGTCCTGCGCCCCGAGAACCCGGTGGAGCGGCCGCTGACCGACCTCGCCGCCCGATTCGCCGACCGGACCATCGGAGACCCGAACGGCACGATGGTGCGAGGGGTGACGCTCGCCACCGCAGACCTGCGCCCGGGCGAGGTCTTCGTGGCCCTCCGAGGCGGCACACGCCACGGCTCGGTGTTCGCCGCCGACGCTGCGGCGAAGGGCGCCGTGGCGATCATGACCGACGAGGAGGGTGCCGCCGCGGCATCCGCCACCGGTCTCCCCGTGCTCGTGGTCGCCGACCCCCGCGCCCGGCTGGGTGCCGTGTCGGCGTGGGTCTACGGCACCGACACCGACATGCCGCTTCTGTTCGGCATCACCGGCACCAACGGCAAGACGAGCGTCTCCCACCTCGTCGAGGGGATGCTGCAGGCCCTCGGCTGGGTGACGGGCCTGTCATCGACGGCGGAGCGCCATATCGCCGGCCAGGTGATCTCGTCGAGGCTCACGACACCCGAATCGCCGGAGATGCACGCGCTCCTGGCCCTCATGCGAGAGCGGGGCGTGAAGGCGGCGATGATCGAGGTGAGCGCCCAAGCCCTCACCCGCCACCGCGTCGACGGACTCGTCTTCGATGTGGCCGGATTCACCAACCTCACTCACGACCACCTCGACGACTACGGCGACATGGCGACCTACCTGGAGGCCAAGCTCGCCCTCTTCCAGCCCGACCGGTCGCGCCGGGCGGTGGTCTGCATCGACTCCGCCGAAGGGCGCGAGATCGCCCGGCGCAGCGGCGTTCCGGTGACGACCGTCCTCACCCCGGCGCTGGCCGACGATGTGGCGGATGCCGACTGGGTCGCCGACATCGTCGAGGAGCGTCAGGACGGCACGACCTTCCGCCTGGCGCACCGCGACGGACGCGCGCTCGTGACGACCGTGCCGGTCATCGGCGGCCACATGGCATCCAACGCCGCGCTGGCGGTCGTCATGCTGGCCGACGCCGGGATCCCGTGGGCGGAGCTGACCGCGCTCCTCGACGGACACCGCATCCCTGCCGAGCTCCCCGGCCGCATCGAACGGGTCTCGGGCGACCGCGGCCCCGCCGTCTACATCGACTTCGCGCATTCCCCCGACGCGTTCGTGAAGACCCTCGATGCGGTGAGGCACGTGACACCGGGTCGCGTCATCATGGTGACCGGCGCCAACGGCGACCGCGACAAGACCAAGCGCGCCGAGATGGGACGCACCGCCGTCGCCGGAAGCGACGTGCTCATCGTCACCGACCAGCATCCGCGCTCCGAAGACCCTGCCGTGATCCGAGAAGCCCTCATCGCCGGGGCCCGCCAGGAGCGTCCCGACGGCGACATCCGTGAGTGCACGCCCCCCGAGAGCGCGATCGAGCTCGCCGTGTCGCTCGCCCGCGAGGGAGACGCCGTGCTCTGGGCCGGTCCCGGCCACCAGCGCTACCGCGAGATCGGCGGTGTGCGCACCCCGTTCGACGCTCCGGCACTCGCGCGCGCGGCCCTGCGGGCAGCCGGCTGGCCGACCACGCAGACGCACTGACGGCGCAGATCGCCCTGACGCGCGCCGAGCGGGGTCACCCGGGTCTCAGAGCGCCGGGCCGCCATGGGCCGCGGCGATCAGGGACCTCTGCGATCAGGGACCTCGGCGATCAGCGGGCCGCGGCGATCAGGCGGTCGGCCTCTGCACGCGCCCAGCGCTCGGCGTCGGCGAGCGACTCGCGGGTCAGTTCGCGGGGCGCGTCATGCCGGTCGACCACTTCCGCGACAGTGTCGACGATGCCCAGGAAGTCGAGGGCGCCCTCGTGGAAGGCATCGACGGCCTGCTCGTTGGCCGCGTTGAACACCGCCGGATACGTGCGTCCCGCACGGCCCACCCGCTTGGCCAGATCGACCGCCGGAAAAGCCGCAGCGTCGAGCGGCTCGAACGTCCACGAGCTCGCGCGCGTCCAGTCGAGCGGAGCTCCCACTCCGCCGACCCGGTGCGGCCAATCGAGACCGAGAGAGATCGGCAGACGCATATCGGGAGGAGACGCCTGGGCGAGAGTCGACCCGTCGATGAACTCCACCATCGAGTGGACGATCGACTGCGGGTGCACGACGACGTCGATGCGGTCATAGTCGACACCGAACAGCAGATGCGCCTCGATCACCTCCAGGCCCTTGTTGACGAGGGTCGCGGAGTTGGTCGTCACCACCCGGCCCATGTCCCAGGTGGGGTGCGCGAGCGCCTGCTGGGGGGTCACCTCGCCGAGCGCGTCACGTGAGCGCCCGCGGAACGGGCCGCCGGACGCCGTCAGCACGAGTCGCCGCACCTCCGACGCCTCACCGCTTCGCAGCGCCTGTGCGATCGCGGAATGCTCCGAGTCGACGGGCACGATCTGCCCCGGGGCGGCGAGCGCCGTGACGAGATCGCCACCGACGATCAGCGACTCCTTGTTGGCGAGCGCGAGGGTGCGTCCCGTCTCGAGCGCCGCGAGGGTCGGTCCGAGGCCGACCGAGCCGGTGATGCCGTTGAGCACCACGTCGGCATCCACCGATCGCACGAGCTGCTCCGCCTCGGCGGCGCCCAGGGCGGTGTGCTCGACACCGAACTCGGCGGCCTGCGCCGCGAGGCCCTCGCGGTCGCTGCCGGCCGCCAGACCGACGACCTCGAATCGCTCCCGGCGGCTCCGGATGACATCGAGCGCCTGCGTTCCGATCGAGCCAGTGGAACCGAGGATCAGAACGCGACGCATGTCGTCAGCCTAGGCGTTCGGGGCGAGTGCGCGCTTCCGCGGAGATCACTCCGCTTCGACGTGCTGAGCTCCCAGGATGTCGACGACGAAGACGAGGGTCTCCCCCTTGAGGTCTTCGGTGTTGATCTCGCCCTCGCCGTAGCCGTCGGCGGGCGGAATGACGACGAGCACCTGCGAGCCGACCTTGTGGCCTTCGAGCGCCTTCTGGAAGCCCTTGACGAAACCGGTGGTCTGACCGGTGTACGGCGACTTGCCGTTCCACGTCTCGTCGAACACCTCGCCGTTCGACCAGCGCGCGCCGGAGTACTGGATGAGCACGTAGTCGCCGGCCTGCACCGTGTAGCCGTCGCCCTCCTTGAGGGTCTCGACCGTGGTCTCGGTCGGGGCATCGGCATCCGGGATCTCGATGGTCGGCGCGCCGTCTTCGGCGAGCGTGACCACCGGCATGCCCGACACCGGGTCTTGCGGCTCGCCCCACGCCGCCGTCGGCACGACCGACAGCAGGTCGAGCACGTACACCTCGGAGGCGATCGCCTGGCTGGAGTCGGTGGCGGGGGTCTCGGGGAAGGTCGCTGCCACGCGCGTTCCGGGGGCGCTGCAGCCGAGGATCTGGCCGAGCGGGTTGTCCGGGGAGATCTGCGACGGCAGGAGCTCACCCGGCTCGTAGCCGAGGGTCACGAGCTCCTCGCCGGTCTCGGCACTGTACGCCGACAGCGCGTACTGCACGTAGTCGCCCGCCTGCGTCGCCTCGCCGTCGCCCTTGTCGAGCACGGTCGCCTCGAGTCCGGTGACCTCCAGCGGAGCCTCGAAGCTCACCTTGGGAGCCTTGCCGGCCTCGCCTTCCACGGTGATCGACTCGGATGCCGAGCCCGACGAGGCGATCGCGCTGCACAGGTCGCCGGAGGCGGAAGCGCTCGGAGAGGGTGTGTCGTTCGCGGCACCGGTGCAGCCGGCGAGCAGAAGCGCCGAGACGGCGGCGATGGACACGGTGGCAAGCGGGCGCAGACGCACGAGGACCTCACGGGGAAGGGAACAGGGGCTTCCATCCTCGCTCATCTTCTTCTGTCTGCGCTGTGAAAGAGCGCGCCCTGCGCTGAACGCGGCCGGTGGGCGGGAGCGGCAGGCCTGCGATGGGCGGCATTCCTCGGTGGGCATGGAAACGGGAGTACCCTCGTCTGGTGACCGAAGCACAGACGCCTGACCCCACGTCGGCGTCCCCCTCCTCGGAGGAGGTCTCCGGCGTCGGCCTCACCTACTTCATCGGACGATGGATCGTCGCCCCGCTCGCGCGGCTCATCTACCGCCCTCGCATCGAGGGCGCGTCCCACATGCCGCGCACCGGTCCGGTGATCCTCGCGAGCAATCACCTGTCGTTCATCGACTCGTTCGTCATCCCGATGTTCGCACCCCGGCCCGTGTACTTCCTGGCCAAATCGTCGTACTTCGAGGGCAAGGGCATCGCCGGGTGGTTCAGTCGCCAGTTCTTCACGGCGATCGGCGCGACTCCCGTCCAGCGCGGCGCAGGGCAGGCGGCGCTCGATGCGCTCGATCAGCAGCGCCGCATCCTTCAATCGGGTCGGGCGATCGCCCTGTACCCGGAGGGCACCCGCTCACTCGACGGCCGGCTGTACAAGGGCCGCACCGGGGTCGCCTTCCTCGCGTTGGAGACGGGAGCCAAGGTCGTGCCGGTGGGACTCATCGGAACGAATGAGGCGATGCCGGTCGGGGCGAAGTGGCCGAGGATGCGGCCCAAGGTGACGATCCGCTATGGCGAGCCGCTCGATCTGTCGCACCACGGCCCCGCCACGTCGGGCCGGGCCAGGCGCCACGCGACCGACGAGATCATGACGGCGATCCACGCGCTGTCGGGTCAGGAGCTCGCCGGCTCGTACAACGAGGCCCCCGCACAGAACCCGGTGGAGCGCATCAAGCAGGCGCTCCCGTACGAACGACGCTGACGCGCTCAGGCGACGGTGATCGTCGCCTCGTGCCGCACCGGGAAGTTCACGCTGTTGGCGATGAAGCACCATTCGTGCGCCTGCTCGTGGGCGGCGGTGGCGGCATCCCGCATCGACTCGTCGGCGATGACGACGTGCGGTCGCAGCACGACCTCCGTGAACGCTCCCCCGCCGCGGCCGTCTTCGACCATGGTCCCTGAGGCGTGATCGCGGTAGGAGACGACGACGACTCCGGCGGTGACGCACGCATGCAGGTAGGAGAGCAGGTGGCATTCGGACAGCGCCGCCAGGAGGAGATCCTCGGGGTTCCACCGGGTGGGGTCGCCGCGGAACGGCTTGTCGCTGGAGGCGAGCAGATCGGGCTTCCCGTCGATCGACAGCGTCACGGCGCGGTCGTAGTCGCGGTAGCCGCTCGTGCCGGTGCCGCGGTTGCCGGTCCAGGTGGTCTCGAGTGCGTAGTGGTGTTCGCCGATCACCCCGCCAGTCTGCCACCGGTGGGCTGCTCGGCATCAGCACTGTGCGCAGCGATCTCGTAGTTGCCTACGCGGAGCGCGCCCGAAAGTGTGCGCGGCACCCCGTCGCACGGGGTGCGCGGCGATAGGCTGGCACGGTGACGCAGACCTTCTCTGTCCCGTCGGCCGTCGAACTCGCGGTGGTCGAACGCAGCGGCTTCGTGGAGTCGCGCCACGCTGGTTCGGCGATCGTGGTGGATGCCGACGGCGTCGTGATCGAGACGCTCGGTGACGTCGAGGCGCCCATCCTTCCGAGGTCGAGCCTGAAGCCGCTGCAGGCGCTGGCGTGTGTGACGGCGGGTGCGAGCCTGGAGGGTGAGCGTCTGGCGCTGGCGACGGCGAGCCATTCGGGCACCGACCGGCATGTCGCCGTGGTGCGGTCGATCCTCGAGTCGGCCGGCCTCGACGAGTCGGCGCTGCAGTGTCCTGCGGCGTGGCCCGGCGACACCGACACCCGCGACGAGATGGTGCGTGCCGGCCACGCTCCGGCTCGGGTCCGCATGAACTGCTCGGGCAAGCACGCGGCGATGCTGCTGGCGTGTGTCGTCAACGGCTGGGACACCGTGACGTATCTGGATCCGGCCCACCCCCTGCAGGCGCACATCCGTGAGGTGGTGGAGCGTCTGACGGGCGCCAAGGTCGTGGCGACGGCTGTGGACGGCTGCGGTGCGCCGGTGCATGCGATGAGCCTCACGGCGCTCGTGCGGGCGATCCATCGTGTCGGCACGGCATCGGAGCGGTCGCCGTTCGCGCTGCACCGCACGGCGGGGACGCTCGTGCGCGCGGTGCGTGAGAACCCGTGGACGATCGACGGCCCGGGGCGTGCCGACACCGTCGCTATCGAGCGTCTCGGAGTGTTCGCGAAGGGCGGCGCGGAGGGCGTGATGGTGATGGTCGCTCCGAATGGCACGACGGTGGCGTTGAAGGTGCTCGACGGGAGCGGACGGGCGGCGACGGCGATCGCTCTCGCTCTGATGGAGAAGCACGGCGCTGTGGCTGCAGCCGAGGTCGCGGACACGGTGGCGCTGCTCCCGCTGTCGGTGACCGGTGGCGGCAGGGATGTCGGCGTGATCCGCGCGACGGTATAGGCCCCGACTCGGGGCAGGGAGAGGACATCAATGAGGATCAGCGTTCCCACCGAGATCAAGAACAACGAGTACCGCGTCGCGCTGACGCCTTCGGGCGTGCACGATCTCGTCGGCTCCGGACATGAGGTGTTCGTGCAGCGAGGGGCCGGTCTCGGCTCGTCGATGACCGATGACGAGTATCGCGACGCCGGCGCGACTCTCCTCGACGATCCCGCTGAGGTGTGGGAGCGCGCGGAGCTTCTGTTGAAGGTGAAGGAGCCCATCGCGCAGGAGTACGGGTACTTCCGCTCGGATCTGGTGCTGTTCACGTACCTCCATCTGGCGGCGGATCGGCCGCTGACCGAACGGCTGGTGGCGGATGAGGTGACGGCGATCGCGTACGAGACGGTGCAGCTGCCCGGCGGAGGGCTGCCTCTGCTGGCACCGATGAGCGAGGTGGCGGGGCGGCTCGCGCCGATGGTGGGCGCGGCGACGCTCATGCGCTCTGCCGGCGGGCTGGGACTCCTCATGTCGGGTGTGCCGGGAACGCGTCCGGCGACGGTGACGATCATCGGCGGAGGTGTCGCGGGCGCCAACGCAGCGGTGATCGCGGCGGGCATGGGGGCTGATGTGACGATCTTCGATACGAACATCCAGCGTCTGCGGTATCTCGACGATCATTTCCAGGCGCGCGTGAAGACGGCGGCGTCGAATCCTCTCGACCTCGATCGGGCAGTGGTGTCGAGCGATCTGGTGATCGGCTCGGTGCTCATCCCCGGCGCGAAGGCCCCCAAGCTCGTGACGAATGACATGGTGGCCCGGATGCGTCCGGGTTCCGTGCTGGTGGACATCGCGGTCGACCAGGGCGGATGTTTCGAGGACACGCGGCCGACGACACACGCCGAACCGACTTTCCCCGTGCACGGAAGCGTGTTCTACTGCGTCGCGAACATGCCCGGCGCGGTGCCCAACACGTCGACGTCGGCGCTGACCAACGCGACCCTGCCGTACGTGCGCCGGATCGCCTCGCACGGGTGGCGTGCCGCGCTCGGTGACGACGCCGCACTCGCGGCCGGTCTCAACACGACGGGCGGTGCGGTGGTGAACGAGGGCGTGGCGTCCGCGCACGGAATGCCGCTGACGGCTCGCGACCAGGTGCTCTGAGCTTCGGACGGCGGCCGCACGGACGCTGAGCATCCCGTGGCACGGATCGGGGGCTCATCGAGGCGCCGGCAGTCGCACGCGTGTGACGCGGCCGTGCGGGGTGCGCAGCCACGCACGGTGCGCGTGGGGATCGGCGTACGGCGGCAGGGTCACCTCGGAGGTCAGTGACCGGTACTGCGGCGCACAGGCGACGTCGATGAGCAGCAGTCCCGATGCTCGAGCCTCGTTCAGGGCGCGCCACTGGGCGAGCCAGGCGTCGGGCGGTCCCCAGAGCACTCGTCCCGGCGCCCACACGGCATCCGGGTCGTCGAGGCGTGCGACGACGGCTCCCCGAGCCGACCACGACCGCAGCGCGTCGCGGCCGCGAGGCCCTTCGGGGGTGACGAAGGCGACGGGTTGGCGGCCGGGATGCCACTCCGCAACGGCGTCAGGGCCGGTTGCGGCAGCCGTCGCATCGGCGTCATGGGAAGGCGGATGCCACAGCACCTGCACGAGGCGGCCATCGAGGTGACCCCGCCCGGGCGGACGGTGCGCGTGGTCGTCGGTCTCGCCGCCGGCGGCGAGGTACTCGGCTCGTGTGGCGTGGGTCAGGAGGAGTCGCCGGGGCATGCCGTCGATGATGCGACCGAGCGGACCTCCCGTGCGCTGGGCAGAGACGATCACCAGCGTGCGACGGGATCGCGCCTCGCGCACGAGCCTTTCGATCCGGTCGCGGGCGGCGATCATGTGGTCGTCGCCGAGCCGCGCCAGGAGCAGGTCGAGGTCGTCGGCGACGACGAGCGTTCCGGGATCCGCTCCCTCCGCGAGGTCGAGCGCGTCCCATCCCGCCTCCGGGTCGGACGGCACGACGATGGACGAGGCGGCCTGGCGGGCGACAGCACGAAGCGTGCTGCTCTTGCCTGTTCCCGGGCCGCCGAGAACGACCAGGCCGGCGTCGTCGGCGTGCAGTTCGAGGGTGCGCTGCCGCTGATGCTCGGGCTCATCGGCGACGCCGATCAGGACCCTGCCCGGAACCGCCGCGTCGTCCAGGTCGATGCGCGCGGACAGCGGCGGCAGCCAGGGACGACGGGCCGGAGGGGCGCCCGTAGCGATGAGTCGCGGCACGTCGTCGGGAGCACAGCGGGCCACCCGCACCCGGCGGGGTGCGTCGTCGGCGGCGGAGCGCACGAGGCAGATACCGCGGTCGTGGGGACGCCCCGGGAGCCGTGCCGCGTCGTCGCAGCCGAGCACGGCCCGGGAGTCTCCGGGGTCGGTCACCCGCAGCGCCAGCCGCAGCGGTGCGTTGGAGAGCACCGCGTCGCGGAACGCCCCGGCTGCGCGCTGCGAGGCGAGGATGAGGTGGATGCCGAGCGCGCGACCGCGCGCCGCGATGTCGGCGAAGAGATCATGCAGCGACGGATGCGCTGCGACGAGCGCCGCGTATTCGTCGACCACGACCACGAGACGTCCGAGCGCCTCAGGACACTCGGCGACATCGCGCGCACCGGCTGATGCGAGCACGCGCTCGCGGTGGCGCACCTCGGCACGGAGGCTCTCGATGGCGCGCAGAGCGGCTGCGTCATCGAGATCGGTGAGGACACCGGTGACGTGCGGCACCGACAGGAGCGCGTCGAAGGAGCGGCCTCCCTTGAAGTCGACCAGCAGGAAGGCGACCTGCTGCGGTGTATGGCGGGCGGCGAGCGACGTCACCCAGGAGATGAGCAGTTCGCTCTTGCCCGAGCCCGTGACGCCGACGACGACCGCGTGGGGCCCTTCGCTCACGAGGTCGACGGCGACGGCGGCTCCGTTCTCCACCCCGATGACCGCGGGGAGGTGACTGGGCGATGACGCCGGAGCGTCATGCACCACGCTTGCGAGCGGAGGGACGGTCTGGTCGCTCGGCCCGTGCATCACGTCTGCCCGCTCCGCCAAGGCCGCGACCACTGTGCGCGCCTGCGCTTCAGACAGCGGCTCGACGACGACCTCCTGGCGCACCTCGCCATGGTCGAACTGCGCTCGCGTCGGCGAGAGCAGCGTCAGCAGAGCACCGCACCGCGATGGCGGGGGCTCCCCGTGCTGAACCACGCTGACCGGCAGCTCGACCCCTGCGGGAATCGGCTGCCCCGGCCCGAACAGCTGGAGTCGGCGCCCCGTCACCGCACGACGGTGGGGCAGCAGGTCATCCCACCCGCGCGGCTGACCACCCACGCGCAGTTCGCCCGGAGGAAGATTCAGGCAGGCCTGCACGACGAGGCCGCGTGCGACCGCCCACGCCAGCGCCGGCGGGCCGCTGACCGCGACACCGGCTTCCAGTGGGATCACGACCGGCGCGCGTGCGAGCGCCCGGGCGGCGGCTCCCAGCTCCCTCACCCTCGCGTCTTCACCTGCCCCTCCCCCGTCGGCAAGCCGCAGACTGCTGGCGACCGTGCCGCTGCCCACGACGAGACCCGCCGCGCGACTGGGCACGGTGCGCCACGCCTCCTCGGGTCGCGCGAGATGCCACGCGACTGCAGGGTGGCGTGCTCTCATCGTCTCGCGCTCGGCGTCGTGTCGGTCGCGGATCTCACGACGGACGGCGGCGATTCGGTCGGCGAACTCACGTTCCCCGCGCCTTCTCGACCGACGTGCACCGCGGCGGCCGTCGACGACCCCGGCGATGGCCAGAAGCGGACCGAGGGCGGCGAACCACAGGGTCATCGTCGACCCCGTGACCATCCAGAGGACGACGGCGCCGGCGACCGGTGCGATCGCCGAGACGACCGGGAACGGCGGTGTCGACGGCTTCTGTGGCGCGGGCGGGACCCGGATCGGGTCGTCGAGGCTGGCGGAGTGGATCACACGCCCAGTCAAGTCACCCGTCGCGCCCCCGAAGACGTCCGCCGCAGCGGGGAGGGGACGCGGGCAGTCAGTCGGCGTCTGGGGAGGAGCCGGTGCGCGTGGCGTTCAGCACGATGATCGTGATGTTGTCGCGGCCACCGTTCTCCAGCGCAGCCTCGAGCATCGCGTCGACCGCCTCGGCCGGGTCGGCGTGCTGCATGAGGAAATGCAGGATGCCGTAGTCGGTGAGCTCCTTGGTGAGTCCATCGCTGCACACGACGAACCGATCGCCGTCGACGACCTCCAGGCGCACGTAATCGGGAGCGACGCCATCGGACGGCCCCACGGCGCGCGTGATGACGTTCCCGTAAGGGTGGTTCTCCGCCTCCTCGGGCGTGAGGCGCCCGGACGCGATGAGCTCCTGCACCACGGAGTGATCGGTCGTGATCTGCGCCAGGCTCTCGCCCCGGAACAGATAGACGCGGGAGTCGCCGATGTTCAACGTCACCCAGGTCGGCTCACCGTCGGCGAGGTCGAGGTACACGCCGGTGACCGTCGTTCCGGTTCCCTCGTCGGTCGCCTCCGGATGCGCGTCGATGTCCGCCACCGCACGACCGAGCGCCTTCTCGATCGCCTTCGGCGTGATCTCGCCCTTCTGTGCCACCGACCTCAGCCGGTCGACCGTGCTCGTCGAAGCGATCTCACCGCCGATATGCCCGCCCATGCCGTCGGCCACGACGAACAGCGGGTAGACGGCCAGGACGGCATCCTGGTTCACGTCGCGGCGACGACCGCGGTGCGTGACCTCCGCCCATTGGAGTTCGAGGGTGCCACCCGGCAACGAGACGGTGTGTCTCTGAGTCGCGGATTCAGGCACGCTCTGACCCCTCCAGATCGACGGCGGACGTGCTCACACTCTAGTGGACGCAACCGTCAGGCCGGGCATCGCCGGACCATGGGACGGAAGTGCGCCGTCGGTCGTGCGGCGCCCCGAGGACGCGTGCGACGGTCGTCAGGGGCGTGGAGACTCCGGCGCGGCGGGCGGTTCCGGCGCAGCAGGCGGTTCCGGCGCAGCAGGCGGTTCCGGGGCAGCAGGCGGCTCTGGCGCAGCGGGCGGCTCTGGCGACGCCGGTGAGGCTGCGGCGGGCGGAGAGGAGCTCGGTGCGCCGGCGGGCGGAGGCGGCGGGCTGTAGGGCGCCGAGGGTGCGGAGGGTGCGGACCCGTAGGGCGAGGCGCCGGGCGCGTTCGAGGGAGCCTCACCGTACGGCGCGGCACCGGGTGCGGGATAGCCCGGCGCGGATGCCGCGGGCGACGACGCAGCGTGCTGGACGGGGATACCCGCCCACACCGTACTGTCACCGATGAACGTGTTCCCCGCCCACGGCGCGGGAGCGACGTTCGGGTTCCACCGGGAGCTGTCGAACGCGTTGATGCCGAGCCACACGATCGAGAGGAAGAAATAGAGGATGACCCACGGAACGTCCTTCTGGAGCTTCAGTCCCACCCGCCAGGCCGCCAGCAGCGTCACGATGAGCGGCAGCGCGCCGATGATCGCACCGAGCACCGGGATCCAGCTGAAGATCGCGGCGGCCGCCGCGGCGATCAGCACGAGCCAGGGGTTCAGATCGCCGAGCTTCGCGAAGACCATGAAGTTGTACACGGGCACCCAGGCCCGCCACCTGCCCTGCACGCCCGCCTTGTCGAAGATCTTCATGAGGAAGAACGCGCTCAGCACGTAGAAGCCGATGGCCAGGAGGAAGAAGAAGAATCCGAAGGCCAAGAAGAACGCGACCGCGCCGCCATCGGGGTAGTAATAGCTCGTGACGTACATCTCGGGTCCTTTCCGAGGGATGTCGACGATGCACCGTCTGCTGATGCGTCGGTTGATGCCCATGGTAGCGATCCGCACCCTGCCAACACAGAGCCTCCTGCGGATCAGGCAGCCGGGGCCGCGTGCGTGAGCCGTGCGCGCCCAGTCGCCGAGGCACCCGTCTCGCCCCCGGGCGCTGCAGTCGCTAGCCTGGCGGCGAACCTCACGGAAGGATCCCCTCGATGACCGACGCCGCCCCGCCGCCTCCGCCCCTGCCCGACCGCCCCGCATCGGAGGCTGCCGCCGAGACCGCCCGCCCCGGACAGGCAGGTGTCGACGACACCGGAGTGCCGCGACTGCACGGCGAGATCGATGACATCGGCCGGGGATTCCTCGCGGCCCTCTTCGACATCTCGTTCACGACCTTCATCACGCGACGACTCGCGAGCGCCTTCTACCTCGTCGGCCTCGTGGCGATCGGCATCGCCTTCATCGCCGCCTTCTTCGGGGGCATCATCGCCGGCATCCGCGCTCTCTGGTGGAATCTCGGAGGCGCGGTCGCCCTGATCGCGTCGACGGTCATCGTCGTCCCGATCCTCGCCTTCATCGCCATCGTCGCGCTTCGGTTCGTCATCGAATCGGTGGTCGCCCTCATCGCGGTCGCGGAGAACACCGAACGCACCGCCGAGAACACCCGCCGGGACTGAACCGACCAGGCTGAACCGCCCAGACGGCACATCCGGGACAGAACAGAGTCAGACGATCACGTCGATCTCGCCGTGGGCACCGGCGCGCATCCTCCAACCGGCGCCGTCCGCCCACGCCAGCACGTCGTCGACGGATCCCACGCGCGGCCGGTCTTCCGCGAGGGCGCGCACGAGGGCGCCCTTCGCCCGCTTGTTGAAGTGGTTGAGCGCTCTCACCGTGCCGTCGGGTCCTTCGGACACGATCCGTGCGTAGACGCTCGGCACGCCGGCGGGCACCGGCCCGAGGGCCGCATACGCCTCGGACCGAAGGTCGAGCACGAAGCGCGGCGCCGATGCCTCCAACGCGTCGGTGACGGCATCCGCCCACACCCGCTTGAGTGTGGGGAGCCCGGGAAGCCGGCCGGATGCCGCCAGCCGATAGGCGGGGATGCCGTCGAGCGCTCCGACGGGCCCGAACGGCGCCGAATGGACGAGCACGTGATCTCCGAGCCACCGACGCGCGGGCGATGACAGCGTCGAGGCATCCAGCGCGTCGAACAGCACACCGGTGTAGCGATCGGCCGCAGCCATCGTGGGAGCGGCGCGCAGGAGCGCGTTGTCCTGGATGTCGCCCCGCTGGCGCTCACTGAGCTTCAGTACCCGCGCCGCGTCGTCCTCGTCGGCGCTCAGCGCGACGAGAGCGTCGATCACTCGCTCGCGCACAGCGGTCAGGCCGGGAAGTGCGAGCGCACCGAGGTCGAGCGGTCCGCCGGCGCCGCCGGCCCGCTTTGTCTCTGAGGGGGGAAGGAGGATCAGCATGAGGTATCTGTCGTCAGTGAGGGATTCGGGGATGCGGTGACCGTCCAGACAGACGACGACGCCGCCCGGGGAACCGGACGGCGTCGTAGAAAGGGTGTCAGACCTGAGCGGTCACGCCTCCAGGATCGCGTGGCCCGCGACGATCGTGAGCTCGTCGCCCTCCATCGACAGGAAGCCGTCCTGTGCACTGGCCACGATCTTCGAGCCGTCGGCCTGAGTGATGCGCACCTGGCCTTCGGCGAGGATCGCCAGCACAGGCTCGTGGCCGGTCATGAAGCCGATTTCGCCCTCGACGGTCTTGGCGACGACGAGGCTCGCCTCGCCGTGCCAGACCTCCTCCTCCGCGGAGACGAGGGTGACGGTCAGCGCCATGTCAGCTGTTCTCCTTCTGGATCTGCGCCCACTTCTCTTCGACGTCGGAGATGCCGCCGACGTTGAAGAACGCCTGCTCGGCGACGTGGTCGAAGTCGCCCTTGACGATGGCGTCGAACGACTCGATCGTCTCCTTGATCGGGACCGTGGAGCCCTCGACACCGGTGAACTTCTTCGCCATGTAGGTGTTCTGCGAGAGGAACTGCTGGATGCGGCGGGCACGGGCCACGACGACCTTGTCCTCTTCGGACAGCTCGTCGACACCGAGGATCGCGATGATCTCCTGCAGTTCCTTGTTCTTCTGGAGGATCTGCTTGACGGCGGTGGCCACGCGGTAGTGGTCCTCACCGATGTAGCGCGGGTCGAGGATGCGGCTGGTGGAGGCCAGCGGGTCGACCGCGGGGTACAGACCCTTCGACGCGATCTCACGCGAGAGCTCGGTGGTGGCGTCGAGGTGGGCGAACGTGGTGGCCGGGGCCGGGTCGGTGTAGTCGTCGGCGGGCACGTAGATCGCCTGCAGCGAGGTGATCGAGTGACCACGCGTCGAGGTGATGCGCTCCTGGAGCACGCCCATCTCGTCGGCGAGGTTCGGCTGGTAGCCCACCGCGGACGGCATGCGACCCAGCAGCGTCGAGACCTCGGAACCGGCCTGCGTGAAGCGGAAGATGTTGTCGATGAACAGCAGGACGTCCTGCTTCTGCACGTCGCGGAAGTACTCCGCCATCGTCAGCGCGGACAGGGCGACGCGCAGACGCGTCCCCGGCGGCTCGTCCATCTGGCCGAAGACGAG
>JAEYVZ010000039.1 GCA_023431405.1 Actinomycetes bacterium
GCCCCGGCAGATCCTCAGATCTACCAGGGCTTCTGAACCGTCGGGATGACAGGATTTGAACCTGCGACCCCTTGACCCCCAGTCAAGTGCGCTACCAAGCTGCGCCACATCCCGGTCCGTCATCCGCGAGCGGACAACTCCCCCATCCTACCCGCTCTGCGAGAGCCTCGCGAACACGCACGCGCACGCGCGCGTGTCGGATGCCGCGAGTACCGTGTCGGCATGACCGAGATCCGTATCGAACCGGCATCCGTCGAGCGTTTCGCCGATGTCGAGCATGCGCTCACCGGTGGCGGCGACGGGGGCTCGTGCTGGTGCCAATGGTGGATGCTGCGGAGTGCGGAGTTCAACGCGACGCCGCGCGACGCGCGACGCGAACTGCTCCGACGCGATCTCGAGACCGTGCCGGCGACCGGTCTCGTCGCGTACGTCGACGGGGAGGCCGCCGGCTGGGTGAAGGTGGCGCCGCGGACGGCGCAGCCGCGCCTCGCGCATACCCGCAACGTGCAGAAGTCGCCCGAGGCGATCGACGATCCATCGGTGTGGGCCATCAGCTGCTTCGTCGTGCGCAAGGAGTTCCGCCGGCACGGGCTCTCGGCATCGCTCCTCGACGCTGCGGTGGCGCACGCACGGAACAATGGAGCACGCGTCGTCGAGGGTTACCCGATCGATACGACGGTCACGAAGACATCATCCAACGAGCTCTTCCACGGAGCCTTCTCCACCTTCCTCGACGCGGGCTTCGCCGAGACCGCCCGCCCCGCACCCGCACGGCCCATCGTGTCGCTCGCGCTTGCCTGACCCCGCACGGCAACCGCCGTACGATAGGGCCAGTCCGCTCACCCGAAAGCGGCACGGGGCAAAGGAGCACACCGGTGGAGAGTCAGAACACCGACATTTCCGGAAGCGCAGAAGAAGCCAGCGGCCCGGCAGCGATCGCCGAGAAATCGCGCTGGTGGGGATTCTGGACCTACGCGGCCGTCGCGCTCATCCACGTGGCCGCGATCGTCTTCGGCCTCGACGACATCGTCTACCCCACCAAGCTCGCCCTCATGCCGCTGCTCGCCCTCGCGGCCCTCTGGTACTTCGGCGGCACCGGCCCCATCCGTCACCCCGCCGCCACCCGCCTCCTCTTCCTCGCCCTCGCGTTCTCCTGGCTCGGAGACGGCGCATCGTTCTTCTTCCCGATGTTCGACGACGAGCTCCCCGCCATGCTGCTGTGCTTCGGCATCGCCCACCTGCTCTACATCTGGCTGTTCACCCGCCACATGCGCACGCGACCGATCCCCGCCTGGACACTCGTCTACGGGCTCTGGTGGGGTGTCATGATCGCCGTGCTGTGGCCCCATCTCGGTGCGTTGCTCGTCCCCGTCATCCTCTACGGCCTCATCCTCGGCGGAACCGCCGTCGCCTCCACGCGCGGAGGCGTTCTCACCACGATCGGCGGCGCCTTCTTCCTCGCCTCCGACACGATCCTCGCCCTGCGGCTGTTCCTCCCCGACGTCCCCGGCGACCTCACGAGCCCGTGGATCATGCTCACCTACACGCTCGGCCAAGGCCTTCTCGCGCTCGGCATCACCCGGGTCCTCCAAGGGCGCACGAGCGTCCGCCTCGAGGCGCCCGCATGAGCGACACCGTCCGTGTCGACTCCTGGCTCTGGGCAGTACGCGTCTACAAGACCCGGTCAGCAGCCACCACCGCCTGCCGCGCCGGACACGTGCGCATCAACGGCGAGAAGGCCAAAGCCGCCCAGCACGTACGCATCGGCGACGAGCTGCGCGTGCGCATCGCCGGCTTCGACCGCATCCTGATCGTGCGCCAACTCCTCGTGAAACGCGTCGGCGCGCCCCTGGCCGCGGCAGCCGCCGAAGACCGCACCCCCGCAAGAGAGCCCGTCGCCATGCTCGCCGTCCGAGACCGCGGCGCCGGCCGCCCCACCAAACGCGAACGACGCGACATCGATCGCCTCCGCGGCCGGGACTGACCGCGCGCGAGAGTGGTCAGCGCTCCGGCCGCGGCGAGCGTGGCCGCACCCGCCGCACCGCCAGATCGATCAGCGCGACACACACGGCCGTCACCACGTAGACCACCAGGTCACGCGCATCGAACACCGTTCCCAGCACCAGCATGATCGGCGGAAAACCGGCCGCCCACACCTGCGGGAGCCCTGTCAGCTGAAAAAGCTCCACCGCCACACACCACCCGGCCGCGACAGCCCCCACCGTCCACGTCGACGCGCGCGGAAACAGCACCACAAGGGCCGCATACACCGCCGCGGCATACAGCGCGTCGCCCGCGATATCGGTGAACGCACCATCGGGCAGCTGCGTGTGCACCAGGAGCCCTGCGGCGACAAGTGCCACCACCGCGCCGGCCGCAGCGAGACGGCGGCCCCCGACAGCCCGCGCCGTCACATCGCCCCGGCCCGTCAGAGCATCTCCCGCAGCCACGACACGGGGCGCACGGATGCCACTCCCACCCGCTCGGTGAGACCTCGGTCGCTCGTCACCACGAACACCTCTCGCCCCGCCGCGCGGAGCCTGTCCGCCTCGGCGACGATCGCGTCGTCGCCGCTCGCGGGCGCGCGCACGACCTGCACGTCCGCCACGTCGGCGGCATCCCGAGCGGCGCCCTCGAGCACGGCCACGAACTCCGGGAACCACACACTCTCCGAGAGCCCCAGCTCCGCCGCCGGCACACCGCGACGCGCCAGACTCGACAGCGCGTCCAAGAGTCGGCCCGCTGCCGCGCTGCGGTCTTTCCACCAGCCGTCAGGCACCGAACCGACGACATTCGCCGCATCCACCACCACTGCCGGACGCACGTCGAGGAGCGGCCTGAGCTCCCGCCACGACGCCGCGAACCCCGGGTGCAGCGGGTACGCGTCGACCTCGCCGATCGGCACCCACGCCAGCTCCCTGCTCTCGGGGTCGCTGATGACCGCCTCGAACGGATGCACCACGTCGGCCACGACGGTGCTGTACGACCAGATGCCGACGTCGAAGACGCTGATCACGCGCGGTGCGACCGCATCCGCCGGCACCCCGGCCTCCTCAGCCGATTCGCGCAACGCCCCGTCGCACGCCGACTCCCCTTCGTGGCGCGCCCCGCCCGGAAGCGCCCATGTATCGCCGTGGTGGCTCCACGCGACACGATGCTGCAGCAGCACGCCCCGGCGAGGATCGATCGCCAGGAGACCGGCCGCGCCGTAGCGGCCCCAGTACTGCGTTCCGTCGGGGGCGACCACCCACGCGTCACCGGAGTCGCGCGGCCCGTGCGGGCGGCGCGGCTCACCGGGAGCGGGAGGAACGATCGTCACTCCCCCAGCCTTTCACACCGCCCTCGCGGTGGGCCCCGGGCGCGTCACACTGTGCCCGGAACCGCCGGTCAGCGCTGGCGACGTTCGCGCACCCGCATATTGGTGACGATCGGCGTGCCCTCGAAGCCGAAGATCTCACGCAGGCGCCGCTGGATGAACCGGCGGTAGCCCGGGTCGAGGAATCCGGTCGTGAACAGCACGAAGGTCGGCGGACGCGTCGAGGCCTGCGTGCCGAACAGGATGCGCGGCTGCTTGCCGCCGCGAAGCGGGTGCGGGTGCTCGGCGACGAGCTCCGCGAGGAAGGCGTTGAACTTGCCGGTGGGGATGCGCTGATCCCATGACGCCAGCGCCGTCTCTAGGGCCGGGACGAGCTTGTCGAGGTGACGACCGGTGCGCGCCGACAGGTTCACGCGCGGCGCCCACGCCACGTGGGCGAGGTCCTGCTCGATCTCCCGCTCCAGGTAGCGGCGACGGTCGGCGTTCTCCATGTCGTCGTCGTTGAGGCGGTCCCACTTGTTGTAGGCCAGCACGAGCGCCCGGCCCGACTCGAGCACGAGGTCGATGATGCGCACATCCTGCTCGCTGATCGGCTCGGTCACATCGAGCACGACGACCGCGACCTCGGCTTTCTCGAGCGCAGCCGAGGTGCGAAGCGACGCGTAGAAGTCGGCACCCTGCTGCAGGTGCACGCGGCGACGGATGCCGGCCGTGTCGACCAGCCGCCACAGCTTGCCGCCCAGTTCCACGACCTCGTCGACGGGGTCGCGGGTGGTGCCGGCGAGATCGTTGACGACGACGCGCTCCTCACCGGCGGCCTTGTTGAGCAGCGACGACTTGCCCACGTTCGGGCGCCCGAGGATCGCGACCCGGCGCGGACCGCCGAGCTCGTTCTTCGCGACCGCCGACACCTCCGGCAGCACCTTCATGACCGCGTCCAGCAGGTCGGCGACGCCACGGCCGTGGATGGCGGAGACGGGGTGCGGCTCGCCGAGACCGAGGTTCCACAGCGCGGCGGCTTCGGGTTCCTGGCGGGCATCGTCGATCTTGTTGGCGACGAGGAAGACGGGCTTGTCGGTCTTGCGCAGCAGCCGCACCACCTGCTCGTCGGTCGCGGTGGCTCCCACCATCGCGTCGACGACGAACAGCACGACGTCGCACAGCTCGATCGCCACCTCTGCCTGCGCCGCCACGGAACGGTCGATGCCGCGTGCGTCCGGCTCCCAGCCGCCCGTGTCGACGAGCGAGAACCGGCGGTCCATCCACTCGGCCTTGTACGTCACGCGGTCGCGGGTGACACCCGGGGTGTCTTCCACCACCGCCTCACGACGTCCGAGGATCCGGTTGACCAGCGCCGACTTGCCGACGTTCGGCCGGCCCACGATCGCCACCACCGGCAGCGCGGGGAGCATCTCGACGACCTCGCCCCCGGCGGTGAAGCCCGCCAGCAGGTCGGCGTCCTCCTCGTCGAGGTCGTAGTCGGCCAGCGATGCCCGCAGGGCTGCGGCGCGCTGATCGGCGAGTTCCTCGTCGAGGTTCGCGAGCTTCTCTTCGAGGCGGTCGGGGCCGCCTTCGTATTCGTCGTCCACAGCAGCCATCAGCGCGTTCCTGTTCCTGCGCGGATGACGTCGAGAACGGCATCCACGGTCTGTTCGAAGTCGAGATCGGTCGAGTCGACCACCGTCACGCCGGGAGCGGCGGTGAGGAAGTCGACGACCTTGGAGTCTGCCGCGTCGCGCTGATGCAGCGCGGCGGCCACCGCGGCGGCATCCTGCGTCGTGACCTCGGCGCTGCGGCGTGCCGCACGCACCTCAGGGGCGGCGGTGAGGAGGATCCGCACAGGCGCATCGGGGAGCACGACGGTCGTGATGTCACGCCCCTCCACGATGACGCCGGGCTTGTCGGCGTCGGCCACGAGGCTGCGGAACAGCGCGTTCACCGTCTCGCGCACCGCCGGCACCCGCGCGACGCCGCTGACAGCCGCCGACACCCGGGGGTCGCGGATCGCGTCGGTCACCGAGACATCGCCCACGCGCACCCAGTAGTCGTCGGGGTCGAGGGAGATGGCGTAGTCGAAATCGCCCACGGCATCGAGCACGGCGGCGGAGTCCGAGGTGTCGGCTCCACGCTCGAGCACATGCCATGCGAGGGCGCGATACGCGGCCCCCGTGTCGAGGTACCCGAAGCCCAGCCGACGAGCGAGGGCCTTCGACACGCTCGACTTGCCGCTTCCGGCAGGGCCGTCGATCGCGATCGCCCAGACCTCGTCACGTGCGTCGGCGTCGGGAGCGGCCGAAGCGGCCGGTGTCTGGTCAGTCATTGGAGAGGCTCGCAATCTTCCAGCCGCGCGCTTCGAGACCGTCGACCGCGTGGCGGAGCACCGCCGGATCGACGCTGATGTCAGCGAGGCCGAATTGGGCGCCTGGAGAGTGCTCCAGGCGAAGGTCTTCCACGTTCACGTCGAGCTCGCCGAGTTCACTGAACAGACGACCGAGCTGGCCCGGAGTGTCGTCGACCATGACGACCAGCTGTTCGAAGCGGCGGTTCTGGCCGTGCTTGCCGGGGAGCCGCTCCACCCCCTCGTTGCCGCGGCGGATCGTCTCGGCGACCGCGCGGCGGGCACCCGGCTTCTCGGGTTCGCGCAGCGCCTCGGCGACATCGCGCAGGTCGTCTGCCAGCGCGTCGAGCACATCGACGACGGGCGCGGCGTTCGCTCCGAGAATCTGCACCCACAGCTCAGGGGCGGATGCCGCGATGCGCGTCGTGTCGCGCACGCCCTGCCCTGCCAGCCGCAGCGAGCCGTCGGGCGCGTCGACGAAGCGCCCCGCGAGAAGAGAGGCGACCAGCTGCGGCACGTGCGACATGAGCGCGACCGAACGGTCGTGCTCCTCCGGCGTCATCTCGATCGGCATCGCACCGAGATCGAGGGCGAGACCCTCGACGAGCGCGAGGTCGCTCGCGGGAGTCTCCTCGTCTCGACACACCACCCAGGGCCGCCCGACGAACAGGTCGGCGCGGGCGGAGATCGCGCCGCCACGCTCGCGCCCGGCCATCGGATGCGAGCCGATGTAGTGGGTGAGGTCCACGCCTCGCGCCTGCAGCGTGCGGAACGGCTCGAGCTTGACGCTTGCGACGTCGGTCACGACGACGCCGGGATGACGGGCGAGCTCCCCCTCGACGACGTCGGCGGTCACGTCCGGCGGCACGGCCACGACGATGAGCAGCGGCCGGTCGTCGTCTCGCGCGGCGCGGCCGGCGCCGTAGTCGATGGCGAGACGCAGCTGCGCGGGAGAGGCGTCGGCGAGAGCGACGTCGACCCCCAGCATCCGCAGTGCGTGCCCGATGCTCGAGCCCAGCAGGCCCGCACCGACGATGCGTACCGTGCCCGAGGTGCGCGCAGCGCGCATACGCGCGTCAACGCCAGTCGAGTCGGTCATCGGATCTCCGAGTCAGGATCGGGGCGGCGTGGCCGCCTGGCGCGCGAGAGTGAGCAGCGCGCCCCGTTCTACTGTAGTCAACTCCCGCGCGCGTCCCGCTGGGAGGGTGCCCAGGTGCAGCGGGCCGAACTGGCGCCGCACGAGTTCCACCACGGGATGGCCGACCGCCGCCATCATCCGCCGGACGATCCGGTTGCGACCGGAGTGGAGCGTCAGCTCCACGAGGCTCGTGCCGCCGCTGGCATCCAGCAGCCGCGCCTTGTCTGCGGCGATCGACCCGTCTTCGAGGTCGATGCCGCGGGTGAGGGTGGCGATCGTCTGCGGAGTGACCCGCCCCTCGACCTTCGCGATGTACACCTTCGTGACGCCGAACGAGGGGTGGGCGAGCACATGCGCCAGCTCGCCGTCGTTGGTCAGCACGAGAAGCCCGCTCGTCTCAGCGTCGAGCCGCCCCACGTTGTACAGACGCTCCGACCACTCCTTGGTGAACCGGCGGAGGTCGGGGCGGCCCTGCTCGTCGCGCATCGTGGAGACGACACCCGTCGGCTTGTTCAGCATCACGTAGCGTTTCGTGCTGTCGAGCTGGATCGCGGTTCCGTCGACGTCGACGAGGTCGACCTCGGGATCGATGCGGGTGCCGAGCTCGGTCACCACCGTGCCGTTGACGCGCACGCGCCCTTCCACGATGTACTGCTCGCACACGCGCCGAGACGCGACGCCCGCGTTCGCGAGCACCTTCTGCAGGCGCACTCCCTCTGCCTCGCTCATCGAAGCACCTCGCTCTCGAATCCTTCGGCCCCGTCGTCGAGCAACGGCGAGATGTGCGGCAGCTCGTCGAGCGAGTTGATGCCGAGGTGCACGAGCAGCGCGTCGGTCGTGCCGTAGTTGATCGCGCCGGTCTCCGGATCGGTGTACAGCTCGGTGATGAGGCCTCGCGACAGCAGCGTGCGCACGACGGAATCGACGTTGACCGCACGGATGGATGCCACCTGGCTCCGCGTGACCGGCTGCTTGTAGGCGATCACCGCCAGGGTCTCCAGCGCCGCCTGCGACAGCCGCGACGGGGCCTGGGCGTTCACGAACTCGCTGACGAGGTCGTCGTGCTCCTCACGGACGTAGAAGCGCCACCCGCCGCCCACTTCGCGCAGCTCGAATCCGCGCCGCGGTCCGCCCGTCTCGCCGTCGTAGTCGGCGACGAGACCTTCGATCGCCTGCCGCACGGCGGCCACCGGCGACCCCACCGCAGCGGCGAGCGCGACGAGGCTCTGCGGCTCGTCGACGACGAGAAGAATCGCCTCGAGACGCCGCGCGACGTCGGCGGGCTCCTGCGATCGCCGTGCCGTCTCGTCGGGCTCGGTCACATCATCGGTCATAGTCAGCTCCCAAAGTGGCGAGGTTCTCTTCCGACCACCGTTCGGCGGTCCAGCGCAGCGTGAGTTCGCCCAACGGCTCCAGCTGTTCGAAGGTGAGCGCCGCGTGTCGGTACAGCTCCAGCACGGCGAGGAAGCGCGCGACGACGATGCCCGTCTGGTCGACACCGGCCACGAGCTCACGGAAGTTCAGCTGCCCGGCGCCTCGCAGGAGGGTCACGACGACCGCCGCTTGCTCGCGGATCGACACGAGCGGAGCGTGCAGATGGTCGAGACCGACGTGCGGAATCTCCTTCGGGGCGAAGGCGAGCATAGCGATCGCCGCGAAGTCCTCTTTCGACAGCGTCCATACGAGCTCGGGCACGGCACGGCGATACTTCTCATCGAGCCGCACCGCCCGCACGTGACGTCGTTCTTCCCGCTGCATACACCGGGCGAACCATGCCGACACCTCTTTGAATGCCCGGTACTGCAGCAGCCGGGCGAACAGCAGGTCGCGGGCCTCCAGCAGCGCCACCGACTCGGCATCCACCAGCTCACCCTGCGGAAGGAGGCCGGCGACCTTCATGTCGAGGAGGGTCGCCGCCACGACGAGGAACTCGGAGGCCTGCTCGAGCTCGCTGTCGTCCTCCAGGCCCTTCAGGTACGAGATGAACTCGTCTGTCACCTTGCTGAGCGAGACCTCGGTGATGTCGAGCTCGTGCTGCGAGATGAGGTTCAGAAGAAGGTCGAACGGGCCGTCGAAGTTAGAAAGCGACACGCGGAACCCGGCGTCGGCGGCTTCCTCGGGCACCGACGCGTCATCCGCGGGGACTTCAGCCGGGGTGGCGTCTTCAGGCGACGGCGCCACGGGCGACCAGCTCCCGCGCCAGCCGCAGGTAGGCCTGGGCGGCGGCATGCTCGGGCGCGAACTTGGTGATGGGCATCCCCGACACCGACGCATCGGGGAACTTCACCGTACGGCCGATCACCGTCTCCAGCACATCGTCGCCGAACGCCTCGACGACGCGCTCGAGGACCTCGCGCGAGTGGAGGGTGCGCGGGTCGTACATCGTCGCGAGCACACCGTCGAGCGTGATCGAGGGATTCAGACGGTCACGGACCTTGTCGATCGTCTCGATCAGCAGCGCGACACCGCGCAGCGCGAAGAACTCGCACTCGAGCGGGATGAGCACGCCGTGGCTTGCGGTGAGCGCATTGACGGTCAGAAGGCCGAGCGACGGCTGGCAGTCGATGAGGATGACGTCGTAGTCGCCGGCGACCTTGCGCAGCACGCGGGAGAGGATCGTCTCGCGTGCCACCTCGTTGACCAGGTGGACCTCGGCTGCGGAGAGGTCGATGTTGGCCGGCATCACGTCGAGGCCCTCGACGGCGGTCGGCACGATCACGTCGCGCGGGTCGCGCTTGGTGTCCAACAGCAGGTCGTACACGGTGGGCACGTCGTGGGTCTGGATGCCGAGACCGGCAGACAGCGCCCCTTGCGGGTCGAAGTCGACCGCGAGCACGCGTCGCCCGTACTGGGCGAGGGATGCGGCGAGGTTGATGGTGGTCGTCGTCTTGCCGACGCCGCCCTTCTGGTTGCACAGCGAGATGATGCGCGCCGGACCATGACCGTCGAGCTGAGGAGGAGTGGGGAAACCGTGGTAGGGACGACCGGTCGGACCCATCGGGGTATCGTCCGCGGACGCCTTCTGCGTCCCCCGCGACTTCTGCGCCACCGACTCTCCTGCTCTCTGTTGCCTGCGGCTTCGATTCTCGCACAGGCCCGGCCCGGCCCGCCGATGCAGACCGGGGGTGTCGAGCCGTCAGCCGCTGCTTCCAGCGGCGGTCAGCGGGCCCGCGGGTGCGAGGTGGCGTACACGTCGCGCAGGGCGTCGACGGTGACGTGGGTGTAGATCTGGGTGGTCGCGACCGATGCGTGCCCGAGCAGCTCCTGCACCACGCGCACGTCGGCGCCGCCCTGAAGAAGGTGCGTCGCGAACGAGTGCCGAAGGGTGTGGGGCGACACGTGCGACGTGAGGCCGGCACGCTCGGCGGCCTGCTGGATGATGAGCCAGGCACTCTGTCGCGACAGCGGTGCGCCACGCGCGCCGAGGAACAGGCGCGGCGTCGCTCTCCCCCGTCGTGAGAGCTCCGGGCGTGCGCGCGCGAGGTACGCGTCGATCGCGGCACGCGCATACGACCCGACCGGCACGATGCGCTCTTTCGACCCCTTGCCTCGCACCCGCAGCACCTCCCCGTGGGCCAGGTCATCGACATCGAGCTGCACGATCTCCGACACCCGCGCTCCCGTCGCGTACAGCAGCTCCAGCAGGGCCCTGTCCCGCAGTCGTACGAGGCTCTCCTCGCCGCTGCCCCCGCTGTCGGCGCTCGGGGCGGGGCCGGCGCCGTCGAGAAGGGCCTCGACCTGCTCGATCGTCAGCGCCTTCGGCAGCCGTTGCGGCGTCTTGGGCGGCCGCAGGCGACCGGTCGGGTCGTCGGCCGTGATCCCTTCGCTCACGAGGAAGCGGTGCAGCCCGCGCACCGAGGACTGCAGCCTGGCGAGCGAGGTCGCTGCCGGAGGCGGCTGGGCCGAGGCTCGCTCGGCGATGAATGCCGTCACCAGCGGCGGGGTGACGTCGTGCACCTCATCCACGTCGTGCTCCGCCAGCCACGCGAGGTAGCCGCCGAGGTCGCGTCGGTACGCGGCGATCGTGTGCTCCGAGAGCCCACGCTCGATCGAGACGTGCCGCAGATAGGTGTCGACCGCACGCTCCAGCCGCATGTCAGCTCTCCGCGGCCGCGTTCCTGCGGAGCTTCTCGGCGGCGGCGAGCACGCCGGCGGCGAGGATGCCGTTGCGCATCCGACCGGCCAGCACCGCCTCGACGACCTCGCCGAGCGCCACCCACTCCAGCCGGATGTCGGCCTCCTCCTGCTCACGGGTGTGTGCGGAGGGGGCGGGGCGGAGATCGCGCGCCAGGAAGATGTGCACGACCTCGTCGTTTCCGCCGGGCGTGGTGAAGATGCTCAGCAGGGGTTCGATCGACCCGGCCTGGAGGTCCACCTCCTCGGCGAGCTCCCGGCGGGCGGTCTCGACAGGCGCCTCCCCCGCCACGTCGAGAAGGCCCGCGGGGATCTCCCAGTCGCGGTGACGGATCGGATGCCGGTACTGCTGGATCAGCGCGACGCGTCCCGCATCGTCGATCGCGACGACGGCGGCCGCCCCGGGATGGTCGACGTACTGACGCACGATCTCACCGTCGCCGTAGCGGACGGTGTCGTTGCGGACGTCCCAGACGCGCCCCGTGTACACGAGATCGCTTTCGACGACCTCGGCGTGGAAGGGCTCGTCGCGCAGCTCAGTCATTCTCGACGTCGAACAGCTCACTGGCGCGGTGCCGGTCGAGGGCGGCGGCCACGAGCCCGCGGAACAGCGGATTCGCCTCGGTCGGCCGCGAACGCAGCTCCGGGTGGGCCTGCGTCGCGATGTAGTACGGGTGCACCTCGCGCGGCAGCTCGACGTACTCGACGAGGTTGCGATCGGGCGAAAGCCCCGAGAAGACGAAGCCGGCGTCGGCGATCCGGTCGCGGTAGGTGTTGTTGACCTCGTAACGGTGACGGTGGCGCTCAGAGGCGCGCGTCGACCCGTACACCTCCGCGGCGACCGACCCTTCGGCGAGCTGCGCTTCGTAGAGCCCGAGACGCATGGTGCCACCGAGGTCGCCCGCGGCGATGATGTCGACCTGCTCCTCCATCGTGGCGATGACGGGGAACGCGGTGTCGGGATCGAACTCGGTCGACGAGGCGCCCTCGAGCCCTGCGACGTTTCGCGCGTACTCGATCACCATGCACTGCAGGCCCAGGCAGATGCCGAGCGTCGGGATGCCCTGCTCACGGGCGAACTTCAGCGCGCCGAGCTTTCCCTCGATGCCGCGGATGCCGAACCCGCCGGGCACGACGATGCCGTCGAGCGCGCCGAGGGCCTTCTCGGCCCCTTCGGGCGTCTCGCACAGGTCGGACGGGATCCACGTGACGGTGACCTTCGTCTCCTGCGCGAATCCACCGGCTTTCAACGCCTCGGTGACCGACAGGTACGCGTCGGGCAGATCGATGTACTTGCCCACGAGACCGATCGTCACCTCGTGCTTGGGGTTGTGCACCGCTTCGAGCACCTTGTTCCAGCGCGACCAGTCGACCTCTGCCGCCTTCGTCAGCCCGAGCGCGTCGACGATGTAGCCGTCGAGGCCCTGCTCGTTGAGCATGGTCGGGATGTCGTAGATCGAGGGGACGTCGACCGCGTTGACCACGGCATCCTCGTCCACATCGCACATGAGCGCGATCTTGCGCTTGTTCGACTCCGTGACGGGGCGATCGCTGCGCAGCACGAGCGCATCGGGCTGGATGCCGATCGAGCGCAGGGCTGCGACCGAGTGCTGGGTGGGCTTGGTCTTCTGCTCGCCCGACGCGCCCATGAACGGCACGAGCGACACATGCACGAAGAACACGTTCTTGCGTCCGAGCTCGTGGCGGATCTGGCGGGCCGACTCGATGAAGGGCTGCGATTCGATGTCGCCGACGGTGCCGCCGATCTCGGTGATGATGACGTCGGGCTTCGGGGTCTCATCGGCCTGCAGGCGCATGCGGCGCTTGATCTCGTCGGTGATGTGCGGGATGACCTGCACCGTGTCGCCGAGGTACTCACCGCGACGCTCGCGCGCGATCACCTGCGAATAGATCTGACCGGTGGTGACGTTCGCCGCCTGGCTCAGTTCGATGTCGAGGAACCGCTCGTAGTGGCCGATGTCGAGGTCGGTCTCGGCGCCGTCGTCGGTCACGAACACCTCGCCGTGCTGGAACGGGTTCATCGTTCCCGGGTCGACGTTGAGGTAGGGGTCGAGCTTCTGCATGACCACTCGCAGGCCTCGCGCCGTCAGCAGATTGCCGAGGCTGGCGGCCGTCAGACCCTTACCCAACGAAGAGACGACACCGCCTGTCACGAAGATGTGCTTGGTGGTGTCGTCTGAAATGGGTTCCGCGCCTGAAGTGTCCGTCACGGGCTTTCATCCTATCAGTGGTTGCGTCCGCCGAGGCTGAGGAGCTCCCGAGCGTGTTCGAGCGCCGTGGCCGAGTCGGCAAGACCCGACAGCAGTCTCGCCATCTCCGCCTCCCGTTCTTGGCCGTCGAGGCGCCGGACGCTCGATGCCGTCACCGAGCCGTCACCCGACTTCACGACGCTCAGGTGGTTCGTGGCGAAAGCGGCGACCTGTGCCAGATGGGTGACGGCGATCACCTGGCTGGTCTGTGCCAGTTGAGCGAGCCGCCGTCCGACCTCGATGGCCGCGGCGCCGCCGATGCCCGCATCGACCTCGTCGAACACGAAAGTCGGCACCGGGTCGCTCTGCGCGATGACGACCTCGATCGCGAGCATCACCCGGCTGAGCTCGCCTCCCGACGCCCCGCGCGCGACAGGCCGCGGGTCGGCGCCCGGGTGCGGGGCGAGCAGGATGGTGACTTCGTCGCGGCCGGCGCTGCTGTCGGCCCCCGGCTCCACCGCCACCACCACCCGTGCGTCGGGGAGGGCGAGGTGGCGCAGCTCCGCGGTGACCGCCGACGCGAGCCGCTCCGCGGCGTCACTGCGCGCGGCGGTCAGTGCGGCCGCTGCGGCGTCGAGTGCCGCGGCGGCATCCGCTTTCTCGGCTGCCAGACGCTCGACGCGCTCGTCATCGTCATCGAGCTCCAGCAGGCGCGATCCCCCGTCGCGCAGCAGCTCCAGCGCCGCGTCGAGACTCCCGTGATGACGCGCGAGGGCGCTCAGGGCAGCGCGACGCTCCTCCACGGCGGCGAGCTCGTGGGGACCCGTCTCGTCGAGGTCGGCCAGATAGCCGCTGATCTCGGCCGCCAGGTCGGCCGCACGATACCCGAGCTCCCCGACCTGTTCGGCGAGCGCCGCGAGACGGTCGTCACTGTGCGTGGCACGGTCGAGCGCCCGCCGCGCCTCGGCCAGCAGACCCACGACATCCGGAAGGTCTTCGTCGCTGGACAGCGCCGAGTGCGCCGTCGCCGCCGCCACGCGCAGCTCTTCCGCGTTCGCGAGGCGCTCCGCCCGCTGCGCGAGCTCGACGTCTTCGCCCGGCTGAGGGTCGACCGCTTCGATCTCCGCCAGCGCCGCACGCAGCTCATCCGCTTCCCGAGCACGGTCTTCCCGATGGGTGGTGAGGTCGTCGAGCTCCGCCGCGAGAGCACGATGGCGCTCGAGCGCCGCCTGGTACACCTGCAGCGCCGATGCCACGGGGGCGCCCGCGAAGCGATCCAGCGCGTCGCGCTGAGCTGCGCCGCTGCGAAGCCGAAGCTGATCGGACTGCCCGTGCACCACGACCAGCTGATCGGCGAGATCCGCGAGCACGCCGGCGGGCGCGGTGCGTCCGCCCACCGTGGCACGACCGCGTCCTTCGCTGGAGATCGTACGACCGAGGTAGAGTTCGGCCGACCCGTCCCCGATGGGCTCCACGTCTCCCCCGGCTTCGCGCACCCGTTCGGCGACCGCGCCGTCTTCCGGCACGATCCAGACGCCTTCCACCGATGCCTGCGGCGCCCCCGAGCGCACGGCGCCCGAGTCGGCGCGCTGTCCGAGGAGCAGCCCGAGACCGGTCACGACCATCGTCTTCCCCGCGCCGGTCTCACCCGTGATCGCGGTGAAGCCGCGCCCCATCGGCAAAGTGGCCTGCGCGATCACACCGAGGTCGCGCAGCGTCATCTGCTCGATCACTCGGCCTCCATCACCGTGCCGGCCGGCCCCCGCCATCCGCTGACCGGGAGGCGGAACTTGCGCACCAGCCGGTCGGTGAACGACGCGGGATGCAAGCGCGCGAGGCGCACGGGACGCGACGAGCGTCGCACCACCACGCGCGCACCCGGCGGAAGGTCGTGCGAGCGACGCCCGTCGCACCAGAGGATGCCGGTGCCATAGGTGCGCGCGAGCACCTCGATCGCCACCGCCGCTTCGGGACCCACGACCAGAGGCCGGGCGAACAGCGCGTGGGCGGACAGCGGCACGACCGCGATCGCCTCGACCGAGGGCCAGATCACCGGCCCGCCCGCGGAGAAGTTGTAGGCGGTGGAACCGGTCGGGGTGGCGACCACCATGCCGTCGCAGCCGAAGGTCGACAGCGGCCGGCCGTCGATCTCGATGACGACCTCCATCATGCGCTCCCGCGAGGCCTTCTCGACCGTCGCCTCGTTGAGCGCCCACGTCTCATAGATCACCTCGCCGGCGGTGTTCTTCACCCGCACCGACAGTGCCATGCGCTCTTCGACGTCATAGTCGCGGTCGATCACACGCCGCATCGCGTCGTCGATGTCGTCGGCTTCGATCTCCGCGAGGAACCCGACATGCCCCATGTTGATGCCGAGCACGGGGGCGCTGCCGTCTCTCACGATCTCGGCCGCGCGCAGGATCGTGCCGTCACCACCAAGCACGATCGCCAGCTCGATCTCTTCGACCGGCACGTCGACACCGAGCACCGCCGTGCCTTCGATCCCCGACAGCGCTGCCAGGAGCGCCTCGTCGTCACCGGGAAGCACCGGTCGGGCGCCGGCGTCCCTCAGCGCCGTGATGACACGCTCGGCAGCGGCCACGGTGTCGGCGCGCTGAGCGTGGGCGACAACGAGGATGTCACGAGTGGTCATCAGGCTCCCGCCAGTCGGTTCACGGTGCTCAACCATTGTGTCGGATTCCCCGCATCGGGGGCGTCCGACAGCGCCCGCAGATGCACCAGGTACTCCGCGTTGCCGTGGGTGCCGATGATCGGGGAACTGATGATGCCATGCGTGCCGAGCCCCACGTCGAAGGCTGTCCACAGCACCCCGGCGACCGCGTCGGCGCGCTTGCCGGGGTCGGTGACGACACCTTCGCGCACCCCTGTCCGCCCCACCTCGAACTGCGGTTTGACGAGGAGCACGACATCGGCATCCGGAGCCATCACCTCCGCGACCGACGGCAGCACGTAGGCGAGCGAGATGAACGAGAGGTCGCCCGTGATGATGCCGGGCGCATCGGCGACGCCGCTGGCTTCGGCGAGGGACGCCGCTGTCATGTGCCTGACGTTGTAACCCTCGACGCTGCGCACGCCCTCATCGGCCTCGACGAGGGGCGACAGCTGCCCGTGGCCCACGTCGACGGCGATCACCGGCCCCGCCCCCCGCTCCCGCAGCACCTGGGTGAACCCGCCCGTCGAGGCGCCCATGTCGAGCGCAACCCGGCCGGACACGTCCACCGCGAACGCGTCGAGCGCTGCCCGCAGCTTGTGCGCGGCGCGACTGACGTAGTGGTCGGATGCCGCGACCTCGATCGCCGCGTCTTCGGCGACTCGCGCGGACGGCTTCACGACACCGAGCCCGTCGACGGTGACCAGGCCCGCCTCGATCAGCTGGGCGGCGTGGGTGCGCGATCGCGCCAAGCCTCGGGCGGCGACGGCAGCATCGAGCCGCGCCGTCATGCGTGTGTGTCGCGGGGGCCGGATTCCAGCCGCCGCGCCAGCTCGTCGTGCAGGGCCGCGTAGGCGGCCGCCCCCTCACCGAGCGGCTGGCCTTCGATCACCTCGAGCGTGGAGAGAAGATCCTCACGACGCTCATCACGGTCAGCGGCATCCAACGACATGCCTCCACGATACGCGGAGACGTGTCACGGGCGGTGGAATGGATCGGCGTAGAGCCGCTCGGGCACCCGGAATCCGTAGATCGCACGACCGGTCGCCCAGATGGCGGCCGCACCGGCGCGGACGAGGTCGATGGGGCGGTCGCCCTCGGAGAGGATGTGGATGTCGGCGCCGTCGATGCGCACCGATGCTCCCCCGACGGTCGTGACGTCGCCCTTCACGATGGTCTCCGGGTACGGCTCGTGCAGCTCACGCAGGTCGCCGAGGATGAAGTCGGGCCGGGAGTGCGTAGGAGCGGCGAGCACATGCTTGGGCCGGTCGATCCCCGTGAGCACCAGGGCAGAGCGGATGCCGGCGCCCTGCGCGCCCGCGATGTCGGTGTCGAGCCGGTCACCGATGAAGAGGGGGTGTTCGGCGCCGAATCGCGCCACGGCGACGTCGAAGATCGGTCGTTCGGGTTTGCCTGCGACGGTCGCGAGCCGGCCGACAGCCGTGTGCACCGCAGACACGAGCGTCCCGTTCCCCGGAGCCACGCCCCGAGCCTGCGGGATCGTCCAGTCGGTGTTCGTCGCGATCCAGGGGATGCCCCCTTCGTCTTCGGGCTTCGCGAGCGCGTAG
This sequence comes from Actinomycetes bacterium, assembly GCA_023431405.1. Lineage (GTDB taxonomy): Bacteria > Actinomycetota > Actinomycetes > Actinomycetales > Microbacteriaceae > Microbacterium. Next base: position 17,376 of record JAEYVZ010000039.1, read on the forward strand.
GCCGCCTCGGCCAGCTGTACCCACCCCACCTCGGGCGCAAAGCCCTGCACGACGGCCGCGGGGCCGTCGTCGGCGCTCCGCGTCACGCGGTACCCGGCCTTCTCCATCTCGAAGACGAGGCCGTCTCCCCCGACCACGAGCACCAGGGCACCATCGGATACACGTTCTTTGAGGAGGCGCGCAGCAGCCTGCGGGCTCGTGACGACGTCTTCGGCCCGGGTGTGGAGGCCGAGCTCACGGAGGTGCTCCGCGACGGTCGCGTCGCGACGAGATGCATTGTTCGTGATGAACGCGAGCCGGTGGCCGGCGGCCGCCCTGTTGAGGCTTTCGACCGCGTACGGCAGGGCCCCGGGTCCTGCGTAGACGACGCCGTCGAGGTCGGCCATCACCAGGTCGATGCCGTCGAGCGGCGTCGGGCGCGTACGGGAGAACAGCCCCATCTCTCACTCGCCTTCTTCGAGAGTTCCGTCCGATGTGGTGTCGGGATCGACCCGATCGGTGTCGGACCCGACCGGCTCCTCACTGTCGGGCCCGGCAGCCGGGTCGGCGTCGATGTCGTCGATCACGGCGTCGCCGTCAGCGACCTCTTCGCCGTCGATCTCGACGGGGATCTCTTCGATCTCCTCGATCTGAATCTCTTCGCGGTCGGCATCCGCGATGCCGAGTGCGTCTTCCGCGATCTCTGCACGGCGCTGCCATTGCGCGGCCTCTTCGTGCCGTCCGATTTCTTCGAGTACCGCGGCGCGGGCGGCGAAGAGGCCAGGACTCCAGGAGAAGGCCCGGTCAGGATCGAGTTCCGGGATGTCGAGCTCTTGGAGCGCGCGGTAGGTCTCGCCGAGGTCGAGGCGGGCGCCCGACATCGCGATCGCGAGTTCGACACGTACGTCGACGGGGAGCGTCGAGCGGTCGACGGCGCGCCCGACCTCGAGCGCACGGTCGGGGCGTCCCACGCCGCGCTCACTGTCGACCATGAGCGCGATCTGGTCGTCGCGTCCGGAGATGCGCCGGTAGGTGCGCAACTCGCGCAGCGCCAGCGCGAAGTCGCCGTTGGCGTAGGCCGTGATCGCGACAGTCTCGCGGACGACCGCGATCCGACCTGCCCGGCGGGATGCCGCAAGCGCATGCTCGTGCGCGAGCGCAGGATCGTCGTCGATGAGACGTGCGGCCATCACGAGGTGACGTGCGACCTCCTCGGCATTCTCTTTGCTGAGGGTCTTGAGCTCGTTGCGTGCGGGGGCCGGCAGATCGCGACCGGTGATCTCTTCAGGCACCTCGGGTCCGCGCTCGGCACGACGAGAGTCGTCCTGCGGCGGGCGAGAGCTGCGACGGTCGCTGCCGTAGCCGCTGCTTCGCCGGTCGCCGTCCCGCTTCGCGTAGGGACGGTCACCGTCACGACGCTCATAAGGCTTACGGTCACCGTCACGACGTTCGTAAGGCTTACGGTCGCCGTCACGACGCTCGTACGGCTTACGGTCGCCGTCACGCTTCGAGTAGGGACGGTCGCCCTCGCGCTTCGCGTAGGGACGATCCCCCTCACGACGCTCGTACGGCTTACGGTCGCCCTCGCGCTTCGCGTAGGGACGATCCCCCTCACGACGTTCGTACGGCTTACGTTCACCGTCACGCTTCACGTACGGCTTACGTTCACCGTCACGCTTCACATAGGGACGGTCGCCCTCACGACGTTCGTACGGCTTACGGTCACCCTCGCGACGCTCATACGGCTTACGTTCACCGTCACGCTTCGGGTACGGCTTGCGATCGCTGTCTCGACGCTCGCCATCGCGCGCGGAGCCCGAGCGAGCGTTGCGCTCCCTGGGATGACGCGACTCGCGCGGACTGCCGGCAGCAGGGGCGTAGCGAGGCTTGCTGTTCTCGCCCCGGGGTCGCTCTTCTTCTGCCATCGCAGCATCCTTTCACGCGCGTTAAACGAGAAATGGCCACCCAACACTGGGTGGCCATTTCACGAAAGAAGTCCGGCGGTGTCCTACTCTCCCACAGGGTCCCCCCTGCAGTACCATCGGCGCTGTGAGGCTTAGCTTCCGGGTTCGGAATGTAACCGGGCGTTTCCCTCACGCTATGGCCGCCGAAACACTATTGATGTTTCAGTCTGCACAACAAATCATTGTCATGCGGTTCTCGACCGTACATCGAGAACCACTCAGTGGACGCAAGCACCTAGAACGGTGTGTTATCAAGTCATCGGCTTATTAGTACCGGTCAGCTTCACGTGTTACCACGCTTCCACATCCGGCCTATCAACCCAGTAGTCTGGCTGGGAGCCTCTCGCCCGAAGGCATGGAAATCTCATCTTGAGGCCGGCTTCCCGCTTAGATGCTTTCAGCGGTTATCCATCCCGAACGTAGCTAACCAGCGGTGCTCTTGGCAGAACAACTGGCACACCAGAGGTTCGTCCAACCCGGTCCTCTCGTACTAGGGTCAGATCCTCTCAAACTTCCTACGCGCGCAGCGGATAGGGACCGAACTGTCTCACGACGTTCTAAACCCAGCTCGCGTACCGCTTTAATGGGCGAACAGCCCAACCCTTGGGACCTACTCCAGCCCCAGGATGCGACGAGCCGACATC
>JAEYVZ010000083.1 GCA_023431405.1 Actinomycetes bacterium
CCCCAGCTTCATGCGGAGCCGGGCGACGTCATCGTCGTCCGCGGCGTCGGCCCGGTCGGTGTGCCCGGCATGCCGGAATGGGGCATGGCGCCCATCCCGCGGGCTCTCGTCGAGCGCGGCGTGCGCGACATGGTGCGCATCAGCGATGGGCGGATGAGCGGCACGAGCTACGGGACCGTGGTCCTCCATGTCGCTCCGGAGGCTGCCGTCGGCGGGCCGCTCGCTCTCGTCGAGGACGGCGACCTCATTCGTCTCAGCATCGCGACCCGCGCCCTCGACCTCCTCGTCGACGAGGCAGAGCTCGCGTTCCGCACGCGGCGGTGGCGTCCACCCCGCACAGCCCATGTGCGCGGCTGGCCCCGTCTGTACCAGCAGCACGTGCTGCAGGCGCCACGCGGCTGCGACCTCGATTTCCTGGTGGCCGACGACTCGGCGGGACGCCGATTCATCGAACCCGTCGTCGGCCGCTCCTGAGCCCTTTCGTCCTTGAGAACGGAGAACAGATCTTGTCCCTGAACAAGCCGCTCGGCGGCGTCCTCCCTGTCATCCAGACCCCCTTCACCCGCGACGGCGAGATCGACGAGCGTGCGCTCGTGCGGGAGCTCGCCTGGGTGCGCGACCAGGGTGTGGCCGGCTACGTCACCGGGATGGTGAGTGAGCTGCTGCGCCTGGAGACCGCCGAGCGCACGCAGCTCGCGGAGATCGTCATCGACTCCGCCAAGAGCTACCGCCTCCTGTCGATCATCAGCGCCGGCGCGGAGAGCACCAAGGCCGCCGTCGCCCACGCGCGCCACGCCGAGCGCAACGGCGCCGACGGGGTCATGGTGAACCCGCCCGTGACCGTGCAGCTTGATGATGAGGGCCTCCGTCAGTACTACACGGCGGTCATCGACGCGGTCGGCATCCCGGTCGTGGTGCAGGATGCCAGCGGCTACGTGGGCAGGAGCATCTCGATCAGGCTGCAGGCCGAGCTGCTGCGCACCTTCGGGGAGCAGGTGTACTTCAAGCCGGAGGCCTCGCCCATCGGCCCGCGCCTGTCCGAGCTGCGGGAGGCCACCGAGGGCGCTGCGCGCGTGTTCGAGGGGACCGGTGGCATCTCTCTCGTCGACAGCCATCGACGCGGCATCGTGGGGACCATGCCCGGCGCGGAGGTGTGCTGGGCCATCCAGTCGCTGTGGGAGGCGCTGGAGGGCGGGGACGACGACCGGGCCTACGCGATCAGCGGACCGCTCAGCGCGCTCATCAGCATGCAGACCTCGATCGACGTGTTCGTGGCGGTGGAGAAGCACCTGCTGCGGGAACAGGGTGTGCTGGAGTCGACCGCGGTACGCGGGCCGTCGGCCTTCCACCTCGATCCGGAGACCGTCGCCGAGGTCGACCGCCTGCACCTCCGTCTGAAGTCGGCCGTCGAGTCGGCCGCCGTCTGGCGCTGAGAGCCGTCAGGACCGCGCGGCGAGCACCTCGGTCAGGTCGCGGCAGTGCTTCTTCAGCACTTCCGCGACCATCGACGGGTGGCGAAGCTCCGGGGCGGCCTTCAGTCCGGTGACGCTGATCGCCGCCACCGTGGCGCCCGCGGCGCTGCGCAGGGGCACGGCGATGCACATGATGCCGTCGCGGTCCTCTTCGTCGTCGATCGTGTAGCCGCGCTCGCGTGACACCGTGATGTCGGCGAGGAACTCCGCGGGGGTCGTGATGGTGTGCGATGTGTTGCGCGGCATCCCGGTGTGCGAGAGCACCCCCAGGATCTGCTCGTCGGAGGAGCCCATGAGAAGCGATTTGCCGACGGCGGAGCGGTGGGGCCACTCCTTCTCGCCCAGCCCCAGATTCACCTGCACGGCGCCGGGAGCATCGACCTGGGCGATGGCCACGGCCCAGTTGTCGTGGATGACGGCGATCCGCGAGGTCAATCCGGTCTCGGCGGAGAGCGCCTCGAGGTACGGGCGGGCGACGTCGCCGATCGTCGTCTGGGAGGCGGCACGGTTGCCGAGACGGATGAGCCCGAGGCCGAGCCGGTAGCGGCGGGCGTGGCCCGTGCCCTGGTCGGACACCATTCCGTAGGCCTTCAGGGTGTGCAGCGTGGAGAAGACGCTGCCCTTCGACATGCCCACCGCTTTGGCGAGTTCGGTGAGTGTCATGCCTTGTCTGCCGGAATCGTCGGCGAGCGCGTTCAGGAGGGTGAACGCCTTGGCCACCGACTGCACGCCGTACTTGGGTTCGCTCTCGACGACATCCGACATGATTTTCCTATCCTTAACGTCGTTCCGTAGAACGGAACAATTGCCACAGTCTAGCCCGTACAAGAGGTGCCGGATGGGAAATCAGGGTAAGGCATCTCGTGTCGCAGGGGGACCCGGGAATCGCCGTGCTCCGCGCGGGGTATCGCGACGCGGATGGAGCATGATGGAGTACTCGGATTCGCAGATGCGTGGGAGAGGTGTGCCGTGAGCGAGATCCCCGATCCCGACCAGCGGCTCGTCGGATCCGATCGTGTGCTCGCGGTGCTGATCGAGCTCGGCGCGCACCCGCGCGGGGTCACACTCGACGAGCTCGCTCAGACCCTCCACAGCCCGAAATCGACCGTCCATCGAGCCCTCGTGTCGCTGAGGAAAGCGGGGCTTGCCGCACAGATCGGCCGCGGTGAGTATCTGCTGGGCGACGAGTTCCTGCGGATCGCATTCCGGAACTACGCTGACCGACCCGACGCGGCTCTCATCACTCCGATCCTCGAGCAGCTCTCGCAGACCTTCGAAGAGACGGTGCATTACGCCGTCCTCGACGGCGCGGAGGTCGTCTACCGCGCCAAGACCGACCCTCCCGGGGGCAGCGTGCGCCTGACATCGGTGATCGGCGGACGAAACCCGGCATACCGGACCGCGGTCGGGAAGCTGCTGCTGAGCTACGCCGTCGACAGCGAGGAGGCGCTTCGGGAGGTGCTCGGTCCGGAGCCGCTCGCCGCGCAGACCGCCCACACCATCACCGACCCGGCCGTGCTGTGGCGGGAGCTGCAGGAGACGCGCGCGCGGGGCTACGCCGTCGACGACCAGGAGAACGAGGTGGGCGTCAACTGCGTCGCCGTGCCTGCGGGCCTGGATGCACGGCTGCGGCCGACCGGGGCGGTCAGTGTCAGCGCCCTTGCCTTCCGCACACCGCTGAGCTCGCTCATCGAGCGGATCGATGAGATCGTCGAGCTCGCGGCAGGGCTGCCGGGCGACCACCTCGCCCGCAGCTGAATCCTGACGCTGCCCGGTCGTCCGCTTGCCGGGCTCAGTAGGTGGCGCGGCCGCCGCTGATGTCGTACACGGCGCCGGTGGAGAACGACACCTTGTCGGAGGCCAGCCATGCGACGAGCTCGGCGACCTCGTCGGCGCGCCCGATCCGCTTCATCGGGATGAGATTCGTGATGTGCGCGAGAACGTCGGGCGCGGTCGTGTCGTTCATGGGGGTGGCGATCACGGCGGGAGCGATCGCGTTCACGAGCACGCCGGTGGTCGCGAGCTCTTTGCCCGCCGACTTCGTCAGGGCGATGACCGCGGCCTTGGATGCCGAATAGGCGGCGAGGTTCGGATTTCCGTCTTTGCCCGCCATGCTGGCGAAGTTCACGACGCGGCCCCAGCCGCGCTCGATCATCGGCGGGACGAAGGCGCGCATCATCGTGACGGTGCCGAGCACGTTCACCTCGAGGGTGCGCCGCCAGTCGTCGAGCCGGCTGTCGATGAGCGCGACGTTCGGCCCCACGATGCCGGCGGAGTTGATGAGGATGTCGACCGGGCCGATCTCGGCGGCGAGAGCCTCGACGGCGGCGGTGTCGGTGATGTCGACGCGGTGATCGGCGCCGTCGGCCCGATCGACGGTGATGACCTCGATGCCGTCGCGGCGGAGTCGGTCCGCGGCGGCGGCGCCGAGTCCGCTGGCTCCGCCGGTGATGAGTGCTCGTGTCATGGGTGCTCCTGTCGTCGTCATCGGGGTGCCACCACTCGCTGCCGCTGGGTGCCCAGCCCGTCTATGCCGAGTTCCATCACGTCGGCCGGCTGCAGCCAGATCTGCGGCGAATGACCCATGCCCACCCCCGGCGGAGTGCCCGTGTTGATGAGGTCGCCGGGTTCGAGCACGAGGAACTGGCTGATGTAGTGGACGATGACGTACGGGTCGAAGATCATCGTCGACGTGCTGCCGGTCTGGCGGCGGGTGCCGTTGACGTCGAGCCACATGTCGAGCGCGGTGACGTCGGGCACCTCGTCGGGTGTGACGAGCCACGGACCGGTCGGATTGAAGGTCTCGGCCGACTTGCCCTTGAGCCACTGCCCTCCCCGCTCGAGCTGGAAGGCGCGTTCGCTCACGTCGTTGACGAGCACCCAGCCGGCGATGTGGTCGCGCGCCTGTGCGGGCGAGTCGAGGTAGCTGGCGCGCGTGCCGATGACGATGCCGAGTTCGACCTCCCAGTCGGTCTTGGTCGCTCCCCGCGGGATGCGGACGTCGTCGTGCGGGCCGACCATCGTGTTCGGCGATTTGGTGAACAGGATCGGCTCGTCCGGGACCGCCTGTCCGGTCTCGGCCGCGTGATCGCGGTAGTTGAGGCCCACGCAGATGATCTGGTGCGGGCGCGCGATCGGCGACCCGATCCGCTCTCCCGCCAGCGGTCGAACCTGACCCTGCGCGGCCCGCTGCTCGACGATCGGCGCGATCCGGGCGAGCATTCCGCTGGCGAAGAACCGTTCGTCGATGTCGGTGACGATGTCGGAGAGGTCGACGTAGGTGTCATCGGAGACGAGGGCGGCGGGGCGTTCCTGTCCCGGCGCGCCCAAACGGAGGATCTTCATGCGTGCTCCTATCGAGGGGGTCTCGATCAGAGTACAGTAATTCCATATAGCACAATGAGTTCCATTTAATGGAATAGGTGATACGTGGTGGACACCATCGGTGTGGTCGGCGCGGGGATCGTGGGCATGGCGGTCGCGCGCGCGGTCGCCGCGCGCGGACGAGACGTCGTCGTGCTCGAGAAGGAGCATCGGGTCGCGGCACACCAGACGGGCCACAACTCAGGAGTCGTGCACGCCGGCATCTACTACTCCCCGGGTTCGCTGAAGGCACGGCTGTCGGCGAAGGGGCGCATCGCGACCCGTGACTACTGCGCGGACAAGCGTCTCCCGTTCACGGAGGCCGGCAAGCTGGTCGTGGCCACGACAGCGGCCGAGAACGTCGCGCTCGACGAACTGGAGCGCAGGGCGAGGGAGAGCGGGGTGCCGGGCCTGCGACGCATCGCATCCCGCGAGATCGCTGAGATCGAACCGCACGTGGTCGGGATCTCCGCACTCCATTCACCCCACACCGCCGTGGTCGACTACGCGGCCATCACGGAAGCCATGGCGCAGGACGTCCGACGCGACGGCGGCCGAGTGCTCTTCGGGCATGAGGTGCGCGCCGTCCGTCGCGGCGGTGATGGCGTGGTCGTGGAGACCGCGGCGGGCGTGCACCGGTTCCGGCGGCTGGTGGTGTGCGCGGGAGTCCAGTCGGATGCCGTTGCGAGGCTCGTCGGCGCCGACCCGTCCCCGCGCATCCTGCCGTTCCGCGGGGAGTACTGGGAGCTCCGGCCCGATCGCGCGGGCCTCGTGCGCGGCATGGTCTACCCCGTGCCCGATCCGCGCTATCCGTTCCTGGGTGTGCACTTCACGCGCGGAGTCTACGGCGACGTGCACGTGGGCCCGAGCGCGGTCCCCGCACTCGCTCGCGAAGGGTACGGCTGGGGCGACATCTCGCTGCGCGACACGTGGCAGTCCCTGCGCTGGCCGGGGGCGCCGGCGCTCCTGCGCACGCACTGGCGTATGGGCGCGAAAGAGGTGGCGGGGTCGCTGTTCAAACGCCTCTACTTCGCCGAGGCGCGTCGATTCATCCCCGAGCTGTCGATCGGCGACCTCGCCCGGCGGGGGCCTTCGGGCGTGCGCGCTCAAGCGTGGGGTCGCGATGGAGCTCTCCTCGACGACTTCGCCGTCGAACGACTCGGGCCGGTGACCTTGCTGCGCAATGCGCCCTCGCCGGCGGCCACCTCCGCCATCCCGATCGCCGAGTACCTGCTCGACGTGCAGCGCATCCTCGACTGAGGCCGGCGGAAGACGGCGCTCCGCCCCCTCGCCGATCATGCGTCAGGCGCCGCCGGCCGCCTCCCACAGCAGTTCGAGGATGTGGCGGTACGGCTTGCCGGTCGCGCGGGTCATCCCCAGCTCGCACGTGCGGTTGCACGAGGCGTGGGCGTCGGCCTCGAGGGCGACCACCTCGGCGGCCTCGGCGGCGGTGGCGGATGCCGTGAGCTCCGGGTGCAGCATGCCCCGGTCGCCGGCGAAGGCACAGCATCCCCAGTTGTCCGGGACGATCGGATTCGTCGCGACGGCACGGGCCAGCGTGAGCAGGTCGTCGCCCAGCCCCATCTGGGTGGAGGAGCACGTGGGGTGAAGAGCGAGGGTGTCGGCCACCGGTGTCAGCGTCGTCAGCCGCGGGAGGATCTCCCTGACGGTGAAGGCGAGCGCGTCTTCGACGACGACGTCGACCCCGGCGTCGCGGAGGAGATGCACGAACCCTTCCGTGCAGCTCGTCGCATCGCTCACGACGCGCAGGGGTGCGTCGCCGCCGGCCGCGCGCACGGCATCGGCCACCCGCCGCAGCATGACGTCACGGCCCGAGGCGTAGCCCTTCGACGTCCACGGGGTGGAGCAGCAGAGCGACTCGACGGCATCCGGCACGATCACCCGCAGGCCGGCAAGCGAGACGAGGCCCAGGAAGGCGGGCGCCACGCCGCCCCCGCCGCCCTCGGCGCCGAACATGCTGTTGACGCACGCGGGGAGGTAGACCGCGGCGGGTGGGCCGTCGGCGGCCCCCTGCGCCCCCCGCAGGGTGCGACGAGGTGCGCCGCCGGGCGGGAGGTCGCCGGAGTACAGCGGCACGGTGTCGTGACCGAGCACCGCGCGGGCGACGCGGGTCGCTCCGGAGACGACGGCGGGCGGCAGGGCGTCCGCGGCCGACAGGGCGAGGGAGCCCGCGCGGGAGGCCTGTCCCCAGCTGCGGGCCGCGGCCGTCCAGCCGGCGGCCAGGAGCGGGTGGGAGTCCTGGCGGCGCAGGCGCTTGACGAGGGAGCCGGTGTTGATCGACACGGGGCACGCCGTTACGCACATGCCGTCCACCGCGCACGTGTCGACGGCGTCGTAGTCGTAATCGCGTTCGAGTTCCCGCACGAGCGCCCGGTCACCGGCCTTCTCCGCGCGGGCGATCGCACGGCGCACGACGATCCGCTGTCTGGGGGTCAGGGTGAGGTCTTTCGAGGGGCACACCGGTTCGCAGTAGCCGCACTCGACGCAGCGATCGGCCTCTTCCTCGATCTGCTCGGCGGGTTTGAAGTCGGCGAGGTGGGCGGTGGGGTCGTCGGAGATGATGACGCCCGGATTCAGGATGCCGGCGGGGTCGCAGAGGCGTTTGAGCGTGCGCATGACCTCGTACAGCTCGTCGCCGTACTGCCGACGCACGTAGGGCGCCATGACGCGGCCTGTGCCGTGCTCGGCCTTGAGATTGCCGTCGGCGGCGAGGATCAGGTCGGCCATGTCGTCGGTGAAGCGCGAGAAGCGTCCCATCGCCGCGTCGTCGTCGAATCGGTCGGTGAGCATGAAGTGGATGTTGCCGTCTTTCGCATGGCCGAAGATCACCGAGTCGGCGTATCCGTGGCGGGCGAACAGCTCCTGCAGCCCTTCGCACGTGTCGGCGAGGCGGGGGACGGGCACGACGACGTCCTCCAGGAGGGCCGTGGTGCCGGCGGGGCGGGCCCCCGCGACGGTGGCGTAGAGGCCTTTGCGGAGCTTCCATGCCGCGGCACGGGCGACGGGGTCGGGCGAGAAGGTCGCCGGTGTGCGCAGGGTCGCGGCGGTCAGGAGCGCCTGGCCGTGGCGGGCGGCCTCTTCCAGTGCGTCGGGGGTCGACGCGTGGTATTCGATGAGCAGCGCCGCCTCGTCGGAGACGGTGAATCCGGAGATCTGCCGCGGTGCGTCGGCGAAGCCCTGACCGACGCGGATGCTCGTGGAGTCCATGATCTCGACGGTGGCGGCGCCGGTGGCGACGAGGTCGGGGAGGGCGCGGGTGGCGGCGTCGAGGTGAGGGAACACGGCGAGCGCGGTCGTCACGGCCGGCTGCAGCGGCACGGTGCGGAAGGTGGCCGATGCCACGAACGCGAGGGTGCCTTCGCTGCCGATGATGAGGCGCGCGAGGAGCTCGGCGGGGGTGTCGTGGTCGAGGAAGGCGTTGATGCCGTAGCCCATCGTGTTCTTCATGCGGAATCTGCGCCGGATGGTCTCGACCGAGGCCGGATCATCCAGGATGCGGCGCCGCAGACGCAGGAGGCCGTCGACGAGCGCCGGTTCGCGCTCGCGAAGGTGGCGGTCTGCGTCGGGCGCCGCCGTGTCGACGGTGGTGCCCGAGGGGAGGACGAACACCATCGACTCGAGCGTGCGGTAGGTGTTCTCGTCGATGCCGCACGCCATGCCGCTGGAGTTGTTGGCGACGACACCGCCGATCGTGCACGCCGCTTCGCTGGCGGGGTCGGGTCCGAGCCGGCGGCCATGGCGCAGCAGCCGTGCGTTGACCTGCCGCACCGTCGCCCCGGGCTCCACGCGCACGCGGGCGCCGCCGTCGAGCACGTCGATGCGGCGGAAGTGGCGTCGGGTGTCGATGAGGATGCCGTCGCTCGACGACTGCCCGGACAGGCTCGTGCCGCCCGAACGGAAGGTGACGGGGGAGGCCGCGACGGTGGCTGCCCGCAGGATCGCCGCGATCTCCCCGGCATCCGACGCGGCGACGACGGCTCGCGGCACGAGCAGGAGGTGGGACGCGTCGGAGGCGTAGGCGAGGCGGTCGATCGCCCGTGTGCTCACCGCGGTGGGACTGCGCAGGGCGTCGGCGATCTCGGCAGGGAATGCGGCGGGGGCAAGGGCGGTGCCGACGGTGTGCATCTGTTGATTGTCAGACAAGCGGGCTGTGTGGTCAACTCCGGGACATCCGGTTACCATCGATCCGTGGCGCGCAGAGTGGAAGTGGTGTCGGTCGTCGACGCGGTGATCGCAGACCTTCGCGCGCGGATGTTCTCCGGCGAGCTCGCGGCCGGAACGCCGCTGACCGAGGCCGAGGTGGCCGCGACCTACGACGTCGCCCGGACGACCGCGAAGGCCGCCATCGAGAGTCTCGTGAGCGAGCGACTGCTCGAACGCAGCGCACACAAGACCGCGCGGGTGGTCACCCTCACCGCCGACGACGTGCGCGACATCTACCGCACCCGCCTCCTGCTCGAAGGCCAGGTGCTGAGGAGCCTCGCTCAGCAGTCGCAGGCGCCGGAGGCCGCGCGCGCCGCGCACGACGAGCTCGTGGCGCTGTCGACGGGTGACCCGACCGCCATCGTCGAACCCGACATGCGCTTCCATCGCGCGCTCGTCGACGCCCTGGGCAGCCCCCGCACCAGCCGCGCCTACGCGGCGCTGACCTCCGAGGTCATGATGTGCATGTCACGCGTGCAGGGCGCGTCGCTCCTTCCCTCCGGGCTCATCGTCGACGAGCATGCGCAGATCCTCGCGATGCTCGACGCCGGAGACGCCGACGGCGCGGTGCGCGTGCTCAGCGCCCACCTCGAGCGGGCGAGCGACCGGCTCAGCCGGTCGCTGACCGCGCTTCCCCAGAGCTGACCACCGCCCGACCGCCGCAGCCGGACACGCCCGCGCCGGACACGCCCGCAGGCGACGCGGCATCCATAGCGCTCTCTTATGCCGCCGAAGCGTCGCGCATAAACGCACTTCCTAGCGTCGGACCGGTGGCGCACGCAGCGCCCCGGGAAGGATGACATGTTCGCACGATATCTACGGCGGGAGCTGTCGGGTCGAAGGAAGCAGACGGTGATCGTCGCCGTCGGAATGGCGATCGCGGTGGCGCTCGTGATCTTGGTGGATGCGCTGTCGGCGGGGGTGAGGGACGCGCAGCGGGAGGCGCTGGCAGCCGTCTACGGCGTCGGCACCGACCTCACGGTCACCGGCGCTCAGGCGGAGCCCGGCGAGGGCTCGGGAATGCCGCAGTTCGACTTCGGGGAGGATGCCGGATCGACCGACGAGGACGGTACGACCACCCTCAGCCAGTCTCGGCTGATGCCCGACATCGCGCGCGGGACGCTCGAGGCATCCACGGTCGACGCGGCAGCCGGCATCGACGGCGTGGTCGCTGCCGTGGGGGCGTTGAGCCTCACGAACATGACCTTCGACGGAGAGCTGCCGTCACCGCCCTCCGGTGCGGACGGGTCGGCCCGGCCCGAGCCCGCCGAAGGCGACGCGGGCGGTCCGGCGGCGGGGGGCTTCGGGGGCGGGTCGTTCGGCATCGACTCGTTCTCGGTGCTCGGCATCGACGCGGCAGCGGCCACGCAGTCGGCGGGGCCTCTCTCCTCGACAGCGGTCGAGCAGGGCAGAGGGCTCGGCAGCGCTGACGCCGGCCAGCGCGTCGCGGCGCTCGACGCGTCGTACGCATCCAGCGAGGGACTCTCCGTCGGAGACACCATCGAGGTCGGAGGCGAGGAGTTCAGCGTGATCGGCGTGCTGTCCTCGACATCGTCGACCGCCGACACCGCGGCCGACGTCTACATCCCCCTGGATGTCGCACAGGAGCTGTCAGGCCTCGGCGAGGCGGTCTCCACGGTCTACGTGCAGGCCGCGTCGGCGGACGCGATCGGCGATGTCCGGTCTGCGCTCGAGGAGGCGCTGCCGGATGCCGCGGTGCGCTCGCAGTCGGAGCTGGCATCGACCGTCTCGTCGTCGCTGTCGGGAGCGAGCGCGCTCATCACGACGCTCGGCACGTGGCTGTCGGTGATCGTGCTCGTCGTCGCCGTCGCGCTGGCCGTGCTCTTCACGATGTCGGGGATCTCTCGACGCACGCGTGAGCTCGGAACACTGAAGGCGATCGGCTGGTCGAACCGGCGCATCGTCGGTCAGGTGACGTCGGAATCGGTGGTGCAAGCGGTGATCGGCGGCGTCGGCGGCGTCGCGATCGGACTGGTGGGTGTCGCCGTCGTCGCACTGATCGCGCCGACCATCTCGGCAGGGTCGCCCGCACGGCCGGTGGGCGGGATGCCGGGCGGGCCGGGGCTCGCGGGCACGGACACGATCGGTGAGGTCGTGCTTCAGGCGAACCCCTCCGTCGTGACGGTGCTGGCCGCCCTCGGCCTCGCCGCGGCGGGCGGTCTTCTCGCCGGAGCCGTCGGATCGTGGCGGGCGGCGCGGCTGAGCCCCGCCGAGGCCCTGCGGGCGGTGGCGTGATGGATGCGACACAGAGCCGCTCCGCGGCGCCTCTCTATCGCCTCACTGGGGTGACCAAGTACTTCGCCGGACGACGCGGCGGCGTGCAAGCGCTTGCCGGCATCGACCTCGAGATCGACCACGGCGACTTCGTCGCGATCCAGGGACCGACCGGCGGCGGCAAGTCGACGCTCCTGCAGCTGCTCGGAGCCCTCGACACGCCCACGTCGGGAGAGGTGGAGTTCGAGGGGGCGAATGTCGCCCATGCGTCGCCGGGAATGCTCGCGAAGATCCGCGCTGCCGAGATCGGCATCGTCTTCCAGGCGTTCAACCTCATTCCGACCCTGACGGCGGCCGAGAACGTCGACATGGGGCTCGAGCCGCTGCAGCTGACCCGCAGCGAGCGTGACGGGCGGGTGCATGATGCGCTCACGCGCGTCGGGCTCGCGGAACGGGCGAGCCACCGGCCCGGCGAGCTCTCCGGAGGTCAGCAGCAGCGGGTGGCCATCGCACGCGCCATCGCCAAGCGGCCACGGGTGCTGCTGGCCGACGAGCCGACGGGCAATCTCGACGAAGCGATGCGCGACGACATCCTCGCGGTGCTGGACGCCCTTCATGCCGAGGGCCTCACGCTCATCGTCGTCACGCACGACTCGGCCGTCGCGCGCCGTGCGCGCAGGCGGCTCCGGCTCGAGGCGGGGACGGTGAGCGAGATCGGGATGTGACGGGGCGGCCCCGGGGGCGCGGTGCGTGCCGCGTCGCCGGGCCACCCTCGTCCCGGGGTGCACGCCCACCGGATGCCCAGCCGGACTGCGTAGCGTTGAACGCATGGCAGCGGAGGCGTCGGCGTTGAACACGGTGGCCGAATGGGCGGTATCGCTCATGGAGTCGCTCGGCAGCATCGGCGCCGGGATCGCCGTCGCGCTGGAGAACCTCTTTCCGCCGCTTCCGAGCGAGGTGATCCTGCCGCTTGCGGGCTTCACCGCCAGCCGTGGAGCCTTCGGCCTCGCCGAGGTGCTGCTGTGGACGACTCTCGGGTCGGTGGTCGGGGCGCTCGCGCTGTACGGTCTGGGCGCATGGCTCGGGCGTGTCCGGCTCCTGCGGATCGTCGCGCGTATGCCGCTGCTGAATGTCGACGACGTCGTCCGCGCGGAGGCCTGGTTCGCCCGGCACGGACAGAAGGCCGTGTTCTTCGGCCGGATGATCCCGATCTTCCGGAGCCTCATCTCCATCCCCGCCGGCGTCGAACGGATGCCGTTGCTCCGCTTCACGCTGCTCACCGCGGCCGGCAGCGGCATCTGGAACACGATCTTCGTCCTCGCAGGTTTCTTTCTCGGCGAGAACTGGGCCCTTGTCGAGGCGTACGCGGGCGTCTTCCAGAAGGTCGTCATCGCGGCGGTCGCCGTCGGTGTCGCGGTGTTCATCGTCGTCCGAGTGCGCCAGCGCCGGCGCCCGCTCACGTCGTGAGGGAGCTCTCCGTCGGACTCGGGTGAACGGATGCGTGCCCACCCGGCGCGGGCCGTGTGACGTATGAGCCGCGGCCGCTTGTGAGGCGAGCGTCACGCCACGAGAGTGGGGCGGCGATGCACCATCAGGCGGAGGGAGGAACGTGTCACGAGCACCCGACCGCGACCGCCCCGACGCGCAAGCCCCGCCGGGAGCGGGTTGACCGCATGCTCGTGCGGCTGGAAGCGGTGACGAAGGCGGCCCGTTCGCATGCGCTGTCAGCGACGACGCTGCAGTTCGAGACCGGTGCGGTCACGTTCGCGTTCGCCGAGACCGAGCAGCGTCCGACCGTTCTCGGTCTCCTGGCCGCGGGACGCATGGTGCCCGACGCCGGCGGCGTCCTCATCGACGGTCACGACGACCCACCGGCCCTGCGCCGCCGTGTGGCACTCGTGGATGCGCCCGACGTCTCCGCCCCCGAGCCCAACGTGCGCGTGACCGATGTCGTGGCAGAGGAGCTGATGTTCGCCGGAAAGCGCTCGGGTCGTGCGGCCGCGCGCCGCTGGCTGCAGGAGAACGACATGGACGATGCCGCCCACCGCCCGTTCGGCAACCTCGAGCCGGGCGAACGACTGCGGCTGCTGTGCGAGCTGGCCGCCGCGCGCGCCGGGGTGGAGGGGCTCGTCGTCGTCTCGCCCGACCGGCACGGCGGTGACCCGCACCTGTGGTGGCGCCTCGCTGACGAGTTCGCCCAGCGCGGGCTCGCCGTGCTCACGATCGCCGGGGAGGCGTCGCGCATGGTCCTCGGCATCGAGGCGGTCGACGACAGCGTGCGCGTGCCCTCCGAAGACAGCGACAGCGACGACCGCGACAGCGACGGCCGCGACGGCGACGACCGCGCCGACGACGTGTCGTCGGCGGAGGCTCCCGCGTGAAGATCTCCCACATGGTCAGAGCCGAACTTCGGCGGCTCGTCGCCACGCCGATGCTCGCGTTGGCGCTGTTCGCCCTGCTGTGGGTGCCGATCCTGTACGGCGGCCTCTACCTCTGGGCCAACCAGAACCCGTATGGACGCCTCGGGGAGATCCCCGCGGCGGTCGTCGTGCTCGACAAGGGCGCCCAGATCGAAGGCAAGACGCGCAATCTCGGCACGGAGGTGGCGAAGGAGCTGCTGGACAGCGACACGTTCGACTGGTCGGAGGTCGATGAACGTGAGAGCGCGCGCGGCCTCGTCGACGGCCGGTACGAGTTCGTCATCGTCATCCCGAGCGACTTCTCCTCGAACGTCGCATCGATCACGGGAGACGATCCGACCGCGGCACGCATCGAGTTGCGCACGAACGACGCCAACAACTACCTCGCATCGACTCTGGGAAGCCAGGCCGTCGAACGCGTGCAGGCCGACATCGCCGAGAGGGTCGTCGCGACCGCCGCCGAGGCCGTGCTCGCCGGGCTCGGTGAGATCCGCACGAAGCTGTCGGAGGCGGCATCCGGTGCGGAGAAGCTCGCCGACGGTCTCGGCACCGCGGGCTCCGGCGTGGATCGGCTGAGCTCGGGCGCCCGCGAGCTCGTCCAGGGCTCGAAGAAGCTCGGCCGCGGGGCGGGAACCCTGTCGTCGGGAGCATCGAGGGTCGCCGGGGGAGTGCGACAGCTCGACCGCATCGCCGACGACGTCGGAGCTCTCGCGGCCGCAGCGACCTCGCGCCTGCCCCAGGTGCGGTCGGATATCGCACAGGTCCTGCGGGAGGCGGGACTCAATCGCTCCCAGATCACCCGCGCGCTGAACCTCCTCGACCCGCTCGGTCAGCGGATCCGGAGTCTGGAGCAGCGGCTGCAGACCGCGGTGAACCGCATCGATCAGCTTTCGGCCGGTGCGGGCGAGGTGGCCAGCGGCTCCTCACGTCTCGCGTCAGGCCTCGACAGTGCCACGTCGGGCGCTCGCGAGCTCTACAGCGGAGTCCGTCAGCTGCGAAGCGGAGTCGGCGAGCTGTCGAAAGGGGCCGAGACGCTCGCGAACGGACTGAAAGACGGCCTCTCGCAGGTTCCTGACCATGATGAAGCCACCCGGAAGAAGCAGAGCGCCGTCCTGGCCGATCCCGTGCGGATCGACACCAGCGCCATCGCGCAGGCGCAGAACTACGGGGCAGGGCTCGCCCCCTTCTTCGCCGCCCTGGCCGCCTGGATCGGCATCTACGCGCTCTTCCTCATCGTCAAGCCCGTATCGCGGCGGGCGCTGACCGCGATGGAGGCGCCTGTCCGGGTGACGATCGCCGGCTGGCTGACCCCCGCGCTCCTCGGTGCCGTCCAGATGCTCGGGCTGTTCGGGGTGCTCTCGCTCGCTCTGGGATTCCGCTTCGCGAACCCCCTCGCCGTGCTCGGGCTGCTCGTGCTGGCCTCCGCGTCGTACACCTGGATCCTCCTCGCCCTCAACGTATGGTGGGGGGCGGTCGGCGAGTTCATCGGACTGGTCCTCATGGTGCTGCAGCTCGTCACGGCAGGCGGCACCTTCCCCTGGCAGACCCTGCCCGCCCCTCTTGCCGCGCTCCACGAAGTGCTGCCGATGGGATACGTCGTCGACGCCCTGCGGCAGGTGATGTACGGCGGGGAGCTTTCCCGCGTCTGGAGCGATATCGGGCTCGTGCTGGCCTGGGCGGCCGTAGCCGCGGTGATCGCTTTCGCCGGCGTCGCGCGGATGACGCGCCACCTCACCCTACGTGATCTGCAGCCGAGCATCCTCCAGTAGGCGCTCTCTCGCCGCCCCCTCGATGCGCGCCCGCTCGGGCGCCCGGCCCTCAGGGGCGGGCGGACAGCACGCTCCTTCGGTAGCCCGTCGGGGTCGTGCCCATCTGCGCAGTGAAAAGGGCGCGCATCGTCGCCAGCTTCGAGAACCCGGCGGCTGCCGCGACGTCCGTCAGGGGGGCGGAGGGGTCCTCGCTGATGAGCCGCATCGCCGTCGAGAGGCGGTGCTGGGCGATCAGCCCCGCGATCCCCTTCTCCCCGTGCACGCGCCGATACAGCTGCCTCCTGCTGAAGGCCAGCTCATGCGCGATCGCATCGACATCGAAGTGGGGGTCGGCGTGACGGTCCGCGATGAGAGCCCACACTCGGTGCTCCACTTCGTCGCCCTGTGCCGCATCGATGAGCGCGGGGCGCTGCTCTCGCAGGATGCCGCGCACGAGCGCCACCACGACCTCTTCGGTCGCCGCTGTCGATTCGCCGGACGATCCCCTGATCTCGGGGGAGAAGAGCATCCCCATGACCGCACGCGACGCGCGCACGAGCGTCGTGTCGATGAGGGGGACGGCACGCGTGATGGAGGAGTGCGGGGGGAGCATCCGGTCGGGCACTGCGACGGCGCGGACCTCGCCGCGCAGTCCTCGCAGGGCTTCCTCGGCAGCTCCGGCGCACACGATGCGTGACCGCGCCGTCCCGTTCTCACCTACGTGCACGAGCACGGTGTACGGCTGCTCGTCGGGGGCGGGTGGCCGCGGCTCGCCTCGGCCTCCGGTGCCGTGGACGGTGGCGAACAGCACGACGTGGCCGAGTCGCAGCCGCGCCATCGTCATTTGATGAACCTCGGCCGGGCGGGGGGACCGCGTGTCGCGAGGCGTCTCAGTCAGGATTTCTGGCATCGTCCTACCTCCTTAGGCCTCGACTCTCACGCTCCCGTGCTCATCGGAACAGGGGCATTGGTCCCCTGTCGCACGGATTCGTGACGTGTTGTGCCTTCGCGCGAGGAGATTCTCGCGGATCGAGGTCGCGATCGCGCCTCGGCTCAGCTCCACACGGGCAGCTGCTGCAGCGTCCACGTGTTGCCGTCGGGGTCGGCGAACGACACGAACCTGCCCCAGTCGCGGTCGGTGACGCCCTCGGCGTCGACCCCCGCGACGCGCAGCTGCGCGAGAGCGGCGTCGGCATCGGGCACCACGACGTGGATCGTGTTCTGCATGCCCGGAGGCAGATCGATGCCGAGACCCTCCCCGATGGCGATGGAGCATGCCGACCCCGCTACCCCGCATCCCGGACATCGGGGCCGCATCGTTACCATGGTGGCTATGACCGACGAGAACCCCCGCTTCAGCCCCGTCATCGCGCTGCTCGCGGTGTCGGCGTCGTGGGAGGGGCAGCTCTCCGCCGTGCTCAAGGACCTCGGCATCACCACACGGAAGTTCGGGCTGCTCGGCCACATCTACGCCGACCCCGGCATCTCGTTCTCCGAGCTGGCGCGCCGCTCCCACATCACCGTGCAGTCGGCCCACACGGCCGTGCGCTCCCTCGTGGACGAGGGTCTCGTCGCCGACGCGACCTCGCACGCGGGTGCCGCGAGCGACCTGCGCGTCACGCCGAAGGGTGCACGGGTGCTGCAGGAGGCGCGCCGCCGGCTGCGCGAGCTCGACAGCGACCTCTCCTCGCGCCTGCCCAGCGTCGCGGCCTCGCTCGACGGGATGCGCGCCGGGATCGTCTAGCCTTCAGGTAAGCTGAAGGGGTGTTGCGCACCCCCTACTCTGCATTCCGCCTGGTGGCCATCGCCGAGGCGATCACCTGGACGCTCCTCATCAGCGCCCTCATCCTCCGTGCGGTCGCGGGCTGGGACATCGCGGTGTCCATCGCCGGCGGCATCCACGGCTTCGTCTTCCTCTCGTACGGGGCCACGGCGATCCTCGTCGCGCTCAACAGCCGCTGGCGCGTCGGCCCGACGGTGCTCGCGGTCGTCTCCGCCGTCATCCCGTACGCCACCATTCCCGTCGAACGCTGGCTGCACCGCCGCGGGCTCCTCGACGGAGCCTGGCGCACCGATGAGACCCCCGCTGACGAGCGGCGCTGGTACGACGGGCTGCTGCGCTGGTTCCTCCTGCGCCCGTGGGCGCTGATCCTGCTGATCGCGGCGGCCGTCATCGCGCTGTTCGTCGTGCTCCTGATCGTCGGTCCTCCCGGCGGTCGGCACTGATCTGCACGGCCCGGGCGGGCGCTCATCGGCACAGACCGCACCGGGGCCACCGGGCACCCTGCGCACTGAAACACGCCGAAATGGAATTTCTTGAGCGCGCGGGCGTTTGATTGCCTGTCATGGTGAGTTCACGCACGATCGAGTCTTCCGAAACCGAGCAGCAGGCCTACGCCCAGTGGGCCGAGGAGCGCCGCCGGGCCGTCACGGCCCCGCAGGGGGCTCTCGCGCTCGTGCTCACGCACTGGTCGGCGCCGGGTGAGCCTCCGGTCGCCGAGGAGGCGGCACGGGAGGGGCATCCGGCATCCGCGCTGTTCACGCGCCTCCAGCGCACCGACATCGAGACCGGCCTCCCTCAGGAGGGGTACCGCATCTGGCGGCAGGACTCGCCCGCAGGCCTCGCCTTCGAAGACATCGAGCGCTACGACTACGACCCCGCCTGGGTGCTGGAGGGCCGGTTCGAACTCGTCGACGAGCAGCGCGTCGTGCCGTTCGAGCACATCCGCGACGCCGGTGCGACGCGCGCCCTGCCCGTCTCGGGCGATCTCGTGTTCGAGGTCGACGGCACCGAATACCGCCTCGCCGCGTTCGACACCGTCTACGGCGGCACCGCCAAGCTGCAGCTCGTCTTCGGCGACCGCACCAACGGCGCGGAGTCGTACGGCGCCGGTCGCTTCCTCTTCCTCGATCATCCGGCCGGTTCGGGCGAGCTCGCCCCTGGCCAGAGCATCCCGATCACGGTCGACTTCAACCGCGCGACCGTGCCCCCGTGCGGATTCTCCGCCCAGATGAACTGCCCGTTGCCGCCGCTCCAGAACCGCTTGCCGTTCCCGGTGCGGGCGGGGGAGCGCCGCGTGCGCTTCGCCGGCGACTTCGTCCTCTGACGCCTCTTCCCACCACGGCGGGCCGCCGGTCCGCCGCCGACGCCCCTGCCCCCTTCACAGCAAAGGAATGACGTGTCTTCACGCCGCCTCACCCGACTCCTGACCGCCACCGCGGCCGCGACCGCGGGCCTTCTCGTCCTCGCCGGCTGCGCCGGCGGCACGGCGAGCCCTTCGGGCAGCGCCGCCCCCGATCCCGCCGCCGAGGTCGTGGTGGGCTCGCAGAACGAGCCGACCAACCTCGACCAGATCTTCGGCGGATCGTCGGGCGTGACCGAGGTTTTCACCGGCAACGTCTACGAGGGCCTCTTCAAGATCACCGACGACGCCACCGTCGAGCCGCTGCTGGCTGCCGAGACGCAGGTCTCCGACGACGGCCTCGTCTACACCTTCACGCTGCAGGATGCCGCCTTCCACTCCGGCAAGAAGCTCACCGCCGACGACGTCAAGTACAGCCTGGAGCGCTTCATCAGCGACGACTCCATCGCCGCACGCAAGCGCCAGCTCAGCGTCATCGACTCGGTCGCCGTCATCGACGACAAGAACGTCGAGGTCACCCTCTCGCAGCCGTCGATCAGCTTCACCTACAACCTCGGCTACGTCTGGATCGTCAACTCCGAGGCGGGCGATCTCACCACGACCGCCGACGGCACCGGCCCCTACGCCCTCGCCGACTACCGCAAGGGCGACTCGATCTCGCTCGAGGTGAACGACGAGTACTGGGGAGAGGCGCCCGCCAACGGCGGCGTCGTGTACCAGTACTACGCCGACCCCACCGCCCTCAACAACGCGCTGCTGACCGGCGCGGTCGACCTCGTCACGAGCCAGTCGAACCCCGACAGCCTCGCCGAATTCGAGGCAGCCGGCTTCCAGATCATCGAGGGCACCTCCACCACGAAGGAGCTGCTCGCCTTCAACGACCGCGTCGCGCCGTTCGACGACGTCGCCGTGCGCAAGGCGATCTACTCGGCGATCGACCGCGAGAAGCTGCTCGACGCCATCTGGGACGGCCGCGGCGAGCTCATCGGCTCCATGGTGCCCCCGTCGGAGCCCTGGTACATCGACCTCGCCGACAACAACCCCTACGACCCCGAGCTCGCATCGACGCTGCTCGAGAAGGCCGGCTACGCCGACGGGTTCGAGTTCACGATCGACACCCCCGACTCGGGCGTGCACTCGACGGTGGCGGAGTTCGTGCAGTCGGAGCTCGCCAAGGTGGGCGTGACGGCGAAGATCAACATCATCACGGATGACGAGTGGTACCAGAAGGTGTACACCGACACCGATTTCGAGGCCACCCTGCAGGGCCACGTCAACGACCGCGACATCAACTTCTACGGCAACCCCGACTTCTACTGGGGCTACGACAACGCCGACGTGCAGACCTGGCTCAGCGACTCCGAGGCCGCCTCGTCGGTGGAGGAGCAGACGGAGCTCATCAAGAAGGCGAACCAGCAGATCTCCGATGACGCGGCGAGCGTCTGGCTGTACCTCAACCCGCAGCTGCGCATCGCGGCCGAGGGGGTCAGCGGCGTGCCGCAGAACGGGCTCAACTCGCTGTTCTACGTGTACAACATCACGAAGGCGTAAGCGATCACCCGGTACCTGCTTCGACGGACAGGATTGCTGCTGCTGGCGTTCGCGCTGGCGGTGACAATCCTGTTCGTCGTGCTGCGCGTCCTCGGAAACCCCGTGTTCGCGCTCATCTCGGTGGGGGCCACCGACGAGGAGATCGCGGCGGCGGCCGCCCGCCTGGGGGTCGACCGCCCGATCTACGTGCAGTTCTTCGACTACGTGGGCCAGCTGCTCTCGTTCGACCTCGGCCAGTCGTTCACGAACCGGCTCTCGGTGGGCGATGAGATCCTCCGGCGTCTGAACGTGACCCTGCCGCTCACGCTCCTGTCGTTCGCGCTGTCGGTCGTCATCGCGGTGCCGGTCGGGTTCTTCGCCGCGTGGAAGTCACGCACGTGGTACGGCACCGCGTTCTCGGCCGCGACCCAGCTCGGCGGCGCGATCCCGGTGTTCTGGGTCGGCATCCTGCTCGTCGGGGTGCTGTCTCTCGGCTGGCGGCTCTTCCCGGCGGGCGGATTCCCCCGCTCCGACTGGGAAGATCCCGGGGCTGCGCTGTTCGCGCTCACTCTTCCCGTGATCACGATCGCGCTCGTCGCGGGGAGTGACCTGGCCCGATATGTCCGCAGCGCGACGCTCGACGTGCTCGGCCAGCAGTACCTGCGGGCCGCGCGCGCGACTGGCCAGAGCTTCGGCACGGCGCTGTGGCGCCACGGCGTCCGCAACGGGGTCGTTCCCCTGATCTCGATCCTCGCCATCCAGCTGTCCACGACCTTCGTGGGAGCCGTCATCATCGAGCGCGTCTACGCGCTGCCGGGCCTCGGAGACATGCTGCTGGTGGGCATCAAGGAGCAGGACTTCCCGAGCGTGCAGGGCGTGCTGCTGTTCTCCACCGCCCTCGTGCTGCTGCTCGGCTTCGTCGCCGACATCCTCCAGCGCCTCATCGATCCGCGACTGCGCGACACGCTCTCGGGCAATCACCGCAGGGAGGCCGTCGCATGACCGTCACCACGCTTCCCACGGCCGCTCCCGCGCCAGTCAGCCCGGCGCGCACGCGGCGCCGACGCTCCCTCAACCTCATCGTCGGTGCCGTCCTGTTCGGCGCGATCGCGGCGATCGGGCTCGTCTCGCTGTTCTGGACGCCGTTCAGCTTCTCCGACACCACTGGCGACCGGCTGCAGCCGCCCTCGGCGGAGCATTGGGCGGGAACCGACCGTCTCGGCCGCGACCTGTTCACGCAGCTGATGATCGGCGCCCGGCTGGCGCTGGCGGTGGGCTTCGGCTCGGTGGCGATCGCGGCGGTCGTCGGCATCCTGCTCGGGCTTCTCGCCGCCATCGCGCGCCGGTGGGTCGATGACGCCGTCTCGAGCCTGCTCGACATCGCCATCGCGTTCCCGACGCTCCTGCTCGCCATGCTCATCGTCGCGTGGCGCGGTGCCTCGCTCGAATCGGCGATCCTCGCGATCGGTCTCGCCGGAGCGGCCGTGATCGCTCGGCTCACGCGCATCACCGCCACACGGGTGCTCGCCCAGGACTACATCACCGCGTCGCGCACCTCGGGCACCGGCACCCTCGGCATCATCCGCCAGCACGTGCTGCGCAACGTGTGGCCGACCCTCATCGTGCCTCTCGCCCTCCAGTTCGGCGGGGCCGTGGGTGCTGAGGCATCGCTGTCGTACCTGGGGCTGGGCTCTCCGCCCCCGAACGCATCGTGGGGGCGCATGCTGCAGGAGGCTCAGAGCACCGTTCTCATCGCCCCGACCGCCGCGGTGCTCCCCGGCATCCTGCTCGTCGCGCTGATCATCGGCGTCAATCTCCTCGCCGACGGCCTTCGCGACGTCGCCGATCCCACGACGAGGAGCATCCGATGAGTCCGATCGTCGACCTCAGCGCCCTCTCGGTGCACCTCGATACCGGCGGGCGCGACGGGGATGCCGTGCGCACCCTCGTGCACGGCGTCGATGTGTCGATCGCTCCCGGCGAGCGTCTGGGCATCATCGGCGAGTCGGGGTCGGGCAAGTCGCTCACGGCGCTCGCGGTGCTGGGGCTCCTGCCCTACCCGCTGGTCGCCCGAGGATCGGCGGTGGTCGACGCTGCGGCGGGGCCCGTCGAGGTGGTCGGTGCCTCCGCGCGCACGCTCGACCGCTTGCGCGGTACGACGATCTCGGCCGTCTTCCAGGAGCCGCTGGCCTCGCTCGATCCGCTCATGCGCGTGGGCGGCCAGTTGGCGTGGCCGCTGCGCACCCACCGTGGCCTTCGGGGGGATGCGCTCCGCCGTGGGGTCCTCGACGCCCTGGCGGATGTGCAGCTGAGCGACCCCGAGCGGATCGCGCGCTCGTACATCCACGAGATCTCCGGCGGCCAGCGTCAGCGCGTGGCCATCGCGCTCGCGCTGGCGGGCGGACCGCGCATCCTCATCGCCGACGAGCCGACGACCGCGCTCGATGTCACGGTGCAGGCCGGCGTCCTGGAGCTCCTGCAGCGCGAGGTGACCGAGCGCGGCATGACGCTGCTGTTCATCAGCCACGACCTGCCGGTGCTGGCGGGTCTCGCCGACCGGCTCCTCGTGATGCGAGGCGGCCGCCAGGTGGAGCTCGGCGCCACCGACGACATCCTGCGTGCACCCACCGCCGACTACACGGCGCAGCTCGTGGCCGCCTCCCGCGCCCTCGACGACTTTCTGCCTGCGCGCGCGGTGCCGGGCGACAGCGACCGAGAGGGAGGCCCCGCATGAGCGATCTCGACGTCCGCCCGCCGCTCCTGGCCGCAGAAGCGGTCACCTTCGGCTACGGAGCCCGCACCGTCCTCAGCGATGTGTCGGTGTCGATCGCGGCCGGCGGCAGCCTCGGTCTCGTGGGCGAATCGGGCGCCGGCAAGACGACGCTGCTGCGCCTGCTGCTCGGACTCCAGGCTCCCACGTCCGGTCGCGTCGTGTTCGACGGGGCACCCCTCGCGCTCGGCGACCGGCGGGCCATGCGCGCCTTCCGCCGGGCCGTGCAGCCGGTGTTCCAGGATCCGTTCTCGTCTCTCGATCCCCGGATGCCGATCGGTCGCTCGGTGGCAGAGCCCCTGCGCTCGCTCGGCATCAGGGGAGATCACCGCGCCCGGGTCGCCGAACTGCTGCGGGCGGTGGGTCTTCCCGATGACGCCGCGGGCCGCTATCCCGATGCGTTCTCCGGCGGACAGCGGCAGCGCATCGCGATCGCGCGGGCACTCGCGCCGAAGCCGAGGGCGCTGCTGGCAGACGAGCCGGTGAGCGCGCTCGACACGTCGGTGCGGATGCACGTCATCGAGCTGCTTCAGCGTCTCGCGCGAGAGCAGGGGATCGCCTTCCTCCTGGTCTCGCACGATCTCACGATCGTGTCGGCGCTGTGCGCACAGACTGCGGTCCTGGAGGCGGGTCGCATCGTCGAGCACGGGCCGACGGCAGAGCTGCTCACCGCCCCGCGGCATGCGTACACGGCGCAGCTGCTGGCGTCGGTGCCGCGGCTGCCCGCGCCCTGATCGTCCGCGCGCCCGCGTCTTCCGCGTGTTCTGATCCTCCTGAGCCCTGGTATTCCGCGAGCCCCGGTCTCTCGCGTGTTCCGGGGCCGCGACGGCGATCAGCGTCGCGTCGACACGGTCACCGTGAACTTCGCGTTACGCGCGACCTGGCGGGTGGGGCCGACGATGCGCTCCAGCTGCCCGCGGTAGCCGAGCGGTGAGTTCCAGACGCACCACAGCTCGCCTCCTGACCGAAGCACGCGCGCCGCGTCGGCGAACAGCCTCGGGGCGACGCGGTCGGACACCGCTGCCCCGGTGTGGAACGGCGGATTCAGCGCGATGAACGACGCTGAAGCGTCGGCGAGGGAGCTGAGCGCGTCGTCGCGCACCACCCGTACGCGGTCGCCGACTCCGTTGGCTGCCGCCGTGGCGAGGGCGGAGGCGACCGCCGCGGCCGACTGGTCCGATGCGTACACGTGCGCGTCGGGATGCCGCAGGGCGAGGTGGGCTGCGACCACTCCCGTTCCGCACGCCAGATCGATGAGCGGGTCCTCCGCGGTGCCGCCGGGCGGATCGGCGGGCAGGTGGGCGAGCAGCAGACGGGTGCCGATGTCGATACGAGCGCCGGCGAACGCGCCCCCGAAGGCGCACACGCGGAGGCCGTCGACGGTGGCGGTCGCAGGCACGGGGTCGACACCATCGTGAGGCCCCCGCGCGACGAGCACACGGGACTTCTGCCGCGCGTGGGTGATGTCGAGCCGGTCGAAGAACCGGCGCAGCACCTCGTTCATCGCCGTGGACATGTGCTTCACCCGTCCGCCGGCGTACACCACGACGTCGGCGGCGGCGTGGGCGGCGATGAGGCCGGCGATGTCGCGGAGCGCGTCGAGCGAGCGCGGCAGCCTCAGCAGCACGACACGGGCGCCGTCGACGAGCTCGGCGGACAGGGGCATCGATCGGAATCCGGCCGGGAGCGTCTCCTCGCCGGAGAGCGGACCGGGCAGCTCGAGCCGCGCGGCGTTCGCCGCCAGGGCTCGCTCGCCCGTGACGGCATCCTGATGCACGCGCACGCCTTTCGCGCCGTCGGCGAGCGCCGCGAGGGTCAACGCGCCGTACCCGTCGCCGATGACGACGATCTCGCCCGCACGTGCGGCAGCGCGGTCCGCTGCCGATTCGTCGAGCAGCAGCCGATCTGCGGCGTCGAAGGCGACGAGGCCGGGCGCCTCGACATCGGGCGATCGCCGCAGTGTCTCGAAGGGGAACGTCACCGGTCGCGAGCTTCCCGCGCGCCGCCGGGCGCGGCATCCGCCCCCTCGCTGATGGACGCTCCGCCGTGGCCGCTCGCGTAGCGGAGCCGGGTGTCGTCGGGCGTGCATTCGTCGCCGATGCGGATGCCGGGGGCGATCAGTCCCTGTTCGCGGAGGCGGGTGAGCGATTCCACCGCCCGCCGGCGCAGCTCCCACGGGTCGATCGTGTTGACGTAGACCTTCGTGACGCCCTCGAAGCCGGCGGGCGTCGACGTACGCCACTTCAGCACGACGCGCCACGGCATCGCCCACGGCGCGTGCGGGGGGCGGTAGTGCCATTCCTCGTTCGTGGGCACCTGAGCGCCGGTGGCGGCGTGCAGGGCGTGGAGAAGGTCGGACACCGCGCGGATGCCGGCGGGGGAGTGCTCGAAGGGGAGATTCTCCTCCGCCGTGGAGAACACCTCGAACGCGGGATAGCGGTGGCCGACACCGGCGACGGCCACCGCGCCGTCTGTGGCGGCGACGACGAGGTCGTGCTCGGCAGCCAGGTCGATGATGCGGTGCTGGTAGAGCAGATGATCGCTCGCCAGCATCCGCAGCTCCCGATCGACCTGGGGGCCGTGTTCGTCGATCGCGACGAGCTGCTTGTGGAGGTGCTCGAACGACGCACCCGCGGGGCGCAGCCAGTTCTGGAACACAGCGACGTAGGCGGCGTGCGGCTGCGCGGCGTGGATCTCAGCGAGGGCCGACACCGTGAAGGCGACGTACGCGGCATGCTCATCGGGGCGGAGCGAACCCGACGACACGATCTGGTCGTCGTATTCGGCGCCGTCGACGACGTGGCGTCGGGCGACGATCACGTCGTGCGATCCGCCCAGCAGGTCGAGAGCTGCCTCCTCCAGCGACACCGCGGTGCCGGAGGCGGCGGCGCGGATGTCGGCGAGCTTCTCGATGTGCGCCCGGCCGACGGGATCGGCGAGGTACGCCTGCGCCCATTCCACGACCGACGACGGCTGACGGAAGCCGTGATTCTCACGCCAGTACTCGGCCGACACGATCTCGAAGAGGTTGCCGAACCGGCGGAACTCGGCCGTCGTGTCGTCGAGGTCGGCGGCGGCGACGCGGCGCAGCTCGGTGAAGTCGGGGCCGACCAGCCGCGCCTTCTCGGGTGTCGTCTCGAAGTACCGGTCGCTGCAGAACGCGCACAGCCGGCGCTCCTCGCCCGGAGCCAGCCGCCGGGGGGCGTCGCGGGGTGCTGCGAGCGGACGACCGGCGCGCCCCGGCACGGTCCACACGCGGGTGCCCGTGAGCGGGCCCACCTGTTTCACCGTGCCGTCGGGCATGCGCGTGAGCGCGATCTCGGGTGCCTCGGTCACCCCTTCACCCTAGCGAGACGACAATGGTTCGCATGCGAATCGTCGTGCTCACCGGTGCCGGCATCTCCGCGGAGAGCGGCGTGCCCACCTTCCGCGGGCCCGACGGGCTGTGGGAAGGCCACCGGGTGGAGGACGTCGCGACCCCCGAAGGGTTCGACGCGGATCCGCACACCGTTCATGCGTTCTACGACCAGCGCCGCCGCGCTCTCGAGCATGTCGCCCCCAATGCCGCACACGTCGCGCTCGCGCGGCTGGAACGCGTGTTCGGCGACGGCGTCCTGCTCGTCACGCAGAACGTCGACGACCTGCACGAGCGGGCAGGGTCCGAACGTGTCGTCCACATGCACGGCGAGCTCCGACGGGCGCTTTGCCGCTCCTGCGGGGCGCGTCCGGCGTGGCGTGGCGATCTCTCCGGCGAACCGGCGTGCCCGATCTGTGGCGAGCGGGCGCTGCGTCCCGATGTCGTGTGGTTCGGCGAGGTCCCTTACGAGCTGTCCCGCATCGAGCGCGCGGTGGCGGGATGCCACGTGTTCGCCGCGATCGGCACGTCGGGCGAGGTGTATCCGGCTGCAGGACTGGCCGCGCTCGCCCGGGCTGCCGGCGCCCGCACCGTCGAGCTGAACATCGCGCCCACCGGCGCGGTCACGGCATCCGGCACCCCGGTGTTCGACGAGGTGCATGCGGGGCCGGCGACCGTCGTCGTGCCGCGCTGGGTGGAGGCGCTCGTCGACGGCACCGGCGCCGGCGCGCAAGCCCCCTGACACGACCGCGTCGGCACGTCATACTCGCGGGATGAGGACGTTCGCACGCTGGCTGCTGGCCGCTTCGATGGTGTTCGCCGGGCTGAGCCATCTGTTCTGGGCGCGGCGCGAGTTCCGCGCCCAGGTGCCCGAGGTCGTGACCGACGTGCTGCCGATCGACTCCGACGGCGTGGTGGTCGCATCGGGTGCCGTGGAGATCATGCTCGGGGCGGCGCTGGTGGCGTTGCCGAAGGAGCGCCGGCGGATCGGCGTCATCCTCGCCGCATTCTTCGTCGCCGTGTTCCCGGGCAACATCGCACAGGCGGTGGGGCGCCGCGACGGCTTCGGCCTCGACACCGATGCCAAGCGGATCGTGCGCCTCTTCTTCCAGCCTGTGCTGGTCGCCTGGGCGCTCCTGTCGACGCGCGGGTAGCGTGCGGGTGAGGTCAGGCCGCGATGAGGCGCACGCGCACGATGTTCGTCGACTCGTCGAGCTCGGCGACCTTCGGATAGGCCTTCACGAAGTCGGAGAACGACCGATGTCCGAGACCCTTCTCACTGAATGAGGGGTCCATGCGCTTCATGAGGTTCTTGAGCGCCGACAGGTGCACCCAGCCGTCGTCCGACCGCTCCTGTTCCAGCCGGAGGGCGCGGGAGAGGAGTCCCTCCATCGGGTCGGATGCCGCGCGCTTGCGCCGCGAGGGAGGCGTCTCGGTCTTCTTCGCCGCCGGTTCCGGCATGCGCACGCCCGGGAGGGAGTCGTAGGAGTCGAACTGGTCGCAGGCGGCCGCGAGCGACTTGGCGGTCGATCCGGAGACGCCGACCCCGACGACCACGCGCCCGAGGCGCTTGCAGCGCTGGGCCAGCGGCACGTAGTCGCTGTCGCCGGCGACGATCACGACGTGGGTGAGGTCGGGGAGGCGGAACATGTCTTCGACCGCGTCGACCGCGAGACGGATGTCGGCGCCGTTCTTCGCGTACGCGGCCGCGGGGAAGAGCTGCACGAGGTCGACGGCACGGGCCACCAGCTGCGAGCGGTACTCCGCGTTGACGGGCGACGACCAGTCGGCATAGGCGCGGGTGAGCACGAGTGTGCCGAAGGAGGTGGCGTAGTCGATGATGGCGCCGACGTCGATCGTCGCGTCTTTGAGGCGCTGGGCCACATCCGGCTCGTTGGGGTCTTCGGCTATGCGCTGACGGTCGCGGGCGTAGGCGTTGCGTCCGTGCACGCGGTCGTACCAGCTCATCACGATGTTGTCGAAGTCGAGGTAGACGGCCACGCGGGGATTCTGAAGATCCGGCATCGCTCCAGTCTGACAGCACCAGCCAGACGATGGGATGCCGACATCGGCGGATCTTCGTAGACTCGCGCCATGCCTCTGCTGATCTCGCTGCTGACGATCGCCCTGATGATCTTCGCGATCGTCGACATCATCCTCCGCGTGGACGGGCAGGTGAAGCACCTTCCGAAGCTGGTGTGGCTGCTCCTGGTCGTGCTGCTCCCGTTCATCGGGTCGGTGCTGTGGTTCGCCCTGGGACGCGAGTACCCCGAGCGTGCCGTGTCGCGGCCCCCGCAGTTCGCGCCGTGGGCGCAGGAGCCCCCGGCCCCGGCGCCGGCCCCGCCGCGCGATCCGCGCTCCACCGAGCAGCAGCTCGCCGATCTGGAGCGGGAGATCGAGGCGGAGCGGCTGCGCGCCGAGATCGCCCGGCGTCGTGC
>JAEYVZ010000095.1 GCA_023431405.1 Actinomycetes bacterium
GATCACGATGGTGGCCGCGACCAGGCCCAACGCGTACGCGAGCCAGCGGGCCTGCTGTCGTCGCACACCGCTGGCCGCGAACGCCCGCCGGGCCACGAGGGTGGCGGCGCCGACGAAAGCCAGCCCCGACGCCAGGGTGAAGACCGCGCTGGTGACCCGCGCTACCGGGGCGAAGCCATCGATGCCGAGCGGGTTCGGCAGCCCGCCCACCACTTGGCCGTTGTCGCCGGGCTGGACCGCGCCCGCCGCCGCGGCCAGCCCGCCCGCCGTGGAGCTCACCGAGCGAGAGACCGAGGTGCTCCGCCTCCTCGCCCAGGCCCTCAGCAATGCCGAGATCGCCCAGCGCCTGTTCATCGGCGAGGCGACCGTCAAGACCCACGTCTCGAACGTGCTTCAGAAGCTCGGCGCGCGCGACCGGGTCGCCGCCGTCGTCTACGCCCACCGGCACGGCCTCGCCTGACCCGGCTGCACAACTCCTGCGATCCGGACGCGAACGGCCGCCGAAGTCGGCATGTCGTCACAGCGGGTGGCCGTGTCGCAGGAGTTACGCCGACGATCCGTCGCCGGATCTCCCCCGCACGGCGGAGGCGGTCGCCCCGCGCGGTTCGTAGCGTGGAGGCACAAGGAGGACAACATGCTCGAATTGAGCGGAATCACGAAGAGCTACGGCGGCAGACGCGTGCTCGACGACATCGGCTTCACCGTCGCGCCGGGCCGGCTCACCGGCTTCGTCGGAGGCAACGGCGCCGGCAAGACCACCACGATGCGCATCATCCTGGGTGTGCTCGCCCGCGACGGCGGCACGGTCACCCTCGACGGACAGCCCGTCACGGCGGCCGACCGCCGCCGCTTCGGCTACATGCCCGAAGAGCGGGGGCTTTACCCCAAGATGCGGGTGCTCGAGCATGTCGTCTACCTCGCGCGGCTGCACGGGTTCACGAAGGCGGATGCCACGGCGCGCGCGACGAGCCTCCTTGAGGAGCTGGGACTCGGCGAGCGCCTCGGCGACAACATCGAGACCCTGTCACTGGGCAATCAGCAGCGCGCGCAGATCGCCGCGGCGCTCGTGCACGAGCCTCAGGTGCTGATCCTCGACGAGCCGTTCTCGGGCCTCGACCCTCTTGCGGTCGATGTCGTGGCGGGCGTTCTCCAGGCACGCGCCGCCCAGGGGACCGCGGTGCTGTTCTCGTCGCATCAGCTGGATGTCGTCGAACGGCTGTGCGACGACCTGGTGATCATCGCGGGCGGCACGATCCGCGCGGTGGGCGGCCGTGACGAGCTGCGCGCACAGCACGCGCAGCGACGGTTCGAGCTCGTGTCTGCGGGCGATGCCGGCTGGCTGCGGGACGAGCCGGGCGTGGAGGTGCGGGAGTTCGACGGCGGCTACGCCCTGTTCGACGCCGACACCGACGAGGCGGCTCAGCGGGTGCTGCGCCGTGCCGTGGAGCAGGGGGATGTGGCGAGCTTCGCGCCGCGGCATCCGTCGCTCGCCGAGATCTTCAAGGAGGTCATCCGATGAACGCTTCCGCTCCTTCGTTCGCACAGAGCGTGTGGCTGGTCACCGAACGGGAGATCGGCTCGAAGCTTCGCAGCAAGGCATTCCTCATCTCGACGGCGATCCTGTTCGTGATCGCGCTGGCGGGAGTGCTGTGGGGCGGCTTCTCGGCGAATGGCGACAACCGCACGACGGTCGCTGTGACGGCCCAGACGGCACCGGTGGTGGCGGAGCTGGCCGACGCGGTGAAGGTGACCGAGGCCCGTGATGCCGATGCCGCCCGCGATCTCGTCCGCGACGGCACGGTGGATGCCGCGATCGTTCCGGGCGGGGCGGCGCCGTTCGATTACACGGTCGTCGCCGACGAAACGCCACCCGGCGGGCTCTTGCAGCAGCTGAGCGTGTCACCGCCCGTCGAGCTGCTCACGACCGACACCGTCGACTGGGCGCTGCGGTACTTCGTCTCTCTCGGCTTCGGACTGATCTTCTTCATGGCCGCTCTCACCTTCGGCTCGACCATCGCGCAGAGCGTCGTGGAGGAGAAGCAGACCCGTGTCGTGGAGCTGCTGATCTCGGCGATCCCGACGCGGGCGCTCCTGGCCGGCAAGGTGATCGGCAACACGGTGCTGGCGATGGGGCAGATCATCGGGCTGGCGACGATCGCGATCGTCGGGCTCACGGTGACCGATCAGGTCGCGCTGCTGACGGGTCTCGGGGCGCCACTGGTGTGGTTCGCGGTGTTCTTCCTGTTCGGGTTCATCCTGCTGGCGTCGCTGTTCGCGGCGGCGGCGGCGATGGTGTCGCGACAGGAGGACATCGGCTCCACGACGACGCCTCTCACGTTCCTCGTGATGGCGCCGTACTTCCTCGTGGTGTTCTTCAACGACAACCCGCTGATCCTGACGATCATGTCGTACGTGCCGTTCTCGGCGCCGGTGGGGATGCCGGTGCGCATCTTCCTCGGCGAGGCGCAGTGGTGGGAGCCGCTGCTGTCGCTCGGCATCCTGCTCGCCACGTGCGCCGCGGCCATCGCGGTGGGCGCGAAAATCTACGAGAACTCGATCCTGCGGATGGGTGCTCGGGTCAAGCTCCGTGAGGCGCTCTCGGCCTGACCGCTGTTCGGTTCCCCCGCCGCCCGTCTCTCCGCCGCCCGTCGCGGTGCGCAGAGGCGGGCGGCGGCTTTTCTCCGGCGGAGACGAGGGGAATACTTTTCTCCCCATGCGGTTGAATAGAAACGGACAACGGCGTCTCGTCACATCACCCCAAGGAGACGCCATGAGCACCACCCTCGACCGCACCGCCCGCACCGACGCCCCCATCCTCGACGTTCTCGCCGAGCGCTGGAGCACGCGCGTGTTCGACCCGCAGGCACCCATCGACCAGGAGGCGCTGCGGAGCGCGCTCGAGGCGGCCCGTTGGGCACCCTCGGCCAACAACACCCAGCCGTGGCGGTTCGTCATCGGCATCCGCGGCACGTCGGCGCATGACGCGATCACCGACGCCCTCATGGGCTTCAACCAGTCGTGGGCCGCCGATGCCGCCGCCCTCGTGGTGTTCGCCGCCGTCACGTCGGCCGACGGCACGCCCCTCCCGTGGGCGACCTACGACACGGGTCAGGCGGCCGCCTTCTTCACCGTCCAGGCGCATGCGTCCGGCCTTCACACCCACCAGATGGGCGGCTTCGACCGCGACGCCATCGCCCGGGCCTTCGGGTTCGGCGACGACGTCACCGCCGTCACGGTGATGGCCGTCGGTGCGCTCGGCGACCTCGACACCGCTCCCGACGCCGTGCGTGAGCGCGAGACCGCTCCTCGCACCCGCCGCCCCGTTGCGGAGTCGGTGCTCGCACACTGAGATGTCCGGCACACTGGGGGGCGCGGCCGGCGCCGCTCAGGATGCCGGCGGGTTCTTGTCGGGGTGGAGCACCGTGACGAGGGAGTACGATTCCCCGTCGGCATCCGGGCCGCGCTGCTTGAACTCCTCCAGCAGGGCGTAGAGCCGCTCCTGCAGCTCGGTCAGGTGCTCCTCGTTGAGGCGGAGCCCCAGCCAGCTCGTGTCGACCACGTCGGGGTCGAGGCCGATCATCTGCTGGCGCATCGTCTCCAGCAGGACGACCGACTGGTTCGGCAGCCGGGGACCGCGCCAGGAGCGACCGGTCGCGCGGTACGGCACTTCGCGCGCGCCGCGCGCCCCCTGGCGCTCAGGCTGCGGCTCGAGCAGGCCGGTGTCGACGAGCGTGCGCACGTGGTGGAGCATCGTGCCGGGGTTGACGTCGAGGAGCTCGGCGAGTTCCTTGTTGGTGCGCGCGTCGAACGCGCACAGCCGCAGCACCCGCAGGCGCAGCGGGGAGCTCAGGGCGCGGGCCACGGCGGTCGATTCCGCCTCATTCGTCGGCATGGTGGCATCCTACCCATGCGATTGACTTCTCTCGATCACTGACCGACACTGATTGACATGTCCCAATCAGGCGCCCCGGTCGAGGAGGCCACGCCCGCTCGACACGGGCGGTCACTGTGGCACGACAAGAACTTCCTCACCCTGTGGGGCGGTCAGGCGCTCAGCCAGTTCGGCTCGCAGATCGCCGAGCTCGCGCTCCCCGTGCTCGCCGTCCTCGTGCTGCAGGCCACCGAGGCGCAGGTCGGCTACCTCAACGCCGCCGCCATGGCGGCCTTCCTCGTGGTGGGCCTGCCCGCAGGCGCGTGGATCGACAGACTGCGCAAACGGCACGTCATGATCTGGGCCGACGCCGTGCGGGCGCTCGCCCTCGCCGCCGTGCCCGTGCTCCACCTCCTGGGGATGCTGGAGATGTGGCACCTCTACGGCGTCGCGCTCGTGGTCGGCATCGCGACGGTGTTCTTCGACGTGTCGTACCAGAGCATCGTCCCCTCGCTCGTTCCCGCCACCCGCATCGCGGAGGCAAACGGCAAGCTCGAATCGACGCAGCAGCTCGCAGGCCTCACCGGCCCCGCCGTCGCCGGCGGCCTCGTGACGCTCATCACGGCGCCGCTCGCGATCCTCACGACGGTCGGCACCTACCTCGTCTCGATGCTCGCCCTCATCCGCACGCGCGACCACGAACAGCTCCGCGCCCCCGAAGACCGCGCGCCTCTCCACCGCGAGATCGTCGAGGGCCTCTCGTGGGTGTTCGGCAACCCGCTCCTGCGGCGCATCGTCGCGACGACGGGCATCTCCAACCTCTTCAGCACCTTCGTGTTCACCCTGACGCCCATCTACTACCTGCGGATCCTCGGCTTCACCCCCGAGGTGATGGGGCTCATCTTCTCCCTCGGCGCCGTCGGCGGGCTTCTCGGCGCGATCGCCACCCCGCACATCGTCGCGCGCCTCGGTGAATCCCGGGCGATCCCGGTCAGCGCCATCGCATTCAGCCTCGCGATGATCCCCTTCCCGCTCGCGGCGCTCCTTCCGACCCCCGGCGCGTTCGCCCTTCTCGTCGTGCAGGGCTTCGTCGGGAGCTTCGCCGTGCTCGTCTACAACATCACCCAGGTGACGTTCCGCCAGCGGATCACCCCGCCACGCCTCCTCGGCCGCATGAACGCGTCGGTGCGGTTCTGCGTGTGGGGAGTGATGCCGCTCGCCGCCCTGGCCGCGGGCTGGGTCGCCACCGGCTTCGGCACGGTCGCCGCGCTGTGGATAGGCACGGTGGGGGCGCTGGTGTCAGCACTGCCGGTCGTGGCCGGTCCGTTCTGGCGCCTGCGCGACCTGCCCGACGCACACGCCTGACGGCATCCGCCCGTTCCTCCTGGGCGGATGCCGTCAGGTTCCGGACCACCACTCCGGGCGGCCCGCCGGTCATCGACGGTCAGTCGTCGAGCAGTTCGGCCTCGACCACATCGTCTTCGTCGTCGGCACCGAGATCGACCGTGGGCGACTCGGCGGGACCGGCGCTCGTGAGAACGAGCGACGACCCGTCGGCGGCCACGTCGACCCGCACGACGTCGCCGTCGTGCACACCGCCGGCCAGCAGCGCCATCGCGAGACGGTCCTGCACCTCCGACTGGATGAGGCGGCGCAGCGGCCGCGCGCCGAAGATCGGGTCGTAGCCGCGCTCGGCGAGCCACGCCCGGGCATCCGGGGTGACGGCGAGCGTCAGGCGACGGTCCTTCAGCCGGCGCTGCAGGGCGTCGACCGACAGCTCCACGATCTGGGCGAGGTCGTCTTCGCTCAGCGCCTGGAACATGACGATGTCGTCGAGGCGGTTGAGGAACTCGGGCCGGAACGCCTGGCGCACGAGCGCCATGACCTGATCGCGGCGCTCCTCGGGCGACAGGGTCGGGTCGATGAGGATGGGCGAGCCGAGGTTGCTCGTGAGGATGAGGATCGTGTTGGTGAAGTCGACGGTGCGCCCCTGGCCGTCGGTGAGCCGGCCGTCGTCGAGCACCTGCAGGAGGATGTCGAACACCTCCGGGTGCGCCTTCTCGACCTCGTCGAGCAGCACGACCGAGTACGGGCGGCGTCGCACGGCCTCGGTGAGCTGTCCGCCCTGCTCGTATCCGATGTAACCAGGAGGGGCGCCGACGAGCCGCGCGACGGAGTGCTTCTCGCCGTACTCGCTCATGTCGATGCGCACCATCGCGCGCTCGTCGTCGAAGAGGAACTCGGCGAGCGCCTTCGCCAGCTCGGTCTTGCCGACGCCGGTCGGCCCGAGGAAGAGGAACGAGCCGGTGGGACGGTTCGGGTCGCTGATGCCCGCGCGCGAGCGGCGCACCGCATCCGCCACGGCCTTCACGGCCTCTTTCTGCCCGATGATGCGCTTGCCGAGCTCGGCCTCCAGGTGAACGAGCTTCTCGCTCTCGCCCTGCAGGAGCTTTCCGACGGGGATGCCGGTCCAGGCGGCGATGACGGCGGCGATGTCTTCGTCGGTCACCTGCTCGTTGACCATGCGCTCCTCCGACGGGTCGGCCTCGGCCCGCTCGGCGGCCGCGACCTCTTGTTCGAGCCGCTTGATCGTCTCGTACTCCAGCTGCGACGCGCGGGCGTAGTCGGCCTCGCG
>JAEYVZ010000096.1 GCA_023431405.1 Actinomycetes bacterium
GCCCAGCTCGGTGCTCGTGTCGACGGGCGCGGCGGCAGCAGCCCGTGCCGGCGCCGACACGGCGGGCGGCCACGGTTCGCCCCCGGCGACGCGAGGGAGGCCGCGACGGATCGTCGCTCCCCCGGCGACCGGCGCAGGCTGCGCAGAGGTCTCGGGAGCGGTGGCAGGGGACGCCTGCCCCTCCGGTTCGATGCCCGGCGCCGCCATCGCGGGCCGCGCAATGATCATCCCGGTCGTCGCGCCCGTGGCATCCGCGGCCGTCGCGGTCGTGGCGTCAGCGAGGGGTGCGTCGCCGGCGGGCGGCCAGGGGTCGTCGCCCGGCCGGCGCGAGAGTCCGCGGCGGAGCGTCGAACCGTACGTCGCCATCAGGACTTCTTGGCCTCGAGGGCCGCGATCAGCTGCGGGACGACGGTGAACACGTCGCCGACGACACCGAAGTCGGCGATCTCGAAGATGGGCGCGTCGCCGTCCTTGTTGATCGCGACGATGGTCTTGGCCGTCTGCATGCCCGCCTTGTGCTGGATCGCCCCGGAGATGCCCAGGGCCACGTACAGCTGCGGAGAGACCGACACACCCGTCTGGCCCACCTGGTGGGCATAGGGGACGTACCCGGCATCGACCGCCGCGCGGGACGCGCCGACGGCGGCGCCCAGCGCATCGGCGAGCTGCTCGACGAGCGCGAACTTCTCCGCCGAGCCGAGCCCGCGGCCACCGGCGACGACCCTGGCCGCACCGCGCAGCTCGGGCCGCGACGAAGCGACCGCGGCAGGCTCGAACGCCTCGATCGTGGCGGCAGGAGCCCCGGATGCCGTGACGGCGAGCGCTTCGACGACCGGCGCGTCGACAGCGTCGGCACGCGCCTCCACCGCACCCTGGCGCACGGTGATCACCGGCGCACCGAACGTGGGAGCGCTCGTCACGTTGTAGGCACCCCCGTACACGGAGTGCTGAGCGAGGACGCCCTGGTCATCCCGCACGATGCCGACCGCGTCGACCGACAGCGCGAGGCCGACACGAGCCGAGAGACGCCCCGCGATATCGCGCCCCTCGATCGAATTCGAGACGAGCACGGCATCGGGCTGCACACGATCCACGGCCGCCGCCAGAGCATCGACGAGCGGGACGGTCAGCGAAGAGTCGGCACCGCCGAGCCCCGCCACCAGCACGCGCGTCGCGCCCAGTGCACCGGCCGCGGCGGCGAGGGCGTCATGCCGTTCTTCGCCGGCGACGATCAGCGCCACCGGGGTGCCGGCGCCTGCGGCCGCGCCGAGCAGCCCCGGCGCGGACTTCGCGAGCTCTCCTGAGGGGGTGACCTCCAGCAGCACCAGGATCGAATCCGCTGCGTACTCCGACATCGCCATCTCCCTCACGCCAGCCGGTTCTCGATGAGGAACGCGGCGAGCTTCTCGCCCGCGTCGCCGTCGTCGACGATCTTCACGCCGCCTTCGCGCGGCGGCTTCTCACTGATCGCGGTCATGATCGTCTGCGGCGCGGCCGTCACGTCGACATCGACCCCGAGGTCTGCCAGCGTCACCGTCTCGAACGGCTTCTTCTTGGCCGCCATGATGCCCTTGAAGTTCGGGAACCGGGCATCCGGAAGCGCCTCGGTGATCGAGATCACCGCCGGCAGCGCCGCGGTCACGTGCGCCGTACCGGCGTCGGTCGCGCGCGCGCCCGACACCGCGGTCTCGGTGATCTCCACGGAGGCGAGCGCCGTCGCGTGGGCGACACCGAGGTGCTCGGCGAGCATCGCCGGGATCACCCCGCCCGACCCGTCGGTGGACACATTCCCGGTGATCACGAGGTCGAAGCCCACCCGGCGCACCGCCGCGGCCAGCACCTTCGCCGTGACGCCCAGATCGGCACCGGCAAGCTGCTCATCCACCACCTGCACCGCAGAGCCGGCCCCCATCGCGAGCCCCTTCCGGATCGTCGCCGCGGCGGCCTCGGAGGCCATCGACACGACCACCACCTCAGTGCCCTCGTGCGCGTCGGCATACGACAGCGCCACCTCCAGGGCACGCTCACCGATCTCGTCGAGCACCCGCTCCGACGCCGCCCGATCGGCGAGGCCGGTGTCGAGACTCAGCTTGCGATCCCCATAGGTGTCGGGAACCTCTTTGACCAGGACGATGATCTTCATCGACTCCTCCGTTGCTCTGCGATCCAGTCTATGAGGGCGGGCTCGGCTCCATGCGGGCCGTCATCACTCTCCGAGGGTGGTCGAGACCCCGACGCCGGGCAGGCGCCGACGGGCGCGCCCCTCCTCCGCCCCCCGGATGCCGTCAGATCCTCTCGATGATCATCGCGTTGGCCATGCCGCCACCTTCGCACATCGTCTGGAGCCCCCATCGTCCGCCCGTGGCCTCGAGGTGGGCGAGGAGCGTTCCCAGCAGCCGCGTGCCCGACGACCCCAGCGCGTGACCGAGGGCGATGGCGCCGCCCCACGGGTTGAGCTTGGCGGGGTCGGCCCCGACGTCGGCCGCCCACGCGAGAGGCACAGACGCGAAGGCCTCATTGACCTCGTACGCGTCGAGGTCGTCGATCGTGAGTCCTGCCCGCGCGAGGACGCGCCGCGTCGCGGGGGTCGGTCCTGTGAGCATCATGAGGGGGTCGTCGCCGACCACCGAGAACGCCCGGAACACAGCCCGCGGCGTCAGGCCCAGATCTCGTGCGCGCGCCGCGCTCATGATGAGTGCGGCGGAAGCGCCGTCGGTCAGCGGCGAGGATGATCCCGCCGTGATGCGCCAGTCGATCTCCGGGTACCGTGCCGCGATGGCGTCGTCGCGGAAGGCGGGCGGCAGCTGCGCGAGAGCCTCGGCGGTCGTCGCGCGCCGGATCGTCTCGTCTCGCTCGACCCTGCCGGCCTCGGTGTCGACGCCGACGAGCTGTCCATCGAACCAGCCGGCATCCGCCGCCCGGGCCGCTCGCTCATGCGACTGTGCGGCGTAGGCGTCGAGGGTCTCGCGCGACAGCCCCCACGTGTGGGCGATGAGCTCCGCAGAGACCCCCTGGTTCACAAGGCCCTCCGGGTAGCGAGAGCGCATGCCGTGGGCGATCCGGCCGCCCGCGGTGCTCGAGCCGAGGGGAACGCGGCTCATCGATTCCACGCCTCCCGCGATCACGATGTCGTAGGCGCCGGCCATCACCCCCTGCGCCGCGAAGTGCACCGCCTGCTGGCTCGACCCGCACTGCCGGTCGATGGTGGTCGCCGGCACACGCTCGTCGAACCCCGCCGCGAGCACCGCCTGCCGCGCGATGTTCATCGACTGGTCGGCGACCTGGCTGACGCACCCGAGCAGCACATCGTCGAGCTGCGCCGAGTCGAGGCCGCTGCGCTCGACGATCTCCCGCAGCACGCCCGCGGCGAGGTCGACGGGATGCACGCTCGACAGCGCCCCGCCGGGTTTGCCCCGGCCCGAGGGGGTGCGCACGACGTCGACGAGGACGGCTTCGCGGGAAGGATCCATCATGAGAGGGCACTCCTTTTCAGGCGGCGCGGTAGCGTTCTGGCGAGAGGA
This sequence comes from Actinomycetes bacterium, assembly GCA_023431405.1. Lineage (GTDB taxonomy): Bacteria > Actinomycetota > Actinomycetes > Actinomycetales > Microbacteriaceae > Microbacterium. The sequence continues at coordinate 3,522 of JAEYVZ010000096.1, forward strand.
GCAACTGTGCCAGGCGCAACCCGACCCCCGTTCGACCCCATCGCCGAGGCCCGACGCCAATGGGAGGCCCACGGCTGGACGGAGGCGTCGGCGGGCATGACCGTCGTCACGAGCGTCATGCGCGCCCAGCAGCTGCTGCAGGCACGGGTGGACGAGACGCTCAAGCCGTTCACGCTCACGTTCGCGCGATACGAGCTGCTCACGCTCCTGAGCTTCGCCCGGGAAGGGCGGATGCCGTTGTCATCCGCGGCGCGACGGCTGCAGGTGCATCCGACGAGCGTCACGAACACGGTCGACCGGTTGGAGGCGTCCGGGCTGGTGCGGCGGGAGCCGCACCCGAACGACGGACGCGCGACCCTCGTGGCGATCACCCCCGCGGGGGTCGACACCGCACGCGCGGCGACGCGCGCGCTCAACGACGAGGTCTTCTCGCGGCCGGGAATCGGCCCCGACGACGCCGAGCTGCTCATCGACGTGATCTCCCGTCTGCGGCGGGACGCCGGCGACCCGGTCGCCTGAACGCGCCGCGCGCGCTCAGCGATGGCCGAACTCCGGGGGACGCTTCTCCCGGAAGGCGGCCATCCCCTCTTTCTGGTCTGCCGTGTCGAACAGCGACGCGAACACGTGCCGTTCGAGCCGCAGGCCCTCCGCGAGCGTCGTCTCGAGGGCGGCGTCGAGCGCGGCCTTGGCGGCGTACACCGACGGCAGAGACTTCGCTGCGATCGTCTCGGCCGTCTTCTGGGCCTCGTCGAGCAGGTCGGATGCCGCGACGACGCGCGAGACGAGACCGGCCCGCTCCGCTTCACCGGCCGACATGTGCCGGCCGGTGAGGATGAGGTCGGCCGCCTTGTAGGCGCCGACCGCCCGCACGAGACGCTGAGTGCCTCCCATGCCGGGAATGACGCCGAGGGAGATCTCGGGCTGACCGAAGGTGGCGGTGTCGGCGGCCAGGATGATGTCGCACATCATCGCCAGCTCGCAGCCACCGCCGAGCGCATACCCGGCCACGGCGGCGATCACGGGCGTGCGTACGTCGGCGAAGCGTCGCCATGCGCCGAAATGGTCGCCCATGACCATCTCGAGGCCGCTCTTGTCGGCCATCTCCTTGATGTCGGCGCCGGCGGCGAACGCGCGCTCGCTGCCGGTCACGACGATGGCCCCGATGCCGGGGTCGGCGTCGAACGCCTCCGCCGCGGCGACGACGTCATGCATCGTCTGCGCGTTCAACGCGTTCAACGCCTCAGGGCGATGGAGGGTGATCCAGCCGACGCGTCCGCGCGTCTCGGTGAGGATGGTCTCGAAGTCGCTCATGGCCCTCATGCTCGCAGAAGATGGCGGCCGATGATGACCCGCATGATCTCGTTGGTGCCCTCGAGGATCTGATGCACGCGCAGGTCGCGCACGATCTTCTCGATGCCGTAGTCGTGCAGGTAGCCGTAGCCGCCGTGCAGCTGGAGCGCCTGGTTGGCGACGTCGAAGCCGGCATCCGTGGCGAACTGCTTCGCCATCGCGCAGTGCACCGCGGCTTCCTCGTCGCCTTCGTCGACCGCGATCGCCGCGTCGCGCACGAGCGCGCGGGCGGCGCGCAGTCGCGTGGCCATGTCGGCGAGGGCGAAGACGACCGCCTGCTTCTGCGCGAGGGGCTCCCCGAACGTGAACCGTTCCTGCACGTATCGGGTGGCGCGGTCGAGCGCCTCCTGGGCCCCGCCGAGGGAGCACGCGGCGATGCTGAGCCGGCCGCCGTTCAGTCCGCTCATCGCGATCTTGAAGCCTCCGCCGACCTCGCCCAGCACGGCGGATGCCGGCACGCGCACCGCATCGAGCACCACCTGACGCGTGGGTTGCGCGTTCCAGCCCATCTTCTTCTCGTTCGGACCGAACGTGAGGCCGTCGCTTCCGGCGGGGACGAGGAAGGCGGTGATGCCGCGCGGGCTGGGCTCGCCCGTGCGGGCCATGACGATGTAGACCGCGGCCTCGCCTGCCCCGGAGATCAACTGCTTGACGCCGGTGAGCACGTACTCGTCACCGTCGGCGATGGCCGAGGTCGTCAGCGCGGCGGCATCCGACCCCGCCCCCGGCTCGGTGAGGCAATAGGCACCGAGGTCGGTCATGGTCACCAGGCGCGGAAGCCATCGCTCTCGCTGTGCGCTGTCTCCGAACCGGTCGATCATCCACGCCACCATGTTGTGGATGGAGATGTAGGCGGCGATGGCCGGGTCTCCACCGGCAAGCGCCTCGAAGATCGCCACCGCGTCGCGGCGGGCGAGGGCGGAGCCACCCACGTCTTCGCGCACCGAGATCCCGCCCAGGCCGAGCTCGCCGGCTTTCTCCAGCGCGTCACGGGGGAAGGTCTTGTGTTCGTCCCACTCCAGCGCGTGCGGCGCCAGTTCTGTGCGAGCGAAGGCCCGCACGGCGTCGAGGATGGCGTCGCGCTCTTCGGCCGACAGAGAAGGGGTGAGAGTCATGCTCATTGATTCACGTCCTCGTGAGACAGGGTGACAGCGTTGTCGGTGCCAGGTTGGGCACTGTGCTGATTTTACATGGACGTCCATGTATCCGGCCACCCCTGCTCCTTCCGCCCCGCGAGAAAGGAGACCTCGCCCCACAAGAAGAATCGCGCCACGGCACCCGAGGGCACCGTGGCGCGATATCCGCCGCGACCTGTGTCAGCGCGACGACCTCTTCTTCGGCGGCGCCACCTGGAGCGTGAACGACGCCGTCTTGCCGTCGGGCACGACGATCGTCGGCGCGAGGAACGGCGATGTCCACGCGCGCGGGCTGCCGTTGAGCGAGGTGTACCGACGGCTGACGACGAGGGCATCCGCGCGGGCGTTCGCATCGAGCGCGGCGATGTAGGCGCCGAAGTCCGGCGCCATCTCCAGGGCGAAGTCGTCCTCCACGATGGGCGCATTCACGCGGACGTTCATGTTGCGCTGCTGGATGGCCGGCACCTGCACGGAGAACGGCGCGTATGCCGTCACCCGCTTGGCACCCGGAGCCGGCGCAAGCACGGTGCGGAAGGCGTAGGTCTTCCCGCGCGTCACGGCGATCGGGGCCGACGACGAGACCTTCTTCCACACGCCGTTCTGACGCATCTCCACACCCGCCACGCGCGCTGCGCGGTAGTCGGGGTCGTACACGGCGGTGACCCGCACGGCGAGCACCTTCACGTCTTCGAACGGGTTCATCTGCAGCAGCGCGATGTCTTCCGACATCTCGTATCCGACGGCCTCGGGGAACATCTGCGGGTCGGCGACGCGGTTCGCGTTGTTGAGCGTGCGGATCTTCCCGTTCTCCCGCTGGTAGTCGATCGACCAGGTCACCTTCGCGGAGCCCTCCCACTGGTTGTCGAGCATGCGCACCGCGTCAGCTCCGAGGTGGGCGGCGGCGGCGCCGGCGACCAGCAGGCTCTCCGACACGTGGGTGACGGCCTTGCTGCGATGCGATCCGACGATGCTCGTCGTCGTGATCGGCACCGTGGCCGTTCCTGCACCGAGCCGCGCCTTGATGCCCGCGAGACGGTCGTCGACGAGGCGGCCCTTGACCTTGCCGATGGCGCTCACCATCTTGTACGAGCCGAGGAGGTCGGGGACGATGCGCGCGGCCGAGGCCCCGTGGATGTTGGCGGCGAGCTTCGAGTTGAAGTTGTTGGGGTGACCGTAGGCGAACACGTCGTCACCGCAGATGGCGGTCACCGTGCCCACCGTGGCCTCACCCACCGCACCGTAGGCGTACGAGACGGCGATGTTGCCGCCGACGACGATCGGGTAGTCGGCTCCGCTGTCGGCGCCGCCGTCGATGGCGAGCCCGGCGCTGCGGACCCCGCGGAAACCCTCGACGTTCTTGGCCAGCTTCGAGGTGACACGGTCGAGCGCCGCGGCGGTGGTGCCGGTCGTCACACGCACCGGCTCGAGCGGGCGGATGGTCGCCGCCGTGCGGCTGGTGCGCACCTCCTCGCCCGCCATCTGGGCCACTTGCCGCTGCTCGGCGGCATCCATGCGCTGCACACCCGGGAGCTCGCCGATGGTCTTCATGTAGGCGGCGGGGGTGACACCGGCGACGTTGTCGGGCAGTGAGCTGAACCCATAGGAGACGGCGCCGACGAGCGCACCGTCGGCGTCGTAGACCGGCGAGCCCGATGCCCCCGCCCATACGCCGGCGGCCAGCGAGCCGGTCGCGCCGTTGACCACGTCGCCGTCGAGCCGCACCAGCAGGAGGTCGCGCGGCTTCCCCGACGCGTCGTAGCCGAGGCCGTTGTCGAGCTTGCCCAGGTACTCGCCCGTGAACGTCGTGGGGGCGGTGCCCTTCACCGTCGACATCCAGGTGACGTCGTCGCCCTCCTCGAGGCCGGAGATCGGAGCGATCGCGAGCTCCTGTCCGGGCACCTCGCAGAACATGTCGGCGGGTACGGCGAAGGCGGGCGCGGCCGCCGTCGAGCCGATGAGCGCGGCGAGCGCGGTTGCGATGACCGCCACGCGCGCGGTGCGGCGCCGAGGCGATATGGAGTCGGTGGTCATGGTTCCTCCCTCGATCGGAATCGCGTCCGACGGAGGCTGAGCAACCGATTCTGTGCAGCCGGCATGGGATACGCGGCTTCCTGGATACCACGTCAGCGCGTCGGCGCCGAGGATTCCTTCCCGGATGCCGCGCTCCGGGCGCCCGATCACCGAGCACCCGGAGCGAGGCGTCAGTAGATCAGGAGCGGAACGGGTGCGACCATGCGTGAATCACGGTGGTCGGCACCGCCGTCGAACGAGGTGCGCAGGAGGTGGAGTCCCCGGCTCAGCTTCGGCAGCGTCACGACGAAGCGGCCCTTCGCGGATGCCGGGAGCTCCACCGTGGCGACCGTCTTCGTGCCGTCCTTCACCGTCACGGTGCCCACCGGCGCACTGCCGTCCTCGGCGATGACCTTGCCGAGCACCCTCACGGTCGTGCCGTGCTTGGCCAGCAGCCGCTCGGGCGCAGCCACGACGACCGTGGCCACGGGTGCGGCATCGACGAGCACCGCCACCGTGCGCGCAGGGACGGAGACGGTGCCGGTCGCGGCATCCCACGTCGTCGTCTTCACCACGGCATCCGACCCCTTCGCCTGAGCGGACGCCAGGGCGAAGCCGCGTCCGGCCAGCGCATCGATCGTCTGGGTGGTCGGCTCGGGCGAGGCGTTGAAGACGACGAGAGCGCCGTCGAGGGCTTCGTCGGCATCCGTGGAGCCGGCGCGATCGTCGATCTGCATCACGATGACGCCCGGATCGGCGTCCGGGCCGCTCCCCGGGAACGACACCTTCTCGGAGATGAGGTCGGCCGAGCCGAGACGAAGGAGTCCGACCTCGGAGCGGACCCGCAGGAGATCGAGGGCGGCGGACTCGGCCGCTGCCATGTCGGCGGCACCGGGCTTGAGCGCCGGGTCCGCCAGCAGAGGCTCCATGATCGGCCACTTCTCCTCGTTGTCGGCCGCACGCGGAAGCCCCGACCCGAAGGTCGACTCGGTGCCGGTCCAGTCGATGCGGTTGAACCAGTCGCCGGAGTTGTAGCTGTTGCGGTCGAGCGACTTCGACCGCAACAGTTCCGTGCCCGCATGCCAGAACGACGGCGTCTGCGAGAGCGTGACCGTGGCGAGCGACAGGGTGTTCATGCGCACGCGGTCGGCCATCGAGGTGCCCACCGGAAGCTTCAGCACCGACAGGTCGTAGAGGGTCTCGTTGTCGTGCGCGTCGACGTAGTTGATGATCTCATCCGGCTCGTCGGCGTAGCCTGCGGGCTGGCCGTTGTAGTCGATCTCCGCCCCCGTCTTCACCGTCCCGTCGGCCGTGACCAGGGCGAAGTCGCGGAGGTTTCCCGCGAGCCCCAGCTTGACGAGGTCGGTCTGCTTCGCCAGGTCGGCCAGAGCCTGCTCGGTCGTGCCGTTGATCGGGTCGCCGTTGGGGTCGGTCCCCAGGCCCGTGCCGAACCCCTGACGGAACGTCGACCCGCTGTCGACGGGGCTGCCGCCGTGGACGGCATCGCGCAGACGGTCGTTGAAGGTGCCGATGCCGGTCCCTCCGAGCTGCCCCTGCGTCGCCTGCTCGAACAGGGCGTTGTCGGCGACCTCGCCGAAGTTCCACCCCTCGCCGTAGAGATACACCTTCGAGCCGTCGACGCCGTCCTTCTTCACCGTGAGGTCGTCGAGGGCGCTGCGCACCGCGAGCATGTTCTGCGTCGAGTGGTGCCCCATCAGGTCGAACCGGAAGCCGTCGACCTTGTAGTCGCGAGCCCACGTCACGACCGAGTCGACCATGAGCTTCTGCGCCACGGCATGCTCGGTGGCGACGTTCTGGCAGCACGTCGAGGTCTCGACCGCGCCGGCGGCGTTGAGGCGGTGGTAGTAGCCGGGAACGACCCGATCGAGCACCGATTTCTCCCCCTGGCCCGACTGGGCGGTGTGGTTGAAGACCTGGTCGAGCACGACCTGCAGCCCCATGCCGTGCAACGCACCCACCATCGAGCGGAACTCCCCCACTCGGGCCCCGCCGTCGGGGTCGACCGCGTAGGAGCCCTCCGGCGTGGTGAAGTGATAGGGGTCGTAGCCCCAGTTGAAGCCGTCGGTATCGGCCACCGCCTCCACGCACGCCTGCTGCTCGGCGGACGCCGGACCGAACGAGGCGAGATCGCAGTCGGGAACCTGCTGTGCGGAGCGGTCCTCCTCGATCGTCGCGATGTCGAACGACGGAAGCAGGTGCACCGTGTTGATGCCCGCCTTCGCCAGCTGCTTCAGCTGCTTCGTGCCCGCGCTGTCGCGCGTGAAGGCCAGGTACGTGCCGCGCTCCGCCTCCGGGACGGTCGTGTCGGTGATCGAGAAGTCGCGGATGTGGAGTTCGTAGATCGCCCGGTCGACCGGGCGCTTCACGATCGGAGCCTTGGCCTTCTGCCACTGCTTCGGCATCCAGGTCTTGTCGTCGAGATCCACGGCGACCGACCGCGTGGAGTTCTCGGTGAGCGCCACGGAGTACGGGTCGGTGACGGTGTTGGTCTCGACGGCATCCGTCGACGGCGCGTACACCTCCACCTCCCACACGTACTCGTCTCCCGCGAGCCCCCGGTCGCCCGCGACGGTCCAGGTGCCGGATGCCGCGTCGAACGCGGCCTCGCGGCGCACCGGATCGCCCGAGGCCCCCGCCTCCCACGTGAGGAGCGAGGCGGACTGCGCGGTCGGCGCCCACACACGGAACGTCACCGCGGCCTTGCGGCCGGACCCGGAGAACGTCACCCCGAGGCGGTCGTCGGTCACCTCGGCCGCGTAGAGATCGTCGAGGACTCCGGGGATCTGCACGCCGGTGAACGCGGTCAGGCTGCCGTCGCCGTCTCGCTGCGCCACGCGCAGCTGGCCGCGGAGCAGATCGGCGACCGCCGCGCGATCGGCGTCCTCCACACGCAGGGCGAGGTAGTCGGCGAGCGCGGGGAACCGTTCCTTCTGCTGGTCGGTGAGGCCGCCCGCGATCCGTGTGAGATCGATGGGGTCGCCGCCGCTCACCTCGTCTCCCGCGATGGTGAGCGCGGCGTCGGGCGAGCCGTACAGCTGCCAGGTCGTGTCACCGCTGACGTCGCCGAGCCGCGCAGGCCACGCGATCGTATCGGCGTCGATCCAGTGCGCGCGCGACTCGCCCGTGCCCGCCAACGGCGGGTCGGCGACCTCGATCTCCAGCAGATGGGTGGAGACGTCGTACCGGAACACCACGAACTTCCCCTCCGTCGCGCTGAACGAGATGTTGGCGCCGTCGCGCACGCCGTCGGCGCCGTAGTTCTCCGTCCAGCTGAGGCCGTGGGCGACCTTGAGCTCGTACGAGCCGGTGGGGATGCGGTTCGTCGAGAATTCGTAGACCCGGTCGCGGTCACCGTCGAGCATGAGGCTGCGCAGACAGTCGGGCGCCCAGTCGCCGCTGCAGCCGAGCTCGCTCTGGAACGAGCCGGGGAGGGTCACCACGGGCCCCTCGGCCGTCGACTGCACCTGCTTGGTGCGCGGGTCGAAGTAGAACGTGATCGAACCGCCGTCGTGGGTGATCGCGATGTTCGCTCCACCCGCGACGCCGCCCGCGCCGTAGTTCTCATCCCAGCTCTTCTCCGTCGCGACCTTGTACTCGTACGAGCCCGCCGGGAGGTCTGCGGTGAGCCGCCAGACGCCGTCGACAAGGGTCATCTGCGCAGCGTCGCAATCGGGCTGCCAGTCTCCGCTGCACCCCATCTCCGAGTTGAGACTTCCCGCGATGCTCACGAAGTCGTACGCCGTGGGCTCGCCGGGTTCCTCGGGCTCCTCCTCGACAGCGAGCGTGACGCGGTTGCCGACCGATGCGTAGGTGGAGGCCGCCGAACGCTGACCCGCGGCATCCGTCGAGACGGCGCGGTACTCGACGAGCGTGCCCTTCTCGAGGCCGCGCACATCGTGGAACACGCGCGGGTCGGTGTCTTCGGCGGTCCCGAGCGGATGCCAGTCGTCCGACCCGACGACCCGCCACGCGAAGCTCGTCTCGCGCCACGACTGGTCGGCGGTCGCGGCGACCGGGCTCGAACCGCCGATGCCGGCACCGGCTTCGGGCGCGGCGACGGTCAGCGCAGCGGCTTCGCTCGGAGCGGAGACCTCCGCGTCGGCGCGGTACACGACGGCCGACAGGGCCGGGACGGTCACGGTCGCAGTGGCCTCGGCATCGGAGGCGACCGCTCCGCCGTCGACGCCGTAGACAGGGGCGAACGACGCATCGGCGGTCAGGGTCGGGACATCGACCGTCTGGTCTTCATCGGTGTTGTTGAGGGCGACGAGGTACTCGGTGCGCTCGGTGCGGTCGACGCGCGAGAAGGCGTACACGCCGTCGGCGGCGTACCGCTCGATCTGGGCTCCGTCGACGAGTGCCGGGTGCTCCGCCCGCACCGCCGACAGTGCCGCCACGTGCTCGTACACGGGCGCCGCGGTGTCATAGCGGTCGACCTCGCCGACGGTCTCTCCGGTGAGCAGCCGCTGGTTCTGGTACTCGCCGACCTGCGAGGCGAACAGCGACTGACGGGCGCTGCGGTCGTTGCCGGGCGAGGCGCCCGTGAAGCCCTGTTCGTCGCCGTAGTAGACGACCGGCTGACCGCGCGAGAGGAAGAGCAGGTCGTGCGCGAGGAGGTCCCGCTCCAACGCGTCAGGCGAGTCCTTGAGGAAGTACCCGATGCGCCCCATGTCGTGGTTGCCGAGGAATGTCGGAAGCGCCGTCGACGACGAATCGGGCGTCGTGTAGCGGTCGTCGCCGGCGAACAGCTTCGACAGCGTCGAGACGTTCCCGCCCTTGGCGAAGCTCGTCGCCGCAGACTGGAAGCCGAAGTCGAGCACCGAGTTCATGTCGGTGTCGCGCACGTAGGGTGCAAGGACCGCGGGGTCGGCGTCGTACACCTCGCCGAACATGAAGAAGTCGTCCTTGCCCTGGGCATGGGCGTAGTCGAGCACCTCTGCGGTCCAGGTCTCCCAGAACTCGACGTTCACGTGCTTGGCGGTGTCGATGCGGAACCCGTCGATGCCGAGGTCGATCCAGTCCTGGTACACGTCGACGAAGCCGCTCACGACCTCGGGGTTCTCGGTCATGAGGTCATCGAGGCCGGCGAAGTCTCCGTACGTCGTCGACTCGCCCGAATACGTCGAGTCACCCCGGTTGTGGTACAGCGTGACGTCGTTGAGCCACGCGGGCACCTTGACATCCGTCTCCTCCTCGGTGACGACCGGCACGTACGGGAAGCTCGTCGCCGGGTCGAGGGCGGGGAAGTCGTCTGTGCCGGCGTAGTCGGCCGGGTCGAAGGCGGTGCCCTCGGCATCCCGATACGGGCGCGTGGCCTGGTCGATGTACGAGTACTGGCCGCCCTCGTAGGCGATGACGTCGGCGGTGTGGTTCGTGATGATGTCGAAGTAGACGTCGATGCCCTCTGCGTGGGCTTCGTCGATGAACGCCTCGAGCTCTTCGTTGGTGCCCAGGTGGGGGTCGATCTGGGTGAAGTCGGTGATCCAGTAGCCGTGATACCCGGCGCTCGCCTGGTCGCCCTCCCCCTGCACCGGCTTGTTCTTGAAGCTGGGCGTGAGCCAGATGGCGGTCGTGCCGAGGCCCTTGATGTAGTCGAGGTTGCCGCGCAGGCCCGCGATGTCACCGCCGTTGAAGAAGCCTGTGGAGGTCGGGTCGAACCCCGTGGCGAGCCGGTCGCCGCTGAGCCCGCCCTCGTCGTTGTCCTCGTCGCCGTTGGCGAAGCGGTCGGTCATGACGAAGTAGAACTGCTTGCCGTCGCCCGCCTGACGGACCGGCTCCGACACGAGGTCGTCGTCTGCGGCGGCGTAGCCTGCGCGGAGCGAGACGACCTCGACACCCACACGGTGCTGCACGTCGTCGAAGAGGAAGCGCAGCGTCGACGGACCTGCGATGGTCAGCGGGATGTCGTCGCCGCCGCCGTCGAGCCCGTACGCCTCGTCCCAGGTGTCACCGACGGCGACCTTGTACTTCCACGAGCCGGCGGGCACCTCGAACTCCGCCGCGTAGAGATCGGGCGTGGTGGTGGGGGCGAGTTCTGTCGCTGCGCAGTCGGGCTGCCAGTCGCCGGGGCAGCCGAGTTCGCTCTGGAGGTCGCCGACGAGGGCGAAGGTGCGCGGCTCAGCGCCGGCCGCGGCCGGGGCGGTGACCGCGATCCCCCCGGCGACGAGGGCGGCGGATGCCAGGACGGCGAGCAGGCGGCTCAGCCGCCGCGCCGCCGATCGCGGATGCGGGCGGGCGGGCTGGAGCGACGAGGAGGACGGGGAGGACGACGACTTCGGCATGAGGACTCCTGAGCGTGCGCAGGCACGGCGGTGTGTCTGCGGCTGTCCAGGAGACGATACTCAGACCGGTCACAGTCCCGGGTGAGAAAGCCCTCATATTGAGGGGGGCGCCGCGGGTGTGAACCGCCGGCGCCCCCCTCTCGTCACGCCTCGGCTTCCGCCTCCCGCAAGGCGATCGACGCCGTGCCGACCTCGTCGACGAAGCCGTCGATGTGCCGCTCGTCGGGCCCGACATACTCCGACAGCGGGCGGATCAGCGCGTTCGACGCCGCCTGCTCCATGATGTGGGCGGTCCACCCCACGACCCGCGCCGCGACGAACAGCGGCGTGAAGGTGAGCGTGTCGAATCCCATGAGGCTGTAGGCCGGACCCGACGGATAGTCGAGGTTCGGGTAGATGCCCTTGCGAGAGACGAACTCCGCCTCCAGCGTCGAGTAGAGGGCTTCGACGTCGGGGCGGTCGTAGTGCGCGATGAGGGTGTCGAGCGCCGCCTTCATCGTCGGCACGCGCGAGTCGCCGCGCTTGTAGACGCGGTGGCCGAACCCCATGATCTTGCGCTTCTCGGCGAGCGCCCGCTCCAGCCACGGCACGACGTCGTCGGCGCTGCCGATCTCGTCGAACACGTGCAGCACCGCCTCGTTCGCGCCACCGTGCAGGGGGCCCTTGAGCGCGCCGATCGCTCCCACGACAGCGGAGTAGAGATCGCTGAGCGTCGAGGTGATGACACGGGCGGTGAACGTCGACGCGTTGAACGAGTGCTCGGCGTAGAGGATCATCGAGCGGTTGAACGCGTCCACCACGACCGGATCCAGCGATGCCTCCTCGCCGAACGTCATCCACAGGAAGTTGGCCGCGTAGTCGAGGTCGTCGCGCGGCTCGATCAGGTCGAGCCCGCGGCGTCGGCGCTGCCCGTACGCGCCGATCGCGGGGAGGGCGGCGAACAGCCGGATGCTGCGGGCCAGATTCTCCTCCGGCGTGCCCGTGGCATCCAGCACCGACCCGGTGCCGGCGAGGTCGCGTGCGCCGAGCACGCTCACCGCGGAGCGCACCTCATCCATCGGGTGCGCATCGAGGGGGGTGAGCTCGATGACGGCGCGGACGTCGTCGGTCAGCGAGCGGTGCGCGCGCTCCGTCTCCCGCAGCGCCGCCAGCTGCACCTCGTCGGGAAGATCGCCGTGCCACAGCAGGTGCGCCACGGCTTCCACCGGCTGAGTGGCCGCAAGCTCGTGCACGGGGTAGCCGCGGTACAGCAGCGAGTTCGTCTCGGGGTTGACCTTGCTGATCGCGGTCACGTCGGCGACGACGCCCGCCAGGCCCTTCTTGATGTCTGCCATTGCTCAGTCCTCTCGTTACGCTCCGCCGGTGGTGTCGCCGCCTGTGGCGAGACCTCCGCTCGGGGCGGCCGTCATCGGTCGATCTGGAAGGTGAAGACGTTCGTGTCGAAGTGGCTGTACCCCTCGTAGTCGACGAGGTCGTACAGATCGGCCCGGTGCTGCATCTGGCCGAGAAGGGAGGTCAGTCGCCCTTCCTCGGTCAGCGTATCCAGCGCGCGGTCCGCCGCGCCCATGGCGAGGCGGAGAAGCGAGACCGGCCAGATGACGATGCGCACCCCGGCATCGCGCAGCTGGTCGACCGTGAACAGCTCCGACTTGCCGAACTCGGTCATGTTGGCCAGGATCGGCACGTCGAGCGCGGCGGCCATCGCCTCGAACTCGGCGAGGTCGCGCATGGCCTCGGGGAAGATCGCGTCGGCGCCCGCGTCGACGAGCGACTTCGCACGGTCGATCGCTGCCTGCGGTCCCTCCACGGCACGGATGTCGGTGCGCGCCATGATGAGGAAGTTCGGGTCGCGGCGGGCGTCGGCGGCGGCACGGATGCGGCGGGTGGCCGTCTGGGCGTCGACGACGGCCTTGCCGTCGAGGTGCCCGCATCGCTTGGGGTTGACCTGGTCCTCGATGTGGGCGCCGGCAAGGCCCGCGTCTTCGAGCGTCTGGATCGTGCGTGCGACGTTCATCGGCTCGCCGAAGCCCGTGTCCGCATCGATGATGGCGGGCAGCTCCGTCATCCGTGCGATCTGCTGCCCGCGACCGGCGACCTCGGTGAGGGTCGTCAGACCGATGTCGGGGAGCCCCAGGTCGGCCGACAGCACCGCGCCCGAGATGTAGACGCCCTCGAAGCCCTTCTGCTCGATGAGGCGGGCGCTCAGGGGATTGAAGGCGCCCGGGAACCGGAGGATCTCCCCCGAGTCGAGCCGCTCCCGGAAGAGCCGGCGCTTCTCGGCGGCGGGGGTCGAGGCGTACAGCATCAGAAGAGGCCCTTCGGAGCGGGTGCCGCGTCGAGCACGCCGGCGCGCGCGACGATGTTGAGCTGTCGCACCTCGTCGGCGGTGAGCTCGGGGAGTCGCTGGGCGAGGTCGAGGAAACGCTCGATCTCGTCCGCGTCGAGCACCGGCTCGGCGAGGAGCCGGAACTTGCGGATGTAGTCGGCGCGGGCGAACGGTCGCGCGCCGAGCGGATGGGCGTCGGCGACCGCGATCTCGTCGACCAACCGCGTGCCGTCGGCGAGAGTGATCTCCACCCGGCCACCGAAGGCCTTCTCGTCGGGGTCTTCAGAGTGGTACCGGCGGGTCCACTCGGCATCCTCGGCCGTCGTGATCTTGTGCCAGAGGGCCACGGTGTCGGGGCGACCTGCCCGCTCGGGGGTGTACGAGTCGACGTGATGCCAGCCGCCGTCCTGCAGGGCGACGGCGAAGATGTACGGGATCGAGTGGTCGAGCGTCTCGCGAGAGGCGGTGGGGTCGTACTTCTGCGGGTCGTTCGCCCCCGAACCGATCACGTAGTGCGTGTGATGCGAGGTGTGCAGCACGATCGAGGCGACGTTGGCCGGGTCGGTGAGCTCGGGGTGCTCGCGGTGGAGCTTGCGGGCGAGGTCGATCCAGGCCTGCGCCTGGTACTCCGCGGAGTGCTCCTTCGTGTAGGAGTCGAGGATGCCGCGCTTGGGTTCGCCGGGCGCGGGCAGAGGCACGTCGTACGACGCGTCGGGACCGTCGAGCATCCAGGCGATGACGCCGTCTTCGCCCTCGTAGATGGGGTTCGGCGACGTCTCGCCGCGCATCGCCCGGTCGACCGCTTCGATCGCCATCTTGCCGGCGAACGCGGGAGCGTGCGCCTTCCACGTGGAGATCTCCCCCTTGCGCGACTGCCGAGTGGCGGTGGTCGTGTGGAGCGCCTGAGCCACCGCCTGAGCGATCGTGTCGGCGTCGAGCCCGAGCATGGTGCCGATGCCGGCGGCGGCCGAGGGGCCGAGGTGCGCGACGTGGTCGATCTTGTGCTTGTGGAGGCAGATCGCCCGCACGAGGTCGATCTGGATCTCGTATCCGGTGGCGAGGCCGCGGACGAGGGCGGCACCGTCGGCTCCGACGTGCTGGGCGACGGCGAGGATCGGCGGGATGTTGTCTCCCGGGTGCGAGTAGTCGGCCGCGAGGAAGGTGTCGTGGTAGTCGAGCTCGCGCACCGCGACGCCGTTGGCCCACGCCGCCCACTCGGGGCTCGTGTGCGTCGCGCTGTCGACGCCGAAGACGGTGGCCCCGTCGCCGCCGCGAGAGGCTGGGTGGGAGAGCGCCTGCGCGCGCGCCGAGCTCACGGGGGCGCGGGTGAGGGATGCCGCCGCCACCGACGCGTTGTCGATGACGCGGTTGATGATCATGTCGACCACGTCGGGCTCGACGCCCACGGGGTCGGCGGCGACCTCGGCGATCTTGTGGGCCAGCTGCTGCTCGCGGGGAAGCGGCTCTTCGCTGCGATACACACGCACGTGGTGGGTGACGGTCATGGGGTGGCCTCCAGGGAGTCGAGGATGCTGACGAGGGCGTTATGCAGGTGCACGTGGGTCGCGTGGGCGGCGAGGTCGGCGTCGCCCGATGCGATCGCTGCGGCGATGAGCCGATGCTCGCCCGCCGAGGCGGCGAGACGGGCGGGGTTGTCGCGCGCGAGCCGCCGCACCCGCACGAGGTGGGTGCGCACGTTCCTGAGAGCGGCGGTGAGGTAGTCGTTGTCGACGGCGGCGTCGAGGGCCGCGTCGAATCGGGCGATGAGGGCGTAGTACCGATCGGGGTCGCCGGCCGGCTCGATGGCGGCGAACTCCTCAGCCAGGCCCGCGAAGACGCCGTCGCGCGGGGTCGCCGTGCCGTGGGCGGCCGCGCCTGCGGCGGCCAGTCGCGCGGCGGCCTCTTCGAGAGCCCGCCGCACCGCGAACAGGTCGCGGATGTCGTCGGTGTCGATGCCGGTGACAACGGTCACGCGGGGCGAGGCCTGTTCCACGAGACCGTCGGCGGCCAGTCGTCCGAGTGCTTCCCGAAGCGGCGTGCGGCTCACGCCGAGACGGGCGGCCTGCTCGACCTCGGCGAGCACGGTACGCGGCGGAAGTGCGCCCGACTGGATCTCGTCGAGCAGCGTCTGGTACGCCCGCTCACTCGCTCGCATGCTGTCAGTGTATACAAAAAGCGACGCAATCGGGTCACCGCGGGCAAAAGAAGCGACTTCGGTATACATTCTCCCATGCCTGCGGGCGTTCCGCTCACGCCCGACCCCACCGAGCACAGGGGCACGGGCGGCAGATGGCGCAGCGCCGATCGGCTACCGTCGAGGGGTGACAGACTCCGCTCGCTACATCGTGGCCACCGACGGCGCCTGCAAGGGGAACCCGGGACCGACCGGATGGGCCTGGGTCGGCGAAGACGGCCACTGGGCGGCAGGCTCGCTTCCTGTCGGCACGAACAACATCGGCGAACTGCTCGGCCTCCTGAAGGCGATCGAAGACCACGCCGACGTGGCCGAGCTGGTGGTGCAGGCCGACTCGAAGTACGCGATCGACACGTACTCCTCGTGGATGGACGCGCACCGGCGCCGCGGGTGGAAGACCTCCACCGGCGCGCCGACGAAGAACCAGGACCTTCTCGAGCAGCTCATCGCGGCCCGCGACGCGCGCCGCGCCGCGGGACTTCCCGACGTGGTGCTCGAGCACGTGCGCGGCCACCGGGGACACGTGCTCAACGAATGGGCAGACGAGCGCGCTGTGCGCGCGGCCGAGCATGCGGCGTCGGGGAAGGCGAGCGCATGGTCGTCACTCGGCGGGCTGCACGAGCGTCTCGACGTCTCGGCAGCGCCCAAGAAGAAGCGCTGAGCGCCCCGGTTCGCCCGCGGTCAGCCCGGACGGTTCTCCGCGTCGGCGGAGCCCGGCCTGCTCACCCCGTCGTGCCCTCGAAGAGGCCGATGTGGTTGCCGTCAGGGTCGACGATGACCGCCCACCAGCTCGTCTCGGTGATGTTCTCCTTCGGCATGGCCACGGTGCCGCCCGCCGCCTCCGCGGCCGCGATCGTGTCGTCGATGGAATCCACCTCCACGTACGAGCGGGGTTGTGTGAACCCGTCGGAGCGCGGCGCGAGTCCGCCGCCACTGATGCCGTTCGGTGCCTGCCACATCGGGTAGCCCTCGAAGCCCGGCATCTCGGAGATCTGCCAGCCGAACAGCGTCGAATAGAACTTCCCCGCCGCCTCGAGATCGCTGACCGGGATGTCGATGTGTGTGATGTCGCCGTGAGCCATGTCAGTGCCCTTCCTCTCGACTCACGCGCCATTCTGACCCGCCCCACCGACACGCGCCAGAGGTGCGAGGGCCAGGACCCACGGGCCACCGGCCGACGGTCGCACGGCCCGCCGACGCGAACGGCGTCACCCGCGCAGCGCCTGCAGCAGCTCATCGAGCTTGTCGAGCGCCGGCCGCTGCCCCTTCACCAGAAGCTCGCGGGCTCGGGAGACCGGCATCCATTCGGCCCGGTCGACCTCGGGGAACGCCTGCCTGCGGCCCGACCGCGGCGGCCATTCCATCTCGAAGGTGCCGAAGGTGAAGTCGGATGCCGTGAACCCGCTGCCATCGCCGACGAAGACGACGATCCGCTTGCCGGAGGAGTACGGGAAGATGCCCAGCTCGGCGTAGTCGATCTCGGGCGG
Organism: Actinomycetes bacterium; assembly: GCA_023431405.1. Taxonomy (GTDB): domain Bacteria; phylum Actinomycetota; class Actinomycetes; order Actinomycetales; family Microbacteriaceae; genus Microbacterium. The sequence goes on from JAEYVZ010000096.1 coordinate 20,327, forward strand.
CTCGACGCCGAGCTCTTCGCGGAACTCGCGCCGGGCGGCATCCAGGGCGGATTCGTCGTCGGTCAGCTCCCCCTTGGGAATCGACCACGCACCTTCGTCTTTCGAGGCCCAGAACGGCCCGCCCATGTGGGCGACGAGCACCGACACCTCCCGCGACTCCCGCACGGGGAGGCGGTACAGCAGGATGCCGGCGCTCGTCACCATGTCATGCGACCGGTCGGATCAGGCCGGGCGGCTCTTGGGGGAGACGCTGTAGGTCTCTTCGACGTCGGTGACCACGACAGGGGCGAGCGCCTCGTCGATGGCCGCCTTGGTCGCGTCGTCGAGGACCACTCCCGACGCCTTGACCGAGTCCTCGAGCTGCTCGGGACGCGACGCCCCCACGAGGGCCGCAGCCACGTTCGGGTTCTGGAGGACCCACGCGATCGCGAGTTGCGGCATCGTGAGGCCCGCCTCGTCGGCGATGGGCTTGAGCTTCTGCACGGCGGTGAGCACCTCGTCGTTGAGGAAGCGCTCGATGAACCGCGCGCCGCTCTTCTCGTCGGTCGCGCGCGACCCGGCCGGGCGCGGCTGGCCGGGCAGGTACATGCCCGACAGCACGCCCTGCGCCATCGGCGCCCAGACGATCTGCGAGATGCCGAGCT